>NZ_CP029192.1:6475297-6783645 GCF_008642315.1 Streptomyces venezuelae | reverse complement strand
CGCACCTCGTCCGGCGTCTTGCCGAACGCGAGCGCCTGGGTCTGCGCGAAGAAGTTGGCCATGAGCAGGTCGTGCTGGGCGACCAGGCCGGGCAGCAGATCGGCGACCGGCTCGGCGAAGCCGATGAAGTCCGCCGGGATCAACTTCGTTCCCTGATGGATGAGTTGGTAGTAGGCGTGCTGGCCGTTGGTGCCGGGCGTGCCCCAGACGACCGGGCCCGTCTGCCAGTCGACCTCCTTGCCGTCCCGGTCGACGTACTTGCCGTTGGACTCCATGTCCAGCTGCTGGAGGTACGCGGTGAACTTGGAGAGGTAGTGCGAGTACGGCAGCACGGCGTGCGACTGCGCGTCGTGGAAGTTGCCGTACCAGATGCCCAACAGACCCATGAGGAGCGGCACGTTGGACTCGGCGGGCGCCGTGCGGAAGTGCTCGTCGACGAGGTGGAAGCCGTCGAGCATCTCGCGGAAGCGGTCGGGCCCGATGGCGATCATCAGGGAGAGACCGATCGCCGAGTCGTACGAGTAACGGCCGCCGACCCAGTCCCAGAACTCGAACATGTTGTCCGTGTCGATGCCGAAGTCGGAGACCTTCTCGGCGTTGGTCGACAGGGCCACGAAGTGCTTGGCGACGGCGTCCTGGCCGGCCTTCAGCTCGGTGAGCAGCCAGTCGCGCGCGGAGGTGGCGTTGGTGATCGTCTCGATGGTCGTGAACGTCTTCGAGGCGATGATGAACAGCGTCTCGGCGGCGTCCAGGTCCCGCACGGCCTCGTGCAGGTCGGCGCCGTCCACGTTCGACACGAAGCGGACCGTGAGGCCGCGGTCGGTGAAGGAGCGCAGCGCCTCGTACGCCATGGCGGGACCGAGGTCGGAGCCGCCGATGCCGATGTTGACGACGTTCTTGATGCGCTTGCCGGTGTGGCCGGTCCACTCGCCGGAGCGGACCTTCTCCGAGAAGGCGCTCATCTTGTCGAGGACAGCGTGCACGGCGGGCACGACATTCTCGCCGTCGACCTCGATGTCGGCGTCCCGCGGCGCGCGCAGCGCCGCGTGCAGGACGGCCCGGTCCTCGGTGGTGTTGATCTTCTCGCCGCGGAACATGGCGTCCCGCAGCCCGAAGACGTCGGTCGCGGCCGCGAGGTCGCGCAGGAGCGTCAGCGTCTCGTCGGTGACGAGGTGCTTGGAGTAGTCGATGTGCAGGTCGCCGACCTGGAGGGTGTACGCCGTGCCGCGCGCCGGATCCGCGGCGAAGAGCTCTCGCAGCTGCACCTCCCCCAGCCGGTCACGGTGCTCGGTGAGCGCCGTCCACTCGGGAATCCGGTCGAGCCTGGCGCGGCTTTCTGCGTTCATCTCGGACTTCAGCCTTCTCTCGTACGCGCGTACGTTAATTGCCCCGCTGCACCCTCCAACCTAATCGATCAGGGAGCGGGATGAGATGTCCGAAACTGTCTCTCCGCACACGTGCCGGAAAGGTGCAAGAACGGGAAACCGGCCGGACACTTATCGGCGTCCGGCCGGTTCCCTTGTCGTATTCAAGTGCTAGATCTCGCCCCGCAGTTTGGCGAGCGCTTCCGCGAGGATGGCCTCCCCGTCCGCGTCGCTGCGCCGCTCGCGTACATACGCCAGGTGCGTCTTGTACGGCTCGGTGCGCGGCGGGTCCGGCGGGTTGTCCCGGTCCTGACCTGCCGGAAAGCCGCAGCGGGGACAGTCCCACGTATCGGGGACCTGCGCGTCGCTGGCGAAGCTCGGCTGCGTCTCGTGCCCGTTGGAGCACCAGAAGGAGATGCGCAGTCGCGGCGCGGACTCACCGCGCTCGGCCTCGCCCATCGGCCCCGCCCCGACCCGACTTCCTCGGATCGCGTTGCCACTTGCCACGGTCGTAACTCCCTGCGTGATGGTGCTGCTGCGGGCGCCTCAGTTTACGTAAGGCCCAACGCGCGTCCAGTGTTGGGAGTTACACCCCACCCCCGGACGCAAGCCCCATGATAAGCCGCACACGCGGGCTCGCACCGGACAAGCGACCAGTGGCTGACGCTAGTTGTTCGCCTTCATCAGAAGGCCGAGCGCGACAATGCACGCGAACCACAGCAGACCGACCACGACCGTGATGCGGTCGAGGTTGCGCTCCGCGACGGAGGAACCGCCGACGGACGACTGCATGCCGCCACCGAACATGTCGGAAAGACCGCCGCCCTTGCCCTTGTGCATCAGCACCAGCAACATCATCAGAGCACTGAAGACGATCAGGGCGATCGAGAACCCCATAACCACGGCTGGACCAACTTCCTCGGATCTTGAATCGACGACGGGGGCCGAAGGCTGGCTCCGACCCCCGTCAGGGTACGACGTAACGCCGCTAGCGCATACTCACTGGTCGCCGAAGCGAACGATCTTGACGAACTCGTCCGAGTCCAGCGCCGCACCGCCGACGAGGGCGCCGTCCACGTCGGGCTGCGCCATGATGTCGGCGACGTTCTTCGCCTTCACCGAGCCGCCGTACTGGATGCGGACCTTGTCGGCGAGCTCCTGCGAGTACAGCTCGGCGAGGCGGCGGCGGATCGCGCCGCAGACCTCCTGCGCGTCCTCGGGGGTCGCGACCTCGCCGGTGCCGATGGCCCAGACCGGCTCGTAGGCGATGACGATGGTCTCGGCCTGCTCGGCCGGGACGTCCTTCAGGCCGCCGTCGAGCTGGTTCAGCGTGTACTGGACCTGCTGTCCTGCCTTGCGGATGTCCAGGCCCTCGCCGACGCAGAGGATCGGGGTCAGGCCGTGCTTGTACGCGGCCTTCACCTTGGCGTTGCAGATCTCGTCGGTCTCGTTGTGGTACTGGCGGCGCTCGGAGTGGCCCACGGCGACGTAGGTGCACTTCAGCTTCGCCAGCATCGGGCCCGAGATCTCGCCGGTGTAGGCACCGGAGTCCTGCGCCGAGATGTCCTGGGCGCCGTACTTGATCTTGAGCTTGTCGCCGTCGACCAGGGTCTGCACGGAGCGCAGATCGGTGAAGGGCGGCAGGACGGCGACCTCGCAGGCCTCGTAGTCCTTGTCCGCCAGGGCGAAGGCGAGCTTCTGGACGTGGGCGATGGCCTCGAGGTGGTTGAGGTTCATCTTCCAGTTGCCCGCCATCAGCGGGGTACGCGTAGTCATCAGGTGTCAGTTCTCCAGTGCGGCGAGGCCGGGGAGCGTCTTGCCCTCGAGGTATTCGAGGGAGGCGCCGCCGCCGGTCGAGATGTGGCCGAATGCGTTTTCGTCGAAGCCCAGGTTACGGACGGCCGCGGCGGAGTCGCCGCCGCCCACCACGGTGAAGCCGTCACAGTTGAGCAGCGCCCGCGCGACCGCGGCGGTGCCGTTCGCGTAGTCGGGGTGCTCGGCGACGCCGACCGGACCGTTCCAGAACACGGTCTCGGCGTCGGCGATCTTCTCGGCGAAGAGCTCCCGCGTCTTGGGGCCGATGTCCAGGCCCTCCATGTCCGAGGGGATGCCGTCCGCGTCGACCGTCTTGAAGTCGGCCGGGGCCTTCGTCTTCAGGTCGGGGAAGTCCGTGGAGACCAGCACGTCGACGGGGAGGACGAGCTCGACGCCGTTCTTCTCGGCGCGCTCCATGTACTCCGTGACGGTCGGGATCTGGTCCTCCTGGAGGAGGGAGATGCCGACCTCGTACCCCTTCGCCTTGAGGAAGGTGTACGCCATGCCGCCGCCGATGAGGAGCCGGTCGGCCTTGCCGAGCAGCTCGTCGATGACGGCGAGCTTGTCGGAGACCTTGGCGCCGCCGAGGATGACGGTGTACGGGCGCTTCACGTCCTCGGTGAGCTTCTTGAGGACGCCGACCTCGGTGGCGATCAGGTAGCCCGCGTAGTGCGGGAGCTTCGCCGGCAGGTCGTACACGGACGCGTGCTTGCGGTGCACGGCGCCGAAACCGTCGCCCACGTAGACATCGGCGAGGGCGGCCAGCTGATCGGCGAACTCGCCGCGCTCGGCGTCGTCCTTGGACGTCTCGCCGGCGTTGAAGCGGAGGTTCTCGACGACGGCGACCTGGCCGGGCTGCAGGCCGTTCACCGCGTCGTGCGCGGCGGGGCCGACGGTGTCCTGCGCGAACGCGACGGGCGCGCCGAGGAGTTCACCGAGCCGCTCGGCGGCGGGCAGCAGCGAGAAGGCCGGGTCCGGGGCGCCCTTGGGGCGGCCCAGGTGCGAGGCCACGACCACCTTGGCGCCCGCGTCGGCGAGGGCCTTGACGGTCGGCAGGACGGCGCGGATGCGGCCGTCGTCGGTGATGGTGGCGCCGTCGAGCGGCACGTTGAGGTCGGCGCGGACGAAGACCCGCTTGCCGTCGACTCCTTCGGCGAGAAGTTCGTCGATCGTCTTCATGAACTGGACTCCTTGGGTGGGCTGACGCGCAACAGGGCCCGGAGCGCGCCTCGTTGCGCGGTCCGGACCCTGTGCTCACATCTTGGTGCCTGCTCTGGTGACTAGAGCTGACCGCCGACGAAGACGGTGAGGTCGACGAGGCGGTTCGAGTAGCCCCACTCGTTGTCGTACCAGCCGAGGATCTTCACCGTCTTGCCCTCCTGGACCATGGTCAGGGAGGAGTCGAAGGTGCAGGACGCCGGGTCGCTGACGATGTCGGACGACACGATCGGGTCCTCGGTGTAGTAGAGGATGCCCTTCAGGTCGCCGTCGTCGGCGGCCTTCTTGAACGCGGCGTTGACCTCGTCCTTGGTGACCTCGCGCTGCAGCTCGACGACCAGGTCGGTGGCGGAGCCGGTCGGGACCGGGACGCGCATCGCGATGCCGTCGAGCTTGCCCTTGAGCTGGGGCAGGACCAGGGCGGTGGCCTTCGCGGCACCGGTCGTGGTCGGAATGATGTTCTCGGCGGCGGCGCGGGCGCGGCGCAGGTCCGAGTGCGGGAAGTCCAGGATGCGCTGGTCGTTGGTGTACGCGTGGACCGTGGTCATCAGGCCCTTGACGATGCCGAAGTTCTCGTCGAGAACCTTCGCCATCGGCGCCACGCAGTTGGTGGTGCAGGAGGCGTTGGAGATGACGTGGTGGTTGGCCGCGTCGTACTTGTCCTGGTTGACGCCCATCACGATCGTGATGTCCTCGTCCTTGGCCGGAGCCGAGATGAGGACCTTCTTGGCGCCGCCGGCGATGTGCTTCTCGGCGTCGGCCTTCTTGGTGAAGATACCGGTGGACTCGACGACCACGTCGACGCCCAGCTGGCCCCACGGGATGTCGGCGGGGTTGCGCTCGGACAGCACCTTGATGGTGTGGCCGTCGACGGTGATGGTGTCCTCGGTGTGCGACACCTCGGCCTTGAGGCGGCCCAGAATGGTGTCGTACTTCAGCAGGTGCGCCGTGGTCGCGGTGTCACCCAGGTCGTTGACAGCCACGATCTCGATGTCCGCACCCTGCTCCAGCAGCGCGCGGAAGTAGTTGCGACCGATGCGGCCAAAGCCGTTGATGCCTACGCGGATCGTCACGAAACCGATCTCCTCGTTGGTACGCCGGTTTTAGACGCCGGCGAGTTGTATGGGATGTCCCCGACCGCCTCCGACCCTACCTCTCTGAAGCCTCTGAGGTGACATCGAGAGGGGCCGTTGGCGGCACAAAGGCCCGTACCCCGCAGTAGGGGTACGGGCCACCGGGTCCTAGGTCCCGATTACGCAGTGTCAGCTGCGCAGATGTGCCAGGGAGGCGCCCATAAGAGCGGCCCTCCCGGCGTCTGTGGGCACGTGCTCGAAGCCGAAGCCGAGGAGCACGCTGTCACGCGCTGTGACCGCCGCGAAGGAGCGGAAGAGCTCCCCGGTCCGCGCCCAGTCGCCTGTGATATTGGGGCTTCCGGCCGGGGGCGGCGCGACGCTCCAGGTGCCGAGCGAGGTCTCGAATCCCTCGGTCTCCGTGGCGTTGCCGTTGATGACGATTTGTGCGTTGTCGGCGAAGAGGCCGCGACCTCCGGTGGAGGGGTCGGTGACGGAGCTGAGGGCCACCTCGATCTTCTTGCCCGCGTAGGGGCTGAGGTCGAAGGCGACGGGTTTCCAGCCGCCGGACGATCCGGTGAAGCTGTTCCAGGCGCCGCTGGTGCCGGACGCCGTGCAGGCGGTCGCGCCGACCGTCAGGTAGTGGCGCAGGAACGGGTGACCGTTGACGAAGAAGCCCGCCTCGCACTCGGCGGGGACGGCGGTGGACGAGTTGCCGTTCTTGTCGGGCAGCGTCGTCCAGTCGTCGGCTCCGGTGGTGTGCGCCTCCAGGAGGCCGTGGTCGTAGCCGGGCTCCAGGTTCCAGTTGAGGGCGAGACGCAGCTCGGGCGCGTCGGCCGCGGTGACGCCGGTCAGGTCGATGGTGCGGGTGAGCCGCTTCCAGTCCTGGTCGGCGTGGACGGCCGAGGCCATGCCCTGACCCGCGAAGGGCGCGTACGGGTTGGTGAGGCCGGGGTAGTCCCCCGCCGCGGCACTCTTGAACTGCGGGAACCGATCGGCGGGCAGCGTCTCGGAGGTGACGGCGAAGCGGCCTGCCTTGTCGAGCGGGTTGGTGTCGGCGGCGGCGAGCGGCGTGGTCACCCCGGAGAGTGCGCCGCTCCCCTTGAAGCTGGTGACCCCCGGCGCGTTGAGCCGCTGGTAGGCGCCCAGGTAGTACTGCGCGAAGTCGTCGGTGAGGGCTTCGCCGAGGTCGACGTTGCCGCCGGTGCGCTCGCCGGACTCGATGAGCTTGCCGCCCTCGTTGAGGTAGTCGCGCAGGGCGAGTTGGGTGGGCGCGCCGGGGACGGGGTCGCCGGTGTAGTGGACGACCGCGGAGAAGTGCGACAGGACGCCGAGCGGGTGCGGTACGCCCTGCTTGGCCACGTCCCAGACGGCGGCGGTGCGTCCGTTGGCCTTGATGGCGTCGACGTACTTCTGGGTCTGGGTGGCCGTCGCGCCCTCCTCGGCGACGACGAGCGTGTTCGCCTTGGGGCGCTCGGCGACGGTGTAGGTGAAGTGCTCGCTCTGGGTGCGGCCCTTCTTCGTACGACCGGTGAACCACACCTCGACCTTGTCGCCGACGCGCGCGTCCTCGATCTCGGCGCGGTACTCGTCGAAGTGGAGGTTGTCCTCGCCGCCGTAGGTCTCGCCGCCCTTCCAGGCCTTGAGGCCGTCGTCGATGGAGTGCGTGCGACCGCCGTTGACGCGGTAGTTGAGCTCCTTGTCGCGCACCGACTTGCGGGCGGTGACGGCGACTTCCTGGTCGCCTCCGCGGGCGTAGGAGGTGGTGAAGGAGTCGGGGGTGAAGTCGGGGGCCTCGATGCCGGTGACGGAGACCGGCTGGTCGGGGTGGAGTGCGGTCTCGGCGACGGCGAGCGCGAACGGGACGTTCTTGGCGAACTCCTGCTGGATCAGCTTCTCGTCGTCCGGGAAGGTGAAGATCGAACCGCAGTCCTCGGGCTTCCACGCGTCATTGGGGTCCACGTTCGACGCGGTCTGGCAGGTGGACATCTCCGGGGTGAACATCGAGAAGCCGTTGACGTTGCCCGCGTGCCCGTCGGCCTCGCCGTTGGTGGTGTAGAGCTCGGAGGACACCTGCGGGTGGTAGCCGGGGACGGCGGGCTTCTCCGGGGTGCCGTTCAGCGCCCGGTAGAGCACGTCGTCCGGGGTCGGCGTGGCGACCTGCCAGCCCACTCCGTAGAGGAGCAGTTCGGCCGCGGAGTGGTAGTTGATGCCGTACGTGAAGCCGATGCGCTTCTGGAAGCGGTCGAGCGCCTTGGTCTCGGGCTCGGACATCGCGCCCGTGCCGCGGTACGTCTCGGAGGACGGCTCGGGGGACGAGCCCTCGTTGTCGTAGCCCCACTTGTAGGCGAAGTTGCGGTTCAGGTCGACGCCGTCGCCCGGCGCGATCTTGCCGTCGCCGTCGACGTCGCGCAGGTTCTTGCGCCACTGGCGGTTGCCGTCGGCGGCGTGCGTGTAGTCGTAGCCGTCGGGGTTGGCGGAGAGCACGAACCACAGCTCGGTGGAGTTCACGAGCTTGGTGATGCGCTTGTCCTTGCCGTAGTTGTCCAGATAGTGGTGCATCAGGCGGCGGGTCATCTCGGGGGTGATCCACTCGCGCGCGTGCTGGTTGGACATGTACAGCGTGGAGGGCTTGGAGCCGTCCTTGGACTTCTTGGCGTTCTTGGAGAGCTTCAGGGCGAGGATGTCCTTGCCCTGGAGGGTCTTGCCGATGGAGACGACCTTGGTGATGCCGGGGTTCGCCTGCCCGGTCTTGACGATCTCCTCCTGGAGACCGCCCTTTCCGCTGTACGGCCGGTAGACGCCGTCCCCCGCGGCCTTGAGCCGCTTCTGCGTCGCCGCCGACACCTGGTGCTCGCTGAGCTCGACGCCCTTGCGCTCGATGTCCTTGGCCTGGCCCTCGGTCAGATACAGCTCGACGCGGGCGGTGCCGCTCTCGGGTGTCTGTCCTGCGAGTTCGTGGGCGTCCTGGCCGGCCTCGACGAGGATCGGTATCTGCTTCTTGGTGACTTCTGCCTGGTAGACCTGCACCGACGCCGGGTCGTCGGCGGCCGGGGCCTTGCCCGGGCCGCCGGCCTGGGCGTTCGGTGCGGCGGCGAGGCCGCCTAGGAGCAGTGCGCCGGTGGCGAGAACGGATCTCGCGCTCGCTCTTCGTCTCATGAGCCCCCCTTGCGGTTGTCCGACACAGATGTGCGGGATGCCAGGCTCGTGACAGTGCATGATCATGTCAATACGGCGAGTGGAGGCGTGCGAAAGCCGCCGGTGTCCTGTGGGACACCGGCGGCTCACGAGGTGTACGAGACTGCTCGGGGGACGTACGGGAGCGGCGGGTCAGACCGCCATGTTGTCCGCGAGCTCCTCGCTCAGGTTGGACTCCGTACCCGGAATGCCCAGGTCCTGGGCGCGCTTGTCGGCCATGGCGAGCAGGCGGCGGATGCGGCCCGCGACGGCGTCCTTGGTCAGCGCCGGGTCGGCGAGCGCGCCCAGCTCCTCCAGGGAGGCCTGCTTGTGCTCCATGCGCAGGCGTCCGGCGGCCGCGAGGTGCTCAGGCACCTCGTCGCCGAGGATCTCCAGGGCGCGCTGCACCCGGGCGCCCGCGGCGACGGCCGCACGGGCCGAGCGGCGCAGGTTCGCGTCGTCGAAGTTGGCGAGGCGGTTGGCGGTGGCCCGCACCTCACGGCGCATCCGCCGCTCCTCCCAGGCGAGCACCGATTCGTGTGCACCCAGACGGGTGAGCAGCGCGCCGATCGCGTCTCCGTCGCGTACGACCACGCGGTCCACGCCGCGCACCTCGCGGGCCTTGCTCGCGATCTGCAGCCTGCGCGCGGCGCCGACCAGCGCGAGCGCGGCCTCCGGACCCGGGCAGGTCACCTCCAGGGAGGAGGACCGGCCGGGCTCGGTCAGCGAGCCGTGGGCGAGGAACGCGCCGCGCCACGCCGCCTCCGCGTCGCAGGTGGCCCCCGAGACCACCTGCGGCGGCAGGCCCCGGATGGGACGGCCGCGGCCGTCGACGAGACCCGTCTGGCGGGCCAGCTGGTCGCCGCCCGCGACGACCCGGACCACATAGCGCGAGCCGCGCCTGAGGCCGCCGGGGGCCATCACGATCAGCTCCGAGCTGTGCCCGAAGATCTCCAGGATGTCCCGCTTGAGCCGCCGGGCGGCCATCGCGGTGTCCAGCTCCGCCTCGATCACGATGCGGCCGCTCACCAGGTGAAGGCCGCCCGCGAACCGCAGGATCGCCGAGACCTCTGCTTTTCTGCAGCAGGTCCGGGTGACGGGGAGCCGGGAGATCTCGTCCTTCACCGCTGCCGTCATCGCCATGGGCCGATCCTTCCATGCATCCGAAAAATACGGTCGTACGCGGCTGCCAGGAGCTCCGGGTCGTGCCTCGGAGTCCCGTCGGGCCGGGCCACCGGCGCCAGCTCGACCGTGGCACCGAGCCGCTTGGCGGCATCGGTCAGTGACTCACGGTCGGGCACGGCGGCCTCGTCGGCCAGCACCACGTCCAGGGCGAGTTTAGGGGCGTGTCGGGCCAAAACCTCCAAATGACGCTGCGGAGAGAACCCTTCGGTTTCTCCCGGTTGCGGCGCGAGGTTGAGCGAGAGGACCTTGCGGGCCTTCGTCTCGGTGAGCGCGTCGAGCAGTTCGGGGACCAGCAGGTGCGGGATCACCGAGGAGAACCAGGAGCCGGGACCGAGGACCACCCAGTCCGCGTCGAGCACGGCGGCGACCGCTTCGGGGACCGCCGGCGGGTCGTGCGGGACGACGTGCACGGACTGGACCTCGCCCGGCGTCAGGGCGACCGTGGCCTGCCCGGCCACGGTGTCCACGTCGTCGGGCCGCTCCGGGTCGTGGCCCTTGACCAGGGCCTGGAGCTCCAGCGGCACGGCCGACATCGGCAGCACCCGGCCCTGCGCCCCGAGCAGCCTGCCGACCAGGTCGAGCGCCTGCACATGGTCGCCGAGCTGCTCCCACAGGGCGACGATCAGCAGATTGCCGACCGCGTGCTCGTGCAGGTCGCCCTTGGACTGGAAGCGGTGCTGGATGACGCGGGACCAGGTCTGGCCCCAGTCGTCGTCACCGCAGAGCGCGGCGAGGGCCTTGCGCAGGTCGCCGGGCGGCAGCACGCCCAGCTCGTCGCGGAGCCGGCCGCTTGAGCCGCCGTCGTCGGCGACGGTGACGACGGCGGTGAGGTCACCCGCTCCGGTGATGCGGCGCAGCGCGGCGAGCGAGGCGGACAGGCCCATGCCACCGCCGAGGGCGACCACCTTGGGCTGGGTGCCCCTCTTGCGGCCCAGCCTGCTCAGGCGGACGCTCCGGCGGTACGAGGTCATTCGCGCCCCATGTCCCGGTGGACGATGACCGTCTCCACGCCCTCGGACGCCAGGCGCGCCGCGAGCTTCTCCGACATGGCGACCGAACGGTGCTTGCCGCCGGTGCAGCCGACCGCGATCGTCACGTAGCGCTTGCCCTCGCGGCGGTAGCCCGCGGCGATGAGCTGGAGCATCTCCGCGTACCTGTCGAGGAACTCCTTGGCGCCGGGCTGGTTGAAGACGTACGCCGCCACCTCTTCGTTGAGGCCGGTGTACTGGCGCAGCTCGGGGACCCAGTGGGGGTTCGGCAGGAAGCGCATGTCCACGACCAGGTCGGCGTCGACCGGCAGACCGTACTTGAAGCCGAAGGACATGACGGTGGCCCGCAGCTCGGGCTCCTCCTCGCCGGCGAACGAGGCGTCCATCTTGGCGCGCAGCTCGTGCACGTTCAGGCTGGAGGTGTCGATGACCAGGTCGGCGTCGCCGCGCAGCTCGCGCAGCAGGTCGCGCTCGGCCGCGATGCCGTCGACGATGCGGCCGTCGCCCTGCAGCGGGTGCGGGCGGCGGACCGACTCGAAGCGGCGGACCAGGGCCTCGTCGGAGGACTCCAGGAACACGATGCGCCGGGTGACGTTCTTCGACTCCAGCTCGGCGAGGGACTCGCGGAGGTTGTCGAAGAACCGCCTGCCCCGCACGTCGACGACGACCGCGATGCGGGCGACGTTGCCCTGCGAGCGGGCGCCGAGCTCCACCATCGTGGGGATCAGCGCGGGCGGCAGGTTGTCGACCACGAACCAGCCGAGGTCCTCCAGGCACTTCGCGGCGGTGCTGCGTCCGGCGCCGGACATGCCCGAGATGATCACCAGCTCGGGAATCGCGGCGTCCGGGACGGCCGGCGTCTCCATGGGCGTGCCCGCACTCACTTGCTCTCCACCTTCGTCGTGCTCGGTCATGTCTCCTGCCCCCGTCGTTCTTCCGGGGTGCCCGCGGTCACGGGCTCCCCGCTCCCATTCTCCCCGGGCGCGGCCCCGGCGGGCGGCACCCGGTCCTCTTCGGCCACGGCGAGCGGCTCGTCGGGGATCGGCTCGTCGGCGGTCGGTTCCTGTTCGACCGCGTCGATCGGATCGTCGTCGTCCAGGATCTCTCCGGTGGTCATGTTGACCGCGGGCGCGGCGGGTGCCGTCCGGGCGAGTGCCACCGCGATGGCCTCGGCCGTCTTGCGGCCCACTCCCGGCACCTCGCAGATCTGGTCGATCGTCGCGGCCCGCAGCCGCTTCACCGAACCGAAGTGCTTGATCACCGTCCGTTTCCTGGCGTCGCCGAGGCCGCGCACCTCGTCGAGCGGTCCGGCCTTGAAGCGCTTGGCCCGCTTGGTGCGCTGATAGGTGATGGCGAAGCGGTGCGCCTCGTCACGTACCCGCTGGAGCAGATACAAGCCCTCGCTCGTGCGCGGCAGGATGACCGGGTCGTCCTCGTCGGGGACCCAGACCTCCTCCAGGCGCTTGGCGAGGCCGCACACCGCGATGTCGTCGATGCCGAGCTCGTCCAGGGCCCGCTTGGCGGCGGCGACCTGCGGCTGCCCGCCGTCGACCACGACGAGCTGCGGCGGATACGCGAACCGCTTGGGGCGGCCGTCCTCCTCGGTGGGTCCGAGGTCGGTGACCTCACCGGTCTCCTCGTCCACCCACTCCCCGCTCCGCTCCTTCTCGGCGAGGTAGCGCTTGAAGCGGCGCGTGATCACCTCGTGCATGGAGCGGACGTCGTCCTGGCCCTCGAAGCCCTTTATCTGGAAGCGGCGGTACTCGCTCTTCCTGGCGAGGCCGTCCTCGAAGACGACCATCGACGCCACGACGTCGTCGCCCTGGAGGTGCGAGATGTCGTAGCACTCGACGCGCAGCGGGACACTGTCCAGCTCCAGGGCGGCGGCGATCTCCTCCAGCGCGCGCGAGCGCGTGGTGAGGTCGGAGGCGCGCTTGGTCTTGTGCAGGACGAGGGACTGCTGCGCGTTGCGCGCGACGGTCTCCATGAGGGCCTTCTTGTCGCCGCGCTGCGGGATGCGCAGCGAGACGCCGGCGCCGCGGCGCTCGGTCAGCCACTCCTGGACGGGCTCTATGGGGTCGGGCAGCGCGGGGACGAGCACCTCCTTGGGCACGGCGTCGCCGCGCTCCTCCCCGTACAGCTGCTGGAGGGCGTGCTCGACGAGGTCGCCGCTGGTGACCGCCTCGACCTTGTCCGTGACCCAGCCGCGCTGGCCGCGCACGCGTCCGCCGCGGACGTGGAAGATCTGCACGGCGGCCTCCAGCTCGTCCTCGGCGAGGGCGATGAGGTCGGCGTCGGTGGCGTCGGCGAGGACGACGGCGCTCTTCTCCATGGCCTTCTTGAGGGCCTCGATGTCGTCGCGCAGGCGTCCCGCCCGCTCGTACTCCATCTCCTCGGCCGCCTCCGTCATCTGCCGCTCCAGACGGCGGATGTACGTGTTCGTGCGGCCGCCCATGAAGTCGCAGAAGTCCTCGGCGAGTTCGCGGTGTTCCTCGGGCGTGACGCGCTCCACGCAGGGCGCCGAGCACTTGCCGATGTAGCCGAGCAGGCAGGGGCGGCCGGTGCGGGTGGCGTTCTTGAACACGCCCGCGGAGCACGTGCGGACCGGGAAGGCGCGCAGGAGCAGGTCGACGGTGTCGCGGATCGCCCACGCGTGGCCGTAGGGCCCGAAGTAGCGCACGCCTTTCTTCTTGGCGCCGCGCATCACCTGCACGCGCGGGAACTGCTCGTTCATCGTCACCGCGAGGTACGGATAGCTCTTGTCGTCGCGGTACTTGACGTTGAACCGGGGGTCGAACTCCTTGATCCAGGTGTACTCCAGCTGGAGCGCCTCGACCTCGTTGGTGACGACCGTCCACTCGACGGAGGCGGCCGTCGTCACCATGGAGCGGGTCCGCGGGTGGAGGCCCGCCAGGTCCTGGAAGTAGTTGGCCAGGCGCTGGCGCAGGCTCTTGGCCTTCCCGACGTAGATCACCCGGCGGTGCTCGTCGCGGAATTTGTAGACCCCCGGGGCGTCGGGGATCTGTCCCGGCTTGGGGCGGTAGCTGGAAGGGTCGGCCATGTCGGACAGCCTACTGGCGGCCGCTGACAGTACGGGTCAGCGAGCGGGACGGCCGGTGCGGACGGTGATCACGTCGCCGGGTTCGACGCTCTCGTGGAACGTGCGGGCGTCGTCCTCGCGCAGGCCGATCCAGCCCTTGGTGACGTCCATGTGGCCCGGGGCCTTCTCGTTGTAGGTCAGCGCGACGACGTAGTTGGTGCCTCCGTCGGGGGTGCGCAGTTCGACGACCCAGGGCAGCGTCAGGTCGTAGTCGTCGAGGCTCACGTTCTCCCCTGTCATGCGCTTCTTGGGGTACGTGGCGACGACCGTCATCCGGCCGGTGGGGGTCGGGTGCGCGGAGGTGCCCGCGGAGACCGGCAGCTCCCGTCCTTCGAGGGTCATGCGGTGCCGGGACAGGTCGACGGTGGCGGCGGGCGCGCGGGCGCTGTCCGTGGCGACGGGGGCCGGTTTCCTGTGCGGCCGGGGGCCGTCGTCGGGGCCGGTCAGGAGTCCGGCGACGACGGTCACGGCCACGGCCGCCGTGGCGAGGGTCGCTCCCGCGGCCGCGGCTCGGCGGCGGCGTCCGCGCAGCACGGCGCGGCGGCGGATCTCGGCGCCGGACACGGGCGGCGGCGTCGCGCGGTCGGCCGCCAGGTCGTGGAGCGCCGAGGTCAGGTCATCGGGCACGGCCACTCTCCTTCGCGCTCCGCCCGTCGCCGTCGTCGCGGGCACCGGTCGCGTCCCGTCCCGCCGGCTCGGCGTCCGACCAGGACAACTGCGCGGCGAGCGCCGCCCGGCCGCGCGAGAGGCGGGCCTTGACCGTCCCGACGGGCGAGCCGGTCTCGGAGGCTACCTGCTCGACGCTCAGGTCGCACAGATGGTGCAGGACGACCGCGGTGCGCTGCGCCTCGGGGAGGGTGCGCAGCGCCTGCACGAGGGCCGTGTGTTCGGGTCCTGGACCGGGGACGCGATCGGCGGGCGGGTTCCTGCGCACCAGGTCGACCCAGCGCCTGGCCCGGCGCCAGCGGCTCACGGCCAGGCGCATGGCGACCGTGCGGATCCAGGCCTCGGGGGCCTCGTCGGCGAGGAAGCTCCGGCGGCGGTCCCAGGCCCGTACGAACGCCTCCTGGACGACGTCCTGCGCCTCGCCGTGGTCACCGGTCAGCGCGTACAACTGGCCGACCAGACGCGGGAAGGCAGCGGCGTAGAACGCGTCGAACTCGTCCTCCGTCATGCCCCGCGCCCCCGTCCGGCCCCGCCGGATCACCTGTTCTGGAAATTCCCGCACCTGGCGTGCAACCCGCCGCCTCTCCCGTGCGTACAGGTCGCGTATATCGAAACACAGCCCAGGGGGACCGATGACCACAGGAATGACGACGAGGCGCGCCACGCGCGCGTGGGGGGCCGCGGTGCTCTGTTCGCTCGCGCTCGCGGGCTGCTCCGCGCAGGGCGGGGCGGACGAGGGCCGGGCGTCGGACCCGAAGCCCGCGCCGACCTCGGCGGACCGCGCGGCCGCCCGGCAGGAGCCCACGAAGAGGCCCGCGCCGGATCCCGCCGCGCTCAAGAACGTGCGGGTCAACGTCGCGGACGGGCAGACCGTCGGCGTAGGCATGCCGATATCGCTCACCTTCGACCGTCCGGTGCCGGAGGCGGAACGGGCCGCGGTCGAGCGGCGCCTGAAGGTGACGACGGACCCCGGCGTGACGGGGTCGTGGAGCTGGGTGAAGGACCGGAACCTGCACGACGGCCAGCGCGTCGACTACCGGCCGCGCGAGCCGTGGAAGCCCGGCACGAAGGTCACCGTCCGTGCGGGCTCGCGGACCACCCGGACGTTCGACGTGGGCCGTTCGCTCGTCGCCACGGTGGACGTCCGGACGCACACCATGAAGGTGGTGAAGGACGGCAGGACGCGCGAGGTGAAGGTGACCGCGGGCGCCCCGGGCATGGACACCTGGAACGGCACGATGGTCGTCCTCGACAAGCAGTCCCGGGTCCTCATGGACTCACGGACCGTGGGCTACGGAAAGGCCTACAAGGACTACTACAACTACGCGGTGCACCTGACGACTTCGGGCACGTACCTGCACGAGAACCCGAACGCGAACGCCACCGCCGGGGAAAGCAACGTCACGCACGGCTGCATAGGCCTGGCCACCGACGGGACCGCGCGGCGCTTCTACGCAGAGGTGATCCCCGGCGACATCGTCCGGGTCGTCGGCTCCAAGGAGACCGTGGCGCCGGGCAACGGGTACGGGGGCTGGAACGTGGACTGGGAGCGGTGGCGGGCGGGCAGCGCACTGAGCTGAAGCCGGTCCCGTGGTCCGAACGGACGGTACGGAGCGGCGGCCGGCGTCCCGGCCGCCGCTCCCCCGGATCAGCCCCGCTGCCGGGCGCCGCGGCGTCGGACGAGTGCGGCTCCGGAGAGGCCGAGGGCGACCAGTGCCCCCGCGCCCGCCAGCGACGAGGCGACCGTGACCGGCCCGCCGTCGTCCGTCTTCGGTCCCTGCGCGGGCTCCTCGTAGCCGCCCGCCTTGCCCGACTTCTCGTACGAGGAGCCCGGCAGCTTGTCGGCGTACGCCTTCCGCACGCGCTCGCGGTAGGCGGCGACCCAGGTGCCCTTGGCGCCCACGGCACGTACCGCGTCCTTGTCGAGGGGCAGCACGCGCGCGTGGGCGTCGTCCCGGCCGTCCAGGACGTACCAGGCGTTGATCTGCGGCTCGTGGAAGACGGTGCCTCCGGGGGCCTTCTTCGCGCCCACGCGCGCGTAGTGGGTCTCGTCGTCTCCGGTGGCGATGTTCACGACCTGCCAGGCGCCGCCCTGCCGGACGGTCCACAGGGACGCCTCCTGGCCGTCGGAGGAGACCGCCTTGCTGGCGAGGAACTCCATACGGGCGATGGGTGCGCCCTTCTTGCCCGCGACGAAGTCCGCGGAGAGGTAGTACACGGGCACGGTCCCGCCCTCGACGCGCGGGTCGGCCGCGGCCTTGGCGACCGCTCCCTCCCTCGCGAAGAAGCGGGAGAGCGTGTCGAGGTTCTCGGGCGCCTCCGCCGCCCGGTGCGCGGCGTCCCGGGACGCGGCGGAGGGCGCGGCGGGGCGGGTGTCGGCGGAGGCCGCGGGGGCGGCCAGACCGAGGAGCAGCGTGGCGGCGGTGCCCGCGAGCGCGGCTCTCACCAGCCGGCCGGACAGGGGGTGGGAAAGGTGACGGGTCATCGCTGTCACGCCCCGATCCGGTAGAGCGAGTGGGTCCAGGAGAAGGTGTTGTTGTCGACGTACCAGGCGTGCGAGGCCCAGTTGTAGCGGTCGTTGGAGGGCCAGGGGTCGCCCCAGTAGACCCAGCTGCTCGCGTCGTCGTAGCCGTACAGGACGTGCATGTGACCGCCGCCGTTGGACCACTGGATGCGGGTCTCCACCGGGCGGCCCGCGTCGATCTCGGCCTTCACGGTCGGATAGCGCAGCCATCCGGTGACGTACGAGCCGGAGTTGATGCCCGCCCAGCGCAGGCCGTTCTGCACGTTGCCGAGGGTGGCCTGGTTGTTGGGGCACTCGGTGTTCTGGTTCCGCCCGAAGGCGGCGTTGCAGAACTGGTTCTGGCTGTAGTTGCGGCCCATGTAGGTCGCGATGGTGTTGCCGCCCGCGGCCCAGCACCAGTTGGTCTTCTGCTGGGCCTGCATGGTGATGTTCAGCCGCTTGGCGGCGAGAACGGACGGACCGGCGGCGTTCTTGCCTGTGCTGGAGTCCGTGGTGGTGCCGCTCGCCGTGCGGGCCTCGGGCGCGGCCGACGTGGCGGGGGCGGTGTCGAGCGGGGCTGCCGTGGCCGTGGCCACCGGCGCGGCGAACAGGGCCGCCGTGACGACGGCGAGCGCGGAAAGACATCTCTGTCTGCCGGCGCCGCCGCTCCTGCTGTGTGGTGAGCGCATCGCGTTCCTCCCGTGCGGGTGGGGTTGGAGGAGCGCGTCCGGACGCTTCGATTGAGCATCAAGTGTTGTCGGGTGCAGGTCAACACGCTTCAATGCGGAATTACTTGGGCCGTGAACGGCGGCGTACGGATGTGAACGCGGGCCGTGCGTCCACCTGGCAGCCCGCCCCCACCGGCGCGAACGCCGGAACGGCAGATGTGAACGTTCACAAGAGGAGCCCGTTTTGCGGCACGGCACACCACGCGCGGCGGAACCCGGACCCGAGGCGCCCGCGGACCTGGAGGCCGCCCTGCGCACCGGTCCCTTCCACCTCGCCCTGCGCACCGCTATCGCCACGCGGCGCCTGCCCCTGCAGCGCATACGCCACCATCTGGTCCGGCACGGCGTCAACGTAGGGGTGACGAGCCTCAGTTACTGGCAGCAGGGCGCCCGCCGGCCGCAGCGCCCCGAGTCCCTGCGCGCCGTACGCGCCCTGGAGGAGATCCTCCAGCTCCCGGAGGAGTCACTGATCAGGCTGCTCGTGCGGCCGGCCGAGCGCGCCGACCGGGCCAGGCCCGCCGCCCGCTCGTACCGCTCCCTGGTGGAGGCGTCCGACGTGCTGCGCTCCCTCCTGACCGACCTCGGCTCGCCGGTCGACGGTGGACTGCATACGATCGGCCACCACGAACGCGTACGGATCGGGGCGGAACGCGAGATGCTCGGCCGCGATTCACAGCACATCGTGCGCGCCCACCGGGACGGCGTCGACCGCTACGTGGCCATCCACCACGGCGATCCCGGGTGCGCCCCCGACCGCGTCCGGGTGCTCGCCCTGGAGAACTGCCGTACGGGCAGGGTGCGCTGGCACAAGGGCACGGGGGTGCTGGTCGCCGAGCTGCTCTTCGACGCCCGGCTGCGCGCGGGCGACACGCATCTGTTCGGCTACGGCTTCGAGGACGGCACGGCCGGGGCCGCCACTGAGTACATGCGCGGCTTCACCTACGCGGGCGGGCAGTACGCACTGCAGATCCGGTACGACGAGACGGCGCTGCCCGTACGCTGCCACCGCTTCACCCAGCACTCCGCCGCGGCCCCGCGCGGCGGCCGCCAGGAGCTGACGCTGAGCGGCAACCACCGGTCGGTGCACGTGGTCGAGCCGCAGGTGCGGGCGGGGATCCTGGGAATCGCGTGGGACTGGGAGTGAACCCGGGCCCACGGCCGCGACGGGGTCCTACGCCTTCTTCACCGGACCCGCGATGATCTTGCCGTTGGCCACCTTCACCGGCACCTCGGGAAGCGGCTCGTTGGCCGGCTCGTGCAGCACCTTGCCGTTGGTGGCGTCGAACTCGCTGCCGTGACACTGGCAGACCAGCTTGTGCCCCTCCAGGTTCTGGATGGGGCAGCGCGCGTGGGTGCAGATCGTGCTGTACGCCTTGTACTCGTCGTCGGAGATCCGGCTGACCACGACATTGCTGTCCTTGTACAGCTTCGACGCGCCCACCTTCACGTCGTCGGCCTTCCCGAGGTCCACCGGCGCGGTCGGCGCCGACCGGTTCGACCCGTCGCCGGACGAGCAGGCGGTGAGCCCGAGTCCGACGGCCGGGGCGAGAGCGGCGGCCCGCAGCACGGTACGGCGGGCGTGGGGGGTGCCGGACATGGTGTCTCCACAGGTCAGGAGGGCATCGGTGACGGATCAGACCATACCGGTGCACCGGGTTCCGACCGGGTCGGGCACGACCGTGCCCGAGTCCTGCCCGGTTCCGCACGCGGCCCCGCGGACGGCCTAGCCTGGGCGCGGCGAGCCCACCCGGACGGTGCCCGAGAGGAATGACCCGTGATTGTCGTCGCAGGAGAGGCCCTGATCGACCTCGTACCGCAGGACGCGGGCGGGGAGCCGGACAGTGCGCGGCGGGCCGGCGAGGACGGAGGCGCGGGGCTGCCCGCGCTCGCGCCGCGCCTCGGCGGCGGCCCGTACAACACCGCCGTGGCGCTCGGCCGGCTCGGCTCCCCCGTGGCCTTCTGCTCACGCGTCTCCCGGGACGCGTTCGGCGAGGCGCTGCTGGACGGGCTGCGTGCGGCCGACGTCGACGTGACGTCCGTGCAGCGCGGTCCCGAGCCGACGACGCTCGCCGTCGCCTCGATCGGCGCGGACGGCTCGGCGGGGTACTCCTTCTACGTCGAGGGCACGGCCGACCGCCTCTTCGAAGCGCCCGACCACGGCTCCCTTCCCGACGGGGTGCGGGCGATGTCGTTCGGCACCTGCTCGCTCGTCCTTGAACCGGGCGCGAGCGCGTACGAGGGGCTGATGCGGCGGGCGGCGGCGAGCGGTGTCTTCACGGCACTCGACCCGAACGTCCGCGCCGGTCTGATCCCCGACGCGGACGCCTACCGCACGCGCTTCAAGAGCTGGCTGCCGTCGGTGACGCTGCTCAAGCTGTCGCGGGAGGACGCCGAGTGGCTCGGCGGCACTCCGCACGAGTGGCTGGCCGCCGGGCCCGCGGCCGTGGTGGTCACGCACGGCGGGGACGGTCTGGCGCTGTACACCCGGGACGGTACGGAGCTGCGCGTGCCCGGCGAGAAGGTCGACGTCGTCGACACGATCGGCGCGGGCGACACCGTCAACGCGGCGCTGCTGCACGGCCTTCACGCCCGGGACGCGCTGTCGGACGGGGCGCTGGCCGGTCTCGGCGCGGAGGGCTGGACCGACGTGCTGCGGTTCGCGGCGCGCGCGGCGGCACTCACGTGCTCCCGGGCGGGCGCGGAGCCGCCTTACGCGGCGGAACTGGGCTGAGCGGACCCCGGTCGGCCGCGCAGCCGTGTCCGTCAGCGCCCGTTGAACGACCCGTGCCGGCCCGCCCCCGCCGCGAACCGTGCCGCTCCTTGTGCCGCGTCGGCCAGGGAGTGCAGGCCGTGGGCCAGCTCGCCCGCCATCGCCTCCTCCTCGGGCAGACCGCTCTGTTCGAGCAGGGAGAGCCGGTCACGCCGCATGCAGGTCTGCGGGAACGCGGCGATCTCGGCGGCGAGGCGCTCGGCGGCGGCACGTGAGGTTCCCGTGGGCACGGTCCGGTTGACCAGGCCCATGCCGAGCGCCTCCGCGGCGCCCACCGGGCGGCCGGTCAGGATCAGGTCGAGGGCGCGCCCCTCGCCGATCAGCCGGGGCAGTCGCACCGTCCCGCCGTCGATGAGCGGGACGCCCCAGCGACGGCAGAACACCCCGAGGACGGCGTCCTCTTCGGCGACGCGCAGGTCGCACCAGAGGGCGAGTTCGAGGCCGCCCGCGACGGCGTGGCCGGAGATCGCCGCGATCACCGGTTTCGTCAGGCGCATCCGGGTGGGGCCCATGGGGCCGTCCCCGTCCTCGGTGACCGTGTTGCCGTCGGGGGTGCCGATGGCCTTGAGGTCCGCGCCCGCGCAGAAGGTGCCGCCCTCGCCCCACAGCACGGCGACGGAGGCCTGCGGGTCGGCGTCGAAGGCGCGGAAGGCGTCGGCGAGCGCGCGGGCGGTGGGCCCGTCGACAGCGTTCCGCGCGGCGGGGCGGGACAGCACGATGGTGGTGACGTGGCCTGCGCGTTCGCTGCGTACGGGCATGGGGCAAGCCGACCATGGAACGGGCTGCCGGACAAGGAGTGTTCGGGCCGCCACTCCCCCCGCGTACGACGACGCGCCCCGCCCTTGGTGAGGGGCGGGGCGCGTCGTACGGATGGGGCGTCGGCGAGGCGCCGCCCGCGGTGGGCGGAGCGCTGTCGGCCGTGGCCCGACGCCGATCAGGCCTTGCGGGCCCGCGTGGCCTTCTTCGCGACGGCCTTCTTCGTGGAGGCAGTCTTCGTAGCGGCGGTCTTCTTGGCGACCGTCTTCTTGGCCACGGTCTGCTTGGCGGAGGCGGCCGACTTTGCGGCGGCCGCCTTCTTCGTGGCCGCACCGGAACCCGACCCGGCACCCGTCCTGGCCGTGGCCGTCTTCTTCGTGGCCGTGGCGCTCGCCGCCACCACCTTCTTGGCGGTGGCCTTCTTGGCGGCGGACTTCTTCGCGGGAGCCTTCTTCGCCGCCCCGCGCCCCCGCGAGGGCACCGCGTCGCTGATCCGGTCCGCCGCGATGATGTCCCGCAGGAACTTGCCGGTGTGGCTGGCCGGGACCCCCGCGACCTCCTCGGGCGTGCCTTCGGCGACGACGAGACCACCGCCGTTGCCGCCCTCGGGGCCCATGTCGACGACCCAGTCGGCCGTCTTGATCACGTCGAGGTTGTGCTCGATGACGATGACCGTGTTGCCCTTGTCGACCAGGCCGGAGAGGACCGTGATCAGCTTGCTGATGTCCTCGAAGTGCAGACCGGTGGTCGGCTCGTCCAGCACGTACACGGTCCGGCCCGTGGACCGCTTCTGGAGTTCGGACGCCAGCTTCACGCGCTGGGCCTCGCCTCCGGAGAGCGTGGGCGCCGACTGCCCGAGGCGCACGTACCCGAGGCCGACGTCGTGGAGCGTCTTCAGGTGACGGGCGATGGCGGGGACGGCCTCGAAGAAGCCGAGCGCTTCTTCGATCGGCATGTCGAGGACCTCGGCGATGGACTTGCCCTTGTAGTGCACGTCCAGCGTCTCGCGGTTGTAGCGCGCGCCGTGGCAGACCTCGCACGGCACGTACACATCCGGGAGGAAGTTCATCTCGATCTTGATCGTGCCGTCGCCGGAGCAGTTCTCGCAGCGGCCGCCCTTGACGTTGAAGGAGAAGCGGCCGGGCAGATAGCCCCGGACCTTCGCCTCCGTGGTCTCCGCGAAGAGCCTGCGGACGTGGTCGAAGACTCCCGTGTACGTCGCCGGGTTCGACCGCGGGGTGCGGCCGATGGGCGACTGGTCGACGTGCACGACCTTGTCGACCTGGTCGTCGCCGTCCACACGCGTGTGGCGGCCGGGGACGGACCGGGCGCCGTTCAGCTCGCGGGCCAGGTGGGTGTAGAGGATGTCGTTCACGAGCGTCGACTTGCCGGAGCCCGAGACACCCGTGACCGCGGTGAGGACGCCGAGCGGGAAGGAGACGTCGATGTCCTGGAGGTTGTTCTCGCGGGCGCCGTGCACCGTGAGCTGCCGGGACGGGTCGGCCGGGCGGCGCACGTCGGGCACCGGGATGGCCTTCTTGCCCGACAGGTACTGCCCGGTGATCGACTTGTCGTTGCCGAGCAGCTCCTTCATGGAGCCGCTGTGCACGACCTTGCCGCCGTGCTCGCCCGCGCCGGGGCCGATGTCGACGACCCAGTCGGCGACCTTGATCGTGTCCTCGTCGTGCTCGACGACGATGAGGGTGTTGCCCATGTCGCGCAGGCGGACGAGGGTCTCGATCAGGCGGTGGTTGTCGCGCTGGTGCAGGCCGATCGACGGCTCGTCCAGGACGTACAGGACGCCGACCAGGCCGGAGCCGATCTGCGTGGCCAGGCGGATGCGCTGGGCCTCGCCTCCGGAGAGGGTGCCCGCGGCACGGTTGAGCGAGAGGTAGTCCAGGCCGACGTCGACCAGGAACCGCAGGCGCTCGTTGACCTCCTTGAGGACCCGCTCGGCGATCTTCTTGTCGCGGGCGCCCAGCCGCAGCTCGGCGAGGAAGTCCGCGCAGTCGCTGATGGACATCGCGGAGACCTCGGCGATGGACTTCCCCATGACCGTGACGGCCAGGACGATCGGCTTGAGGCGGGTGCCCTCACAGGTGGGGCAGGGCACCTCGCGCATGTACCCCTCGAAGCGCTCGCGGCTCGCGTCGCTCTCGGCCTCGCTGTGGCGGCGCTTGACGAAGGGGACGGCGCCTTCGAAGGCGGTGGTGTAGACCCGCTCGCGGCCGTACCGGTTGCGGTAGCGGACCTCGATCTGCGTCTTGTGGCCGTTGAGGAGGGCCTTCTTGGCGCGCTGCGGGAGTCCGGCCCAGGGCATGTCGGTGGAGAAGCCGAGGGCGTCGGCGAGGGCTCCGACGAGCCGGCCGAAGTACTCCTTGGTGTGGCCGTGCGACCAGGGGTGGATGGCGCCCTCGTCGAGGGACTTGTCCTCGTCCGGGACGATCAGCTCGGGGTCGACCTCCATGCGCGTGCCGATGCCGGTGCAGTCCGGGCAGGCGCCGAAGGGCGAGTTGAAGGAGAAGGAGCGGGGCTCCAGCTCTTCGAAGGACAGGTCGTCGTACGGGCAGTAGAGGTGCTCCGAGTACATCCGCTCGCGCTCGGGGTCGTCCTCGGGGAGGTCGACGAAGTCGAGCACGACCATGCCGCCGGAGAGGCCGAGGGCCGTCTCCACGGAGTCGGTCAGGCGGCGCTTGGCGGAGTCCTTCACCGTGAGGCGGTCGACGACGACCTCGATGGTGTGCTTCTCCTGCTTCTTGAGCGTGGGCGGCTCGGAGAGCTGGATCGTCTGTCCGTCGACCCGCGCGCGGGAGTACCCCTTCGTCTGGAGGTCGGCGAAGAGGTCGACGAACTCGCCCTTGCGCTCGCGCACCAGCGGCGAGAGGACCTGGAAGCGGCTGCCCTCGGGCAGCTCCAGGACCTTGTCGACGATGGCCTGCGGCGACTGCCGCGAGATCGGGCGGCCGCACTCGGGACAGTGCGGCTTGCCGATGCGCGCGAAGAGCAGGCGCAGGTAGTCGTACACCTCGGTGATCGTGCCGACCGTGGAGCGCGGGTTGCGCGACGTCGACTTCTGGTCGATGGATACCGCGGGCGAGAGGCCCTCGATGAAGTCGACGTCCGGCTTGTCCATCTGGCCGAGGAACTGCCGGGCGTACGAGGAGAGGGACTCCACGTACCGCCGCTGGCCCTCGGCGAAGATCGTGTCGAACGCGAGCGAGGACTTGCCCGACCCGGAGAGTCCGGTGAAAACGATGAGTGAGTCGCGCGGGAGGTCGAGCGAGACGTTCTTGAGATTGTGCTCGCGCGCGCCACGGACGATGAGACGGTCGGCCACGCCGGGTCCGCACCTTTCTTGAGAGAAGAGACAGGGGGCAGAACCCCCGTCGTTCACAGACTAGGGCGAGCCACTGACAACGCCGGGCCGCTTCCCTGGTTCCACATGCACAACAAACCCGGACCTTCAAGAATGCCCGATGCCGCCCTCGACCATATAGCACGCGTATTCGATTTGCGGCCGTCCTGAGAGCCCTTCACCCGAACGTGTGGCGCAGCTATCGTCGACCGCATGATTGATCATGTGCGCGACCTGGCGTCTGTACGTGACGCGACCGACCGGCTGCTCAGCGCAGCGGCGAAACTGAACAACGATTCGACTGCCGAGCCGTCACGGCTCCCCGGCTGGAGCCGCGGACACGTCCTCGCCCACATCGCCCGGAACGCGGACGCCCTGGTGAACGTCCTCGCCGGGCGGCCGATGTACGAGAGTGCGCAGGCCCGGGACGCGGACATCGAGCGGGACGCCCCGCGGCCGCTGGACGCGCAGCTGGCGGACGTGCGCGAGAGCGGGGCCCGCTTCCTGGCGGAGGGCGAGCGGCCCGCCGACTGGTCCCGCACCGTGGAGCTGCGCAACGGCGTCACGGACTCGGCGGCGCGGGTGCCCTTCCGGCGCTGGGTCGAGGTCGAGCTGCACCACGTCGACCTCGGCATCGGGTACGAGCTCGAAGATCTGCCGACGGAGTTCGTGCAGCGTGAGATCGCGTTCCTGACGGCACGTTTCTCGGGGAACCCCGACGTCCCGCCCACCCGGATCACGGACGGCACGCACGCGTGGGACACCGGCAGGCAGGGCACTCCCGAGGTCACCGTCTCCGGGTCCGCGCCCGACGTGGTCGGCTGGCTGGCCGGCCGCCGCGACGGCACCGCGCTCACGGCCGAAGGGGGCCTCCTGCCCGCTCTGCCCCCGCTATAGGCTGGCGCACATGACGTACAGCGGAGCGGTGAAGGTCGGCGGGCCCGCGGATGTGCACGAGCTGCCGGACCTGATGATTTCGAAGGTCGCGGTCGGGCCGATGGACAACAACGCCTACCTGTTGCGCTGCCGGGCCACCGGCGAGCAGCTGCTGATCGACGCGGCGAACGACGCCGAGACACTGCTGACGCTGATCGGTGACGACGGCATCGCGTCCGTCGTCACCACGCATCAGCACGGCGACCACTGGCAGGCCCTGTCCGCCGTCGTCGGGGCCACCCGGGCGCGGACCTACGCGGGCCGCGAGGACGCCACCGGCATCCCCGTCCCGACGGACGTCCTGGTCGACGACGGCGACACGATCACGGTCGGCCGCGTCACGCTGACCGCGCGGCACCTGGTGGGCCACACCCCGGGCTCGATCGCGCTGGTCTACGACGACCCGCACGGCCACCCGCACGTGTTCACCGGCGACTGCCTCTTCCCGGGCGGCGTCGGCAACACGTGGAAGGACCCGAACGCCTTCGCCAGCCTCATCGATGACGTGGAGACGAAGATCTTCGGGACGCTGCCGGACGAGACGTGGGTCTACCCAGGCCACGGCGGCGACACGACGCTCGGCGCCGAGCGGCCGCACCTCGCCGAATGGCGCGCGCGGGGCTGGTGACCCGAAGGGGTACGCGTCACGCCTGGCCGGCGGCGACCAGCGCCGCCACCCGCTCCACCGCGAACGCGTACCCCTGCACACCGCACCCCGCGATGACGCCGTCGGCGCGCAGCGACACGTAGCTGTGGTGCCGGAACGCCTCGCGCTGGTGGATGTTGGAGATGTGCACCTCCAACACGGGCATGCCGTCACAGGTGTTGAGGGCGTCCAGGATCGCGACGGACGTGTGGGAGTAGGCCGCGGGGTTGATGACGATGCCGACGTGGTGCTCGCGCGCCTCGTGGATCCAGTCGACCAACTCGCCCTCGTGGTTGCTCTGCCGCAGGTCCACGGTCCCACCGTGCGCCGCGGCGGCCTTGGCGCACAGGGCCTCGACGTCGGCGAGGGTGTCCGTGCCGTAGATCTCGGGCTGGCGACGGCCGAGGAGGTTCAGGTTCGGGCCGTTCAAAATCATGATCGGGGCGGTGGCGAGGCTGCGCGTCATAAAGGAGGTCTATCACGCGCCCCACGCGCGCGGGGGACCGCACGAGACAGGCGCGATCGCCAAGCGTTACCACTGGTGACTATGGGTAGTTGACGCGGCATGCACCGAACCGCACCACCCTCACTGCCGCGTCTCGCGGCCGCCTCGCTCGCCGGGACCGCCATCGAGTTTTACGACTTCTTCATCTACGGGACGGCGGCGGCGCTGGTCCTGGGGCCGCTGTTCTTCCCGACCTTCTCGCCGCTCGCCGGAACCCTCGCCGCCTTCGCGACCTTCGGAGTGGGGTTCGTCGCGCGCCCGTTGGGGTCCGTCCTCTTCGGGCACATCGGGGACCGGCACGGACGGCGGCCCGTCCTCGTCGCGTCGCTGCTCCTCACCGGCGTCGCCACGGTCGCCGTCGGCTGCGTCCCCACGTACGAGTCGATCGGGATCGCCGCACCCGTGCTCCTTCTCGTCCTGCGCTTTCTGCAGGGGCTCGGGCTCGGCGGCGAGTGGGGCGGTGCCGTGCTGCTGACCGCGGAGCACGCGCCCGCCGAGCGGCGCGGGCTGTGGGCGAGCTTCCCGCAGGTCGGACCCTCGGTCGGGTTCCTGCTCGCCAACGGCATCATGCTGGCCCTGTCCGCCACGCTCACCGAGGCCCAGTTCGCGGCCTGGGGGTGGCGGGTGCCGTTCTGGGTCGCGGGGCTGCTCGTGGCCGTGGGCCTCGCGCTGCGCAGCTCGCTCGCCGAGAGCCCGGACTTCCTCGGCCTGCGCGAGCACGCGCGCGTGCCGCTCGCCGAAGTGGTGCGCGGCCACTGGCGCCTCGTCCTCCTGACGGCGGGCGCGCTCGCGGTGGGATACGCGGTGTTCTACGCCGTGACGACCTGGTCGCTCTCGTACGGGGTGGAGGAACTCGGCGTCAGCCGCACCGTCATGCTCGGCTGCATCATGGCGGTGGTCGTGGTGAAGGGCGCCCTGACGCCGGTGGTCGCCGTGCTGGGCGACCGTTACGGGCGGCGGCCGTTGTGTCTGCTCGGGTGCGCCGCGACGGCCCTGTGGATGTTCCCGATGATCGCGCTGCTCTCGACCGGGCAGCCGTTGCTGATGTTCACCGGGTTCCTGGTGGCGATGCTCGCGTTCATCACGATGTTCGCGGTGATCGGCGCGTATCTGCCGGAGCTGTACGAGCCCCGGATGCGGTGCACGGGCGCCGCGGTCGGCTACAACCTCGGCGGGGTGGTCGGCGGCGCGCTCACCCCGATCGTGGCGACGGCGGCGGCGCAGGGGGACGGGACGCCGTGGGGCGTGGCCGCGTATCTGACGGGGGTCGCGCTGCTGAGCCTCGGCTGCTTCGCGCTGCTGCCCGAGACCCGTCCCGTCCCGGTTCCCGATCCGGCCGCCGCTACGGGGTGACGGCGAGTTCCAGGAACGCCGCGAACAGCACCAGGTGGACGCCGCCCTGGAGCGGCGTGGCGCGTCCGGGCACGACCGTCAGGGTGCCGACGATCACGGTGAGCGCGAGCAGCACCATGTGGGTCGAGCTGAGCCCCAGCACGAGCGGTCCCGACAGCCATACGGAGGCGATGGCGACGGCCGGGATGGTCAGTCCGATGCTGGCCATCGCCGAGCCGAGGGCGAGGTTCAGGCTGGTCTGGACGCGGTCGCGGCGGGCGGCGCGCACGGCCGCGATGGTCTCCGGGAGCAGCACGAGCAGCGCGATGATCACACCGACGACGGCGTGCGGCATGCCGGCGCTCTCCACACCCGACTCGATCGTCGGGGACACGCCTTTGGCCAGGCCGACCACTCCGACCAGCGCGAGCCCGAGCAGTCCCAGGCTCAGCAGCGCCTCCTTGGAGGAGGGGCCTTCGGCGTGGCTGTCGGTGTCGATGACCTCGCCCTGTTTGGTGAGGGGCAGGAAGTAGTCGCGGTGCCGCACGGTCTGGGTGGTCACGAAGATGCCGTAGAGGACGATCGAGGCGACCGCGGCGAAGGTGAGCTGGGCCGTGGAGAACTCGGGGCCCTGCTTGGTGGTGGTGAAGGTCGGCAGGACCAGACAGAGCGTGGCCAGCGTCGCGACGGTGGCGAGGGCGGCGCCGGTGCCCTCGGGGTTGAAGACGGCGACGCGATGGCGGAGGGCGCCCACCAGGAGGCAGAGCCCGACGATGCCGTTGCAGGTGATCATCACGGCGGCGAAGACGGTGTCCCGCGCGAGGGTGGTGCTCTTGTCGCCGCCGTCGGCCATGAGGGTGACGATCAGCGCCACCTCGATGATCGTGACGGCGACCGCGAGGACGAGTGAGCCGAAGGGTTCGCCCACCCGGTGCGCGATGACCTCGGCGTGGTGGACGGCGGCGAGCACCGCCCCCGCGAGGATCAGCGTCACCACGGCGACCACCACGCCGGGCAGGTCCCGCCCCCAGGTGAGGGCGAGGAGAACGATGGCGAGGACCGGCACCACGGCCGTCCACTGCATGCCGAGCGCCCGGAGCCGAGTGACCATGACTCGATGCTGCCCCGGGCGCTCTGGTGCCGCTACTCGGTGCCTCCCGCCCGGTGAGGGGCGGGAGGGGTGCCGTCAGGCCTCGACGCTGTCCTTGCGGGCGTCGTCCCCGGCCTCGGCGGCCGCCTGCTGCTCCTGCTTCTTGGAGGCGATGAGGCTGGTGATCGTGGTGATCACCAGGACGCCGCAGATGACGCCCAGCGAGACGGGAATGGAGATCTCGGGGACGTGCACCCCGTTCTCGTGCAGGGCGTGCAGGACGAGCTTCACGCCGATGAAGCCGAGGATCACCGACAGGCCGTAGCTGAGGTGGACCAGCTTCCTGAGGAGTCCGCCGATGAGGAAGTACAGCTGGCGGAGGCCCATCAGGGCGAAGGCGTTCGCGGTGAAGACGATGTACGGGTCCTGGGTGAGGCCGAAGATCGCCGGGATGGAGTCCATCGCGAAGAGCACGTCGGTGGTGCCGATGGCGAGCATGACGACCATGAGCGGCGTCATGATCTTCTTGCCGTTCTTCCTGACGAACAGCTTCGTGCCCTCGTACCGGTCCGAGACGCCGAACTTCTTCTCGATGGACTTCAGGAGGCGGTTCTCCTCCCAGTCCTCTTCCTCCTCGTCGGCGCGGGCCTCCTGGATGAGCTTCCAGGCGGTGTAGATCAGGAACGCGCCGAAGATGTAGAAGACCCACGAGAAGTTGGCGATCACCGCGGCGCCGGCGGCGATGAAGATCGCACGCAGCACCAGGGCGATGAGCACGCCGAACAGCAGCACGCGCTGCTGCAGGTGGGAGGGGACCGAGAACTTCGCCATGATCAGGATGAAGACGAAGAGGTTGTCCACGGAGAGGGACTTCTCGGTGATGAAGCCGGCGAAGAACTCGCCCGACGCCTGGCTCTCGCCCGCGATCAGCAGGCCGAGTCCGAAGAGCGCCGCGAGGACGATCCAGACGATCGTCCAGATTCCGGCTTCCTTGATCGACACGTCATGGGGCTTGCGCCCGATGAAGAAGTCGACCGCGATCAGGGCACACAGACCGAGAACGGTCGTCACCCACAGGGTCATTGAAACGTCCACTGCGCCTCCGGCGTCGTACGGCTACTGATCAGCGTCGTCGCTGCCGGAGGTCTCTTCCACCCGAGGCGGTCGCCGCCATGTGTCGGGCCGACGCCCCGGGACCGATGGCGGTCCGTATTGACGGGTACGTCGCAGCCGGGAGTACTCCCCTCCGCAGGTAGAAGCGTACGCGAAATACCAAGCATTGGTAAAGGAGACGGCAAACAAGAGCCAAAAGCCCTGGTCAGGGCGGCACAAAAGTCGCTTTGACGTCAACGCCCGCCGTTGCGTCGGGCCGTGGCGACCCGGTCCAGGAGCTGCCGCAGGATCTGGCTCCCCCGCGGGATCACCGGCGGGTCGTACGTCCACGTGTGCCCGACCCACGGGTCGGCGAGGTGGTCGTCGGGCACCGGCGTCAGCCGCAGCAGCGCACGCCACAGCGGGTCGAGCAGCGGCCCGTACGCGGCGGCGTCCTCGCGGTCGGCGACCATCATGAGGTGGACGCCGACGGCCGGGCCCTCGTCCGCGAGGTAGCGCAGCTGGGTCACGGCGCGGTCGTCGAAACCGTGCGGGAAGTCGTTGACGATCAGGAGCTGCTCGGCGATGTCCAGATCCGGCGGCAGCGCGTCGGCGGCACCGCCTCGGACGGCCATCTGGACCAGGTCCACGCGCTGCGTGAGCCCGCCGAGGACGTCCGCGACGCCCGCCGCCCCGGTGGCCGGGGGCCCGGCGAGCACACCGGCCTCCACGAGCGGGGCGAGCGAGGACGCGGCGGCACCCGCCGCGTCGATGACGTGCACCTGGAACTCGCCCGCCGGATAGGCCGCGAGGAGCCGCGCCGCGTGCGCCACGGCGGTGTCCATGGCCAGCCTGCGCAGCTCGGCGGAGTCGGTGAAGGAGTTGGTGAGGGCCTTGCCGCTGTCGATCCACAGGCCGCGCTCCAGCGGCAGCCGGACGAGCATCGGGATCCGCAGGTCGACGCGCTCGGGCAGATGGAGGTCGCCGAGGCGCAGCGCCATGGGGATCTCCATCGGCGCCCGGTAGGCGTGCCAGGCGGGACTGCTCCACGACGCGTACGCCGGGGGCAGGGCGGGCTCGACGACGTCGGCCTCGGCGGCGAGCTGGGCCAGGTCGCGGTCGAGGGCGGCCCTGGCCCGCGCGACGAGGTCGGCGTGCTTGGCGCGGGCGCTCTCGCGCGCGGCGTCACCGGCGCCGCCGATGCGGCTGCGCGGGTCGGAGAGGACCTTGTCGAGCTCCTGCTCCATGCGGGAGTCGGCGAAGTCGACGGCGCTGCGGTACGCCGCCGTGGTGCGGGCCAAATCCTCGAACATGCCCCACACCTGGTTGTAGAGCCGCTCCTCCATGGACCAGCCGGTGGCGTCGCCCGCGACGGGCTGGGCGGGCTCGCCGGGGCGGGCCGGCGGCACGGCGGGCGGGGGCGGCGGGGGCGCTGTGGTCTGGCGTCGCGGGTGCGCGTAGTTGACGGGGCCGCCGCTCGGCTGGTCGGCGGGGGCGAGGGGGGTGTCGTCGGCCTGCTGCCGCGCGGGGTGGCCCGGTGCGGCGTCGGGGTGGCCCTCGGGCGGCGGGGCCGAGCGGCCGTCCTGGCCCTGTGAGGCGGTGCGCACCCGGGTGCCGTCGGCGGGGCGGGGCGGCGGGGCGGCCACGGAGCGGGCCAGGCCCTGGGCGACCGCTTCGTTGATGGCGGCGGCCAGCTCGCGGGCCTGGGGCAGGCCCTGGTCGGTGAGCATGTCGGCGAGGCCGCCCGCGTACCCCTGGCCGACGGCGCGGACCTTCCAGGCACCCTGGCGGCGGTAGAGCTCCAGGGCGACGACGGCGGACTCGGCGTCCAGGTCGGTGATGGTGTAACTGGCGATCTCGGTGCCGTCGAGTCCGGTGACCGCGACGAAGGGCGCCGCGAGGGCGCGGAACGTGGCCGGGCCCTCGACGCCGACGGGCAGCGCGAGCAGGACGCTGACGCGGTGCACGGTGTCCTTGAGGGCGCCGAGGTCGACGACGAGCCGGTGGTCGGCGGCCGCCTGCTTGGACACCTCGATGCCCGGGAGGGTGGGCGAACCGGGGTGGGCCACCCACTCCACGCCGTGGACCCGGCCCCGGTCGTCGCCGAGCGTGGCGCCCGCGACGACGGGGCGGCCCGCCGACACGCGGATCTCCAGGCGGGTCCCGGGAAGCGGGTGGTTCTGCCCCCGCACCAGCTCGGCCGTCATCGCGTTCGTTCCCCCTTGTACGTACGGATGGTGCTTGCGGAGCCGGTGGCGTTCGTGTGACTCCGGTTACTGCCGTGGTGCTGGTTGCTGCTGGTGGCGCCGGTTGTTGTTGTCGTGCTTTACAGGTGCGGCAGGATCGACGGCATCAGGTCCTGGAAGGTGCGGCCGTTGGCCGGGGTGCCGATGGCCGTCATCTGCCAGCCGGCGCCCGCCCGGTGGACCTTCGCCATGATCTGCGCGGTGTACTGGCCGCCGCCGTCCAGGGTGTAGCGCGCGAGCTCCTGGCCGTTGGTCTCGTCGACCAGACGGCAGAACGCGTTCTGCACCTCCTGGAAGGTCTGGCCGGTGAACGAGTTCACCGTGAAGACGATCTGGTCGATGTGGACGGGGATCCGCTGGAGGTCGACGAGGATCGCCTCGTCGTCCCCGCCCGCGCCGACGCCGCCCACGAGGTTGTCGCCGGTGTGCCGCACCGAGCCGTCGTCGCTGACCAGGTGGCGGAAGAACACGACGTCCACCGGCTGCTTGTCCGCGAACAGCACCGCCGAGGCGTCCAGATCGACCTCACGGGTCCGCGAGCCGAACAGGCCACGGCGCGGAGCCGCCTGCCACCCGAGTCCCATGCGCACCGCGGTCAGGGCGCCCCCGTCGTCCTTCTGCAGGCTGATGGCCTGACCCTTGGTCATGTTGACCGTCACGCGCTGTCCCCTCTCGAACTGCCTGGGCAACCGCCTCTTGCGGTTGCCCAGCACCTTATGCACTCCGACCTGCGAAGCAGCACTCCGGGGCGCACATTGTGGCGGTCTTGCAACAGACCGGGCAGTACGCCGTTTCCCGGGCCCCAGGCGTGTTCTCCAGGCCCCGGCGACACAGCCTCAGGCCTGGCCCGCCTCCCGCATCTGCCGCAGCTCCTTCTTCATCTCAGACACCTCGTCGCGCAGCCGGGCCGCGATCTCGAACTGCAGGTCGGCGGCGGCCGCGCGCATGCGCTCGGTCATCTCGTCGATCTGCTCGGCCAGCTCGGCGGCCGGGCGGTCGGTCGGGACGGTCTCCGCGCCCTTCTTGCCCTTCGCCTTGCCCTTGGCGGGCGCGGCGGCCTTGCCGGCCTTGGCCGCCTCGCCGCCGAGCGCGGGCACCGGGGCCTTGCCGGCCTTCGCCTTGCGGTAGTCCGAGCCGAGGAGCTGCTCGGTGTCGACTTCCTCGCGGGCGATCTGCGACACGATGTCGTTGATCTTCTTGCGGAGGGGCTGCGGGTCGATGCCCTTCTCCTTGTTGTACGCGATCTGCTTCTCGCGGCGCCGGTTGGTCTCGTCGATGGCCTTCTCCATCGCCGGCGTGATCTTGTCGGCGTACATGTGGACCTGACCGGACACGTTGCGCGCCGCGCGGCCGATGGTCTGGATCAGGGAGGTGCCGGAGCGCAGGAAGCCCTCCTTGTCGGCGTCGAGGATCGCCACGAGGGAGACCTCGGGGAGGTCGAGTCCCTCACGCAGGAGGTTGATGCCGACCAGGACGTCGTACTCCCCCGCCCGCAGTTCGCGCAGGAGCTCCACGCGGCGCAGGGTGTCGACGTCGCTGTGGAGATAGCGGACCTGGATGCCGAGCTCGAGGAAGTAGTCCGTGAGGTCCTCGGCCATCTTCTTGGTGAGCGTGGTGACCAGGACGCGCTCGTCCTTCTCGGTGCGCGTGCGGATCTCGTGCACCAGGTCGTCGATCTGGCCCTCGGTGGGCTTGACGACGACCTCGGGGTCGACGAGGCCGGTGGGGCGGATGATCTGCTCGACGAAGCCGTCACCGCGCGAGAGCTCGTACTTCCCCGGGGTCGCCGAGAGGTAGACCGTCTGCCCGATGCGGCCGAGGAACTCCTCCCACTTCAGGGGACGGTTGTCCAACGCGGAGGGCAGTCGGAAACCGTGGTCCACGAGGGTGCGCTTGCGGGAGGCGTCCCCCTCGTACATCGCGCCGATCTGCGGGACCGTGACGTGCGACTCGTCCAGGACCAGGAGGAAGTCCTCCGGGAAGTAGTCGAGGAGGGTGTTGGGGGCCGTGCCCGGGGCGCGGTCGTCGAAGTGCATCGAGTAGTTCTCGACGCCGGAGCAGGAGCCGATCTGGCGGAGCATCTCCAGGTCGTACGTCGTGCGCATGCGCAGGCGCTGGGCCTCCAGCATCTTGCCCTGCTTCTCCAGCTCGGCGAGGCGCTCGGTGAGCTCCTTCTCGATGCCGGTGACGGCCTTCTCCAGGCGCTCGGGACCCGCTACGTAGTGCGAGGCGGGGAAGACGTACAGGTGGTCGTCGTCGCTGATGACCTCGCCGGTGAGCGGGTGCAGCGTGGAGAGCGCCTCGATCTCGTCGCCGAACATCTCGATGCGCACGGCCAGCTCTTCATAGACCGGGAAGATCTCGATGGTGTCGCCGCGGACGCGGAAGGTGCCGCGGGTGAAGGCCAGGTCGTTGCGCGTGTACTGGATGTCGACGAAGCGGCGCAGGAGCTGGTCGCGGTCGATCTCCTCGCCGACCTTCAGGGGGACCATGCGGTCCACGTACTCCTGCGGGGTGCCCAGGCCGTAGATGCAGGAGACGGAGGCGACCACGACCACGTCGCGGCGGGTCAGCAGCGAGTTGGTGGCGGAGTGGCGCAGACGCTCCACCTCCTCGTTGATCGAGGAGTCCTTCTCGATGTACGTGTCCGACTGCGGAACGTACGCCTCCGGCTGGTAGTAGTCGTAGTACGAGACGAAGTACTCGACGGCGTTGTTGGGCAGTAGCTCGCGGAATTCGTTCGCCAGCTGGGCGGCCAGTGTCTTGTTCGGCGCCATCACGAGGGTGGGGCGCTGGAGCTTCTCGATCATCCACGCGGTGGTGGCCGACTTGCCGGTGCCGGTCGCGCCGAGCAGGACGACATCCTTCTCACCCGCACGGATGCGCCGCTCGAGGTCGGCGATGGCGGTCGGCTGGTCGCCGCTGGGCTGGTACGGACTGACGACCTCGAAAGGTGCCACCGTGCGTTCGATCTTGGATACGGGCCGCATGGAATCCACCGTACGACCCCGCACTGACAACGGGGCGGGACCGGCCGTCCGACGGCGCCCCGGTTCGGTCCCGCGGGGCCCGGCCGGCCGGGGCCGGGCTCACCAGTTCTGCGGGCTGCGGGAGCCGGGGCGGGTTCGGGAGCGGGGGCGGGTCCTGCGGCGGGGGACCGGCACATGGCGGTCGCCGGAGCGCGGGACGGGGTAGGCCTGCCGGGTGCGGCTGCCGTTCGCGGGGTTCCTGACGTCCGCCTGGCCGCCCATCACCATGAGCGGGTCGAACATCACGATGACGCCCGCGAGGAGCAGGAAGGCGAGCGGCCCGATCATCATGGGCGCGAGGATCTCGGCGGGCGAGTCGCCGGGCGGGGCGGCACCCGAGCCGTGCAGATGGACGCTGAGGCCCGCCATGCCCATGTAGTGCATGCCGCTCACGGCCAGGCCCATGACGAGGCTGGCACCGAGGCTCCACAGGATCCCTCTGACCTGTCCGGCCGCCCAGAGCGCGGCGGTCGCGGCGACCATGGCGATCACCACGGACGCGGCGACGGTCAGGGTGTTGTACTCCAGCGTCCCGCGCAGACGCATACCGGCCATACCCAGGTAGTGCATGGTGGCGACGCCGAGTCCCGTGACCGTCCCGCCGGTGAAGAGGGCGGTGCCCGTCGCGCCGCGGTAGCCGACGATGAAGATCCCGATGCCGACCATGACGATGGCGACGGCGAGACTCGCGAAGGTCAGCGGCTTGTCGTAGTGGATCGGGGCCTCCTCGACGGTGAAGCCCATCATCGCCACGAAGTGCATGGTCCAGATCCCGGAGCCGATCGCGGCCGAGCCGAGCGCCAGCCAGCCGGGCCGCCACGAGTGCTCGACGAGGAGCGATCTGGTCGTGCAGCGCAGCCCGAGCGCCCCTCCCAGACACGCCATGAGGTAGGCCACCACCGGCGTGACGACTCCGTAGCTGAACCCGTCGACCGTGCCCTGCATGCCCGGTAGCCCTTCCGCCTGTTGTGACCAAATGCCCTGAATACGCCCCATGCACCCCCTGCCGGCGGCCATCTGAAAGACCGTCGGCTGAGGCTGAGAGTAAAGCTCAGCCCGGAACGTACGAACGATTTTCCGGCAAAGAATCGCCATCCCCACGCGCGGGGTCCTCGTCTTTGACGACTCCGTTCAACCTGTGGCCATCCTGCACCTGTCTCCCGTTGGCCGTGGACTGTCACTCTCAAGCGGTCCGCGATCACACGACGCGAGGAGTACCCGTGTACGCACGTGCTGCCGCCACCACCGCTGCCCTTCTGGGAGCCGGTGCACTCGTCCTCCCCACCGCCACCGCCAGCGCGCAGACCCCGGCGCCGAGCACCGTCAAGCACGACCGGCCGCTGGTCGTCGCCCACCGCGGCGCATCGGCCTACGCCCCCGAGAACACCTTCGCGGCCATCGACAAGGCCCGCGCCATGGGGTTCCGCTGGGTCGAGAACGACGTCCAGCGCACCAAGGACGGCGAACTGGTGATCATGCACGACGACACCCTGAAGCGGACGACGAACGTCGAGGAGGTCTACCCCGGCCGCTCCCCCTGGAAGGTCAAGGACTTCACGGCGGCCGAGATAGCCAAGCTCGACGCGGGCAGCTGGTTCAGCGAGAAGTACGCGGGGCAGCGCGTCCCGACCCTCAAGCAGTACATGCGCCGGGTCTCGCACAACCACCAGAGCCTGGTCTTCGAGTTCAAGAAGCCCGAGCTGTACCCCGGCATCGAGAAGCAGGGCCTGCGCGTCCTGCGCAACGAGGGCTGGCTCGACAAGCACCACGTGAAGAGCAAGCTGGTCATCCAGAGCTTCAGTGCGGACAGTGTGAAGACGGTGCACAAGCTGCGGCCCGACGTGAAGACCGGTTTCCTCGGCACCCCGTCGGTCGCCGAGCTGCCCGCCTACGCGCGCTTCGCCGACCAGATCAACTCGTCGCACACGACCATCTCGGCCGCGTACGTCTCCGCGATCCACGCCCTCAAGGGCCCGCACGGCAAGCCGCTGGAAATCTTCACGTGGACCGTGAACGACGCCCCGAACGCCAAGCGGGCCGCGGGCTTCGGCGTGAACGGGATCATCACCAACACGCCGGACGTCGTGCGCAAGGCGCTGCGCGAGGACTGACGGACCCGCGTTGTCAGTGGGCGGTCGTACGGTGGTCGACATGAACGCCATGGCGCAGGACCAGCGTGCGGCCGTGTGGGCCGTCGTCGACAGCGACATCGGACCGCTGCTGCTCGTCGCGACCGGCGAAGGCCTGGTCACCGTGGGCTTCCACGCCACGGAGGCGGTGCGCGAGAAGACCCTGGACCGGCTCGGCTCCCGCCTGGGTGCCGAGCCGGTCCACGCACCGGACTCGCCCCTGCTCGCCGGGCCGACGGCGCAGCTCCGGGAGTACTTCGCGGGCGACCGGCACGACTTCGAGCTGCCGCTCGACTGGTCCATGGTCACCGGCTTCAACCGCCAGGTGCTGCGCGAACTCGCGGACGGGGTGCCGTACGGGGCAGTGGTGGGCTACGGGGACCTCGCCCGCCGCGTCGGCAGTCCGGGCGCGGCCCAGGCCGTGGGGCTCGCGATGGGCGCCAATCCGCTGCCGGTCGTGGTGCCGTGCCACCGCGTGGTCGAGAGCGACGGCGGAATAGGCGGCTTCGGAGGCGGCCTGGAGACCAAGCGGCAGCTGCTCGCCCTCGAAGGGGTGCTCCCCCAGCCACTGTTCTGACCCGGTTCAGCGTTCCCGGGGGCGCGACCCCCCTGGCACACTGCGTCAGTGACTTCGACCGTCGACGCCCCTGACATACCCGGCCCGGAGGCGCTCGCCGCCCTGCGCCGCCGCACGAACGCGGTGCTGATCGCCAGTCAGATCCTGGGAGGCCTGGGCGTGCCGATCGGCATCGCCCTGGCTCCGATGCTGGCCACCGACGTGAGCGGGACAGAGGCCCTGTCCGGTCTCGCGCCGACGGCCTCCGTGGCGGGCACGGCCCTTCTCTCGCTGCCGCTCGCCGCGCTGATGAACGCGCGCGGACGGCGCGCCGGTCTCGTCCTCGCCTATGTGATCGGCGCGCTGGGCGCGGGACTCGTCGTGTGTGCCTCGGTCGTCGAGAGCTTCCCGCTGCTGCTGCTCGGCATGGCGGCCTTCGGCGCGGGCTCGCTGGCGACACTGCAGGCACGTTTCGCCGCGGCCGATCTCGTGGAGCCCGACCGGCGCGGGCGTGCCATCTCCCACGTCATCTGGGCCACGACGATCGGTTCGGTGCTGGGCCCGAACATCTCCGCGCCCGCGAGCCGGGTCTTCACCGACACGTCGATCCCGAAGGAGGCCGGTCCCTTCCTCTTCGCCGCCGGGATCTTCGCGGCCGCCGCCGTGCTGGTGGCGGTGCTGCTGCGGCCCGATCCGCTGCTCACGGCCCGTGCGCTGGCACCCCAGGAGAGCGGCACCGCACAGAGCCGTTCGCTGAAGGCGGGCATCGCGGCGGTGGCCGCCTCGCCGATGGCGCGGCTCGCCCTCGTGACGGTGGCCGCCTCGCACACCGTGATGGTCTCGATCATGGTGATGACCCCGGTCGACCTCGGACACCACGGGGCGAGCCTGCAGCTGGTGGGGCTGGTCATCAGCGGCCACATCGCTGGTATGTACGCGTTCTCGCCGGTGATGGGGTGGCTCGCCGACCGGTTCGGCAGGCTCTCCGTGATCGGGCTCGCGGTGGGACTGCTGTGCTGCGCCGCGCTGCTCGCCGGCACGGCGGGGCCGAGCCACGGCCAGACCGCCGCCGGACTCTTCGTGCTGGGCCTCGGCTGGTCCGCGGGCCTGGTCTCCGGCTCGGCGCTGCTCACCGATTCGGTGCCGCCGCCCGCACGGGCGGCCGTGCAAGGGCTCTCGGACCTGACGATGAACGCGGCGGCGGGCATCGGCGGCGCCGCCGCGGGTCTGATCGTCGCGCGCGCCAGTTACGGCTGGCTCAACCTGGTCGGCGTCTGCCTGCTGCTGCCGATGGCCGCGCTCGCCCTGCGCCGGGCGCTCAAGAAAGCGTGAGGCGCGGCGCCGGGGCGGGCGCGAGGACGGTCACGGAAGCGTGCTGAGGACGGTCACGGGAGCGTGATGTGGTACGCCTTGCGCAGCGTCTCGTGCACCGTCCAGGTCGTGCGGTCGCCCTCGCGCAGCACGGCCGCGTCGCCCGGGCCGACCTCCAGGGTGTCGCCGCCCTCGACGGCGACGGTGGCGCGTCCGCTGACGACCACGAAGAGCTCGTTGGCCTCGGTGTCGGTGACCACGCCCGGCGTGATCTGCCAGATGCCGCGCAGCTGCTTGCCGTCGGCGGACTCCCACAGCACCTTGCCGGTCACGACCGGGTCTCCCGAAACGATCTGGGCCGGGTCGAGCGGCTCGACCTCCAGCTCGACGTCCGGAATGTGCACGGCAAAAGACGCAACAGTCTGATCATTCGTGGTCATGGCCGGTCACCCTAGCCCGGGGCCGGGAGGCCCCTCGCCGCCGGGGGTTTGACGGAAGGCACCGCCCGCCAGGGATGAGGGGAGACCCGACAGGCAGGAGGCAGGCCCGTGCTGGTGGTGTCCGAAGAGGTGCGGACGGCGGTCGCGGAGCGCCGTCCCGTGGTGGCCCTGGAGTCCACGATCATCGCGCACGGCCTGCCGAGGCCGCGCAACCTCCAGGTGGCCGAGGAACTCGAAGCAGTCGTACGGGACGAGGGTGCCGTACCGGCGACGATCGCCGTGCTGGACGGCGTCCCGCGCGTCGGCCTGACCAAGGACCAGTTGCAGCGCGTCGCGAACGACGACGGCATCCGCAAGCTCGGCCACCGCGATCTGCCCCTCGCCGTCGCGACGGCCGCGAGCGGCGCCACGACGGTGTCGGCGACGGCGCTGCTCGCCGCACGCGCGGGGTTGCGCGTGTTCGCCACGGGCGGGCTCGGCGGGGTGCACCGGCAGTGGACGCAGGCGCAGGACGAGTCGGCCGACCTGGGACTGCTCGCCCGCACGAGGATCGCGGTGGTGTGCGCGGGCGTGAAGTCGATCCTGGACGTCGGGGCGACGCTGGAGCGCCTGGAGACGCTGGGCGTCGCCGTGGCGGGGTACGGGACCGACCGCTTCCCGGGCTTCTACCTCGCCGACTCCGGGCATCCGGTGGACTGGACGCTGCGCACGCCCGGCGAGGTCGCCGAGGTGATACGGGCCCAGGACGCGCTCGGCGGCCCCGACTCGGCGCTCATCGTGGCCAATCCGGTGCCGCGCGCCGAACAGCTCGATCCCGCGCTCCACGCGCGCGTGCTCGCCGAGGCGCTGACGGCGTGCGAGGAGCGGGGCATCACCGGGCAGGCGATCACGCCGTTCCTGCTGGGCGAGTTGGTGCGACGCACCGGGGCGCGTCGCTCGAGGCCAACCTCGCGGCGGTCCGCGGCAACGTGCGGCTCGCGGGGCGGGTGGCGACGGCCTGGGCGGGGCGTTGAGCGGACGGGCCGACGGCGCCGTACCGGGCGCGCTGCTGGTCGTCGGGGACGTCGTCACCGACATCGTGGCCCGGCACCGTACGGCGCTCGTACCGGGCACCGACACCGCGGCGGCCATCCGCACCGTGCCGGGCGGCGCGGGCGCCAACGTGGCGTGCTGGGCCGTGTATCGGGGCTGCCGCGACGTACGGTTCGTCGGCCGGGTCGGCGCCGAATCGGCGGCGTGGCACGAAGCGGCCCTCACGCGCGCGGGGGTGCGGTCCCGGCTCGTCGTCGACCCCGGGGCGCCGACGGGGACGGTGATCTGTCTGGTGGACGGGGGCGCCGCGGCGGAGCGGACGTTCCTCACGGACAGCGGTGCCGCGCTGCGGCTGTCCCCCGCCGACTGGTCGTCCCGGGACCTCGACGGCGTCGCCCTGCTGCACCTCTCCGGGTACCTGTTCTTCGCGGAGCCCGGCCGGGCGGCTGCCCGCGCGGCGCTCTCGGCGGCCCGCGCGCGTGGGGTGCCGGTGAGCGTGGATCCCGCGTCGGCGGGGTTCCTCGCGGAGACGGGGCCGGAGCGCTTCCTGTCCGCGGTGGACGGGGTGGCGGTCCTGCTGCCGAGCCGGGACGAAGCGGAGCTCCTCACCGGCCTGCCCGACCCGGCGGACGCGGCAGCGAAGCTGAGCCTCCACTTCCCGTCCGTCGTGGTCAAACTGGGCGCGGAGGGAGCACTGGTGGCCCGGAACGGCGAGGTCCTGCACCGCGTCCCCGCACCCCTCGCACGGCCCCGCGACTCGACGGGGGCGGGCGACGCCTTCACCGGCGCGTTCCTGGCCGCGCGGCTGACCGGGGCGGATCTGCGCGAGGCGGTGACGGCGGGATGCGAGGCGGGGGCGCGGGCGGTGCAGCGGACCGGCGGCAGACCTCCGGACCCGGCGACGGGGGCGTGACGCCGTGCGGCGACCGACCCGCGGCGAGGTCCTCGACGCCGCTTCCGCCGCGGGCTCCCCGCGGCCCGGCGGCAGACTGCGCCGCGGAGCCCGAGCGGGTGGCACGCACGCACCGGTGGTCACCCGGGGGCGGCCGCCCGCCCCCCCTACGCCTTTCTGCCCCAGGCCGACACCAAGGGTGCCGTCGCCAGGTCCAAGGTGCCCGTCGCCACCGTCGACACGTGGTGGTCGATGTCCTCGGACGTGGCCAGGCCCGCCGCGGTGAGGTCGGGGCGCAGGTGCTGGAGCGTCGCCGCTTCCAGCGCCGCGGCGGCCGGGGAGGCCAGTGGGAAGTACACGTCGGACGCCACCTGACGCAGACCCGCGTCGCGCAGGAGGCGGGGCAGCCTGCGTCCGTACGCGAGGTCCGTGCCCCGCTCTGTGAGAAGCGCGTGCACCCCTCGGCGCAGCCGGTTCGCGGCCTCCTGGGCGGGCCCGTGCTCGTCGGGGCAGGCCAGCGGCTGGAGCGCGAAGTCCGGTTCCTCGACGAGGAGCCTGCCGCCGGGCCGCAGCGCCCTGAGCATCGACGCCAGCGCCCGCTCCCGGTCGGCCACGTCGGCCAGCACGAGCCGCGCGTGCACGAGGTCGAAGCCACCGACGGGCGGCGGGTCGGCCGCGATGTCGTGGATCCGCACCTCCAGGGGCGAGCGCGCGGCACGCGTCTGCCAGGAGATGTCGATGTCGGTCGCGAGGACCCGTCCCGTGGGCCCGACCCGCTTGGCGAGCCAGGAGATCACGGACGTGCCACCCGCCCCGACCTCCCAGCAGCGCCAGCCCGGCCCGATGCCGAGGCGCTCGGCGTGTCCGAAGGTCGTGGTGTCGAAGAGCGCGGCGAAGGCGTCGGAGCACGACCGCGCCCCTGACGACCCGGAGTCGGAGAGCTGACGGTGGTCGGAGAGCGCACGGGGACCTGGGTACTGCCGGGGGTCGAGGAGGTGACCGTCGATTCGCGTCATGCCGCGATCATCCCAGTTGTCCCGCTTGCTCCCGGGAGGCAGAACCGGACAATCCGGAACGGAGTCCTCCGTTCCCCCAGGCCTTCGCGTGCCGTCGCGCCGTACTGGCAGACTGGCACGCCAAATCGTCGGTGCGAGGAGCCCACATGTCGATGGCAGGCAATCTGCGCAAGGTGACCGGCCTGCGCAAGGTCGGCGGTCTGCGCGGGGTCGGCGGCCTCCGTAAGGTCGCGCGGCTTGCCCGCCGCGGAACGCGTGTCGATTTGAGCCACCCGGCCCGCTCCCCGCTGGGTTCGTCGGTGGTGAACTGCGTGACGTACCGGGACGGTGTGCGCCAGCCGCCCGGCCGCGACCTGGTCGATTCGGTGGAGCGCATCCGCAGGACCGGTGACGGCTTCGTCTGGCTGGGACTGCACGAGCCGACGGAGGAGGAGTTCGCCGACATCGCCGACCTCTTCGGACTGCACCCCCTCGCCGTCGAGGACGCGGTCCACGCGCACCAGCGCCCGAAGGTGGAGCGGTACGACCAGACGCTGTTCGCCGTCTTCAAGACGGTCTGCTACGTGGAACACACCGAACTGACCGCCACCAGCGAGGTGGTGGACACCGGCGAGATCATGGTCTTCGTCGGCCGGGACTTCGTCATCACGGTCCGGCACGGCCGGCACGGCTCGCTCGGCCCGATGCGCGAAGAGCTCGAATCCTCGCCCGAGCAGCTCGCCCAGGGCCCGGCCGCGGTGCTGCACGCCCTCGCGGACCACGTCGTGGACGGCTATCTGGAGGCGACCGACGCCGTGCAGTCGGACATCGACCAGGTGGAGACCGACGTGTTCGCCCCGGACGGCGCCCGGACCGACCCCGGCCGCATCTACCAGCTCAAGCGTGAACTGCTCGAACTGAAGCGGGCGGTGGTGCCGCTCGGCCGCCCCCTCCAGGTGCTCGCCACGCAGCCGATGCGCGTCATCGCCCCGGAGATACAGGCGTATTTCCGGGACGTCGACGACCACCTGAAGCGGGCCACCGAACAGATCGCCGCCTTCGACGAACTGCTGAACTCGATCCTCCAGGCGCATCTGGCCCAGGTGACGGTCTCGCAGAACGAGGACATGCGGAAGATCACCGCGTGGGCGGCGGTCATCGCAGTCCCCACGATGGTCTGCGGCATGTACGGCATGAACTTCGACCACATGCCGGAGCTGCACTGGCGGTTCGGCTATCCGCTGGTCATGTCCTTGATCGCGGTGGCCTGTGTGGCGCTGTACCGCGGCTTCCGGAGGAACGGCTGGCTCTGAGGCGGACCCCCCGCCGTCCGTCCCGCTCCCCCGGCCGTCCCGCTCCCCTCGACGTCACCCCTTGGCGTACACGCTCTCGACCCAGCCCGCGAGCTGGTCGTCGGTGAGGTGGACCGCCAGGTCGGCCTCGCTGATCATGCCGACGAGCCGCTTGTTCTCGATCACCGGCAGCCGGCGGATCCGGTGGCCCTGCATCTCCCGCAGGACCGCGTCGACGTCGGCGCCCGAGTCGATCCAGCGCGGGGTGCCCTTGGCCATCTCGCCCGCGGTGATCCGGGACGGGTCGTGCCCCATCGCCACACAGCCGATGACGATGTCGCGGTCGGTGAGGATGCCGCAGAGCCGTTCGTTCTCGTCGCTGATGGGCAGGGCGCCCACGTCGAGTTCACGCATCAGCTGCGCGGCGCGGTCCAGGGTCTCGTGCTTCGGGATCCACTGGGCACCCCGGTGCATGATGTCTCCGGCGGTGGTCATCACTGCCTCCGTTGCCGGGCGGTGTGCGGAGCGGCGACGCGAGGGCGCGCCTGGTCCCGGCCCACCCATTGTCACGGCGGGCCGACGGGCACGCATCCGGAGTGCTGCCCTCACTCCCGCCACGCGGGGTGGCGCGGATCGTCCGCGCGTACCACCACGTCAGCCGCCGCCGCGGGGTCGACCTCCGACTCGTACCGCTCGAAGGCCGGCAGCGTCCACCGCTCGCCCTCCGGCGTGCGGCGCGCCAGGGCGCCCGGCGAGAGCCGCACGTGCAGGGTCAGGTCGAACGGGAACCAGTGGCCGAGGAGCAGCGGGCCGTGCAGCAACAGCACGCCGCCGGGCGGCAGCCGCACGTACGGGCTGCGGGTCGCCCGGTCGGCCACCGGGTCCCACAGGTCGGGCAGGACGCGTCCCGTGCCGCCGGGGTCGAGCGGGCCGAAGACCTCGCGCCACAGGGCGCCGGTGTCGAACCACCCGCTGTAGTACGCCTCCACGTCCTCGTGGCCGTACTCGAACCGCAGCGACGCGGGCCGCAGGAAACCCTCCGTGCCGACCACCAGGGCGCTCCGCCCCCGCAGCCGCAGCGCGTCGGCCACCCGGTGCGCCAGCTCGCCGGTGCCGCCCGCCCCGTCGGCGGGCGCCCCGTCGACGGCGACGCGCGGCCAGGAGCCCCCGTCGGCCGGTTTCAGGTCGAGCAGGCGGTCGGCGAGCGTGTCGGCCAGTCGTTCCCAGGTGATCGGTTCGAGTCGCACGGGCCCATGATGCAGAACGGCGCCGCTTCGCGGGGACCGGCCCCGGGGATGAACCGGGCATGGCGAGCCCACCCGACCCTCCCGCCGGACCTCTGGTCGTCCAGCCGTTGAAGCGGCGGTGCTGCGCGGAGTGCGGCGCAGGACCGCTCCCGCTGCTCGCCCTGGAGGGCGGCGAGCCACGCTGCCTGGACTGCGCCGACCTCGGGCACCTCGTGTACCTGCCGCGCGGCGACACCGCGCTCACCCGTCGGGCCCGCGAGGGCAGCGGCCTCTCGGCGGTCGTCGTCCGTTTCCACCGCCGCCGCGGCCGGTACGAGCGGCAGGGCGTCCTCGTCGAGGAGACCGCGCTGGCCCGCGCCGAGGAGCGCTGCCTCGCGGACGCGGAGGCCCGGGCGCGGCGCCGGGTCAGGGACGCGCCGCGCCGGGCCGCGGAGGACGTGCGGTTCACGGCGGCGTTCGCCGCGGAGATCCACCGGCTCTTCCCCGGCTGCCCCCTGGACCGCGCCCACGCCATCGCCGCGCACGCGTCGGTGCGGGGCAGCGGCCGGGTCGGGCGGAGCGCGGCGGGGCGGGCCCTGTCGAAGAGCGCGGTGACGGCGGCGGTCACGGCGGCGGTACGCCACACGGCCACGCCCTACGACGAGCTGCTGATGAGCGGAGTGCCCCGCGGGGAGGCGCGGCGCCGGATCGCCGCCGCGGTCCAGTCGACCCTGCGCGCCTGGCGCGAGCCTTGAGGCCCGATCCGGGGTCACAACCGGAATCCGATCCGTGCGAGACGACGGCGCATGCGGCCGCGAGCGTCGCGTATGGCATTCGTCGACCCGTGGCAATTGACTTGTGGTGACGGGGCGCCGCCCTGGAGGATCACTCGCCCCGCCCGCCATCGGGCGCAACCGCCCCAGTCCCCACGGGAGTTGTCATGATCGACGGACCGTACTTCGTGCTCACCGTGCTCGGGGCGCTCGCCTGCGGCCTCGCCGCCGGAGTCTTCGCCGCGTTCTCGACCTTCGTGATGAAGGGCCTCGCCGCGCTGCCTCCGGCCCAGGGCATCGCCGCGATGAACCGCATCAACGTCTCCGCGGTCACCCCGGCCTTCATGGCCATCTTCCTGGGGGCGACGGGGCTGTGCGTGGTGCTGGCCGTCGTGACGTTCGTGCTCTGGCCCGACGAGGGCACCTTCGAGCTGCTGCTCGGCAGCGCGCTCTACGTCGTCGGCTCGTTCGGGGTGACCGTCGTGGCGAACATTCCGCGCAACGACGCCCTCGCGAAGGTGGACCCGGACAGCGCGGAAGGCGCCGCGTACTGGCGTACGTACGTCAGCGAGTGGACCGTGTGGAACCACGTCCGCACGGGCGCGTCGCTCGCCGCGACGGCCGCCTTCATCCTGGCCCTCACCTGACCTGGTCCGACCGAGGGCCGGGCGGCATCAGGGCTTGCGCGCCACCGCTCCGTACCCCGGTGTGGGGCCGTTCTCCGACTCCGGTGTCCACTCGCCCAGTTCCGGTTTCCAGCGGTCGAGGACCGCCACGCCGGGCACCACCAGCTCGTACTTCTCGAAGAAGCGTTCCACCTCGGCCTGCGAGCGCAGCGCCAGCGTCAGACCGCGCGCCTTGTAGAGCTCGCCGGCCTCTTTCGCCGTCTCCGGGGTGAAGTCGGCCGTGCCGTGCGACAGCATCAGGTGGCTGCCGGCGGGCAGCGCCCGCATCAGCCGCTCCACCAGCTCGTACGCGCCGTCCTCGTCCGCGACGAAGTGCAGCAGCGCGACCAGGCACAGGGCGACGGGCCGTTCGAGGTCGAGGACCTTCGAGGCCTCTTCGAGGATCCTCTCCGGCTCGCGGAAGTCCGCCTGGATGTACTCGGTGACGCCCTGCGGCGTCGAGCGCAGCAGCGCCTCCGCGTGGGCGAGGACGATGGGGTCGTTGTCGCAGTAGACGATCCGGGATTCGGGGGCGATGCCCTGGGCGATCTGGTGGAGGTTCGGCTCGGTCGGTATGCCGGTGCCGATGTCCAGGAACTGCCGTACGCCCTGGGAGGCGAGCCAGCGCGTGGCGCGCTGCATGAACGCGCGGTTGGCCCGCGCCGTCGTCAGGACCCGGCCGTCCATGGCGACGAGCTGCCGGCCCATCTCCTCGTCCACGGGGTAGTTGTCCTTGCCCCCGAGGAACCAGTCGTACATCCGCGCGGGGTGCGGCTTGCTGGTGTCGATGTACGACGAGTCGGTCATGCGAACTCCAAGCGGGGGCGAGGGAGGCGGACGGCGGCTACGACAGCAGGAAGTCCGCCTCGCCGGCCTTCGCGCCCTGGATGAACGCGTGGATCTCCCCGTAGGTGTAGATGAGCGCGGGACCGTCGGGGTCGGCGGACTGGCGCACGGCGACGCGTCCGTCGTCCAGCTTCATGGCTTCCAGGCAGTTGCCGCCGTTGCCGCCGCTCCAGGGCTTGTGCCAGCCCTCGGTGCCCAGGTCGCGGGCGGGCATGCCGTTGTAGATCCGGGACTCCCTGATCTCGCTGCGCGAGTCGTCGCGGGCCCCGGGTGAACGCGGACCGGCAGGGCGCGTTCCGGATCGGTGTCGGTCCATGTTCACAGCTCCTTGCGGAGGTCCCGGAGGAGCTCCTTCGTGCGTTGTGCGGTGGCGGCCTGCGCCGCCATGCGGTCCATGACCTCGAGGTGGGTCGCCACCTCTGTGCGCGCGTCGAGGTAGACGGCGCCGGTCAGGTACTCGCTGTAGACCATGTCGGGCAGCTCCGCCATGGCGAAGCGGAAGAGCACGAACGGTCCGAACGTGCCGGGATGCGGGCCCGCCGCGAAGGTCGCGACCTGCAGGGTGACATGGGGCAGTTCGGCGGCTTCGAGGAGCCGGTCGACCTGGTCCCGCATCAGGTCCGCGTCGCCGACGGGCCTGCGCAGCGCGGTCTCGTCCATCACCACCCACAGGCGGGGCGCGTCCGCACGCGTGAGCAGCGCCTGACGCTCCATCCGGAGCGCCACGTACCGCTCGATGTCCGCGGGCCGGGTCTGGCCGATGGCGCCGGAGCGCATCACCGCGCGCGCGTACTCCTCGGTCTGCAGGAGTCCCGGCACGAAGTGGGGTTCGTACGACCTGATGAGGCTCGCGGCCCCCTCCAGGCTGACGTACATGCTGAACCAGTTCGGCAGGATGTCGTGGAAGCGCTGCCACCAGCCGGGCTTGTTGGCCTCTTCGGCGAGCATGACGAAGGCGTCCGCCTCGTCGTCCGCGACTCCGTACGACTTCAGGAGCAGCTGGAGATACGGGATCTTCAGCGCGACCTCGGCCGTCTCCATCCGGCGGACGGTGGCCGGGGCGACGCGCAGGATCTTCGCCGCCTCCTCGCGTTTCAGGCCCGCGCTCTCGCGCAGGTCCTGCAGGCGACGACCGAGAACGACCTGGCCGACGGTCGGCGCGGACCGCGGTTCGCTCACGTCTCCTACCTCCACCTGACTCCGCGTTGCCTCAACTCACACCGCACCGCGAGCTGTAGCGAGCAGTGTGCCATGTGCCGTCTCGGAGGAACACGCCACTGTGCACTTTTCAGAGTGGGTCTTGCCAAGGTGTTCTGGGCGGGGCGATAGTGGAGAGCGTGACTCCGCCCGCGCCGTTACGAACCGAAGCCACCGAAGGCCGTCCTGGCGATCTCGCCGAGGCGTTGCCCGAGGGCGCCGAGGTCTGCGTCAGTTTCGCCCTCGCACCTCGTCCGGGCTCCGTCGCACAGGCCAGACGCCTGATGCGGACGCAGCTGGACGGGTGGGCGGTGCGCGACGACGACGCCTGCGACGCGGCGGCACTCGTTCTCTCCGAATTGGTCACCAATGCCGTGGTGCACACCGCGAGCCGGCGGATCATCTGCGAGCTCTGCGCGGATTCGGAGAAGCTGCGAATAGCCGTACGTGACGAGGGCTGCGGTTCAGGGATGCCGCGCCCGGTGCACAGGGGGGCCGACGATGAGCACGGGAGGGGATTGCTTCTCGTCGACGCGGTGAGCAGCGCGTGGGGCGTCCACGACGCGGGGCCCGATTTCGGGCGCACGGTGTGGGCGGAGTTGCGGCGGACGACGTCATCGGTGACGACGGCAGCGGCGGCGTACGCGTAAAGGCACAGAACGGAACGATCGAGCGTGGCAGCAGCAGTGGCACGGGCGGGGGGCATGTGAGCGCGGGTACGGTGCGGCCGTTGGACTTGAACACCTTGGTCCGTCTGTCGCGACGGCGGCAGCGCGCCGGGAGACGACCGGCGCCACGACCCCTGCGGCTCGACCTGCCCGAGGGGATGACCGAGCCGCTCGGCTGCGACGCGGTGGCGGTGCCCGCGGCGCTGGGACCCGGACTGATGTCCCGGCTGCCCCGGGTGGGGTGCGTGTACGAGGACGGAGCGCGGTGGTGGTGGATCGTACCGGCGGACTCCGACGTGGCCATGGAATGGCCCGCGCCGGCCGCGTACTCGGCGGGGGCGGTGGTCCGGGACGCGGACCGTCGTCCGGTGCTCATCAACCGTCCTGCGGACGACGTTCCCTATACGCCGCCGATTCCCCTGTATCTGGCGCTGTGCCGGGTCACGGGGACGGTGCCGGGGTGGTCCCGGGCCCTCACGGTGTAGCCGCTCCGTGTCCGCGGGTGCGTGGGGGCTCGTCGCGCAGTTCCCGGCGCCCCCGGGTCGGCCGGTGCACTCGGCGGCGGGACGCACCAGCCCCCGTGCCAGGCTGCCACTGCCACCGTCTCGGGTACGCGCACGATCACCAGGAAGGCGTCCGACGCGAGATCCATGACGACCTCGGCGGGCTGGCCCTCCTGCCGCCGGTCCCGCGCGAACTCCTCCGCGGGCCACGAGCCGCGCGGTCCGCCCGCGGGAAAACGTTCCAGTACCACTCGACCGTTCATCATGATCCCTGTCCCCCGTCGTCGTTCCGTTGCGCGCGCCGTTCTCGCGTGCGCCGTATCGAAGAGAACGCGTGGGACGGTCCCATGGATGCGCGACGTGACGGAATCGAGACGGAGTCGGGGCATTTCCCAGGGTTTTCCCCGGGGGGAACTCCTCAGTCGTCGTACTCGTCGTGGTATCGCACCCGTGGGCTGCCTGCCGGTGCCCCGTACACCGAGGCACGCCCCGCGGGCTGCTCCCACTCCTCCTGCCGGCCCAGCGCGGTGAGGTCGAGGAGGCTCGTCGTGGAGCCGATGCCGTCCAGGCCGCGGGCGAACGTCGCGTACGTGTGGAAGATCCGGTCGCCGTACCGCAGGAAGCAGTTGATCGCGGGCACGTCGTGCGGCTCGTCGGGCGAGGACGCCAGGAAGTCGTAGTTGAAGTCGCCGCCGTTGGTCGAGTACCAGGGCACCGTCCAGCCCATCCGCGCCTTGAACGTCAGCAGCTTGGTGAACGGCGCGCGGGAGACCGCGACGAAGTTCGTGTTCCGGGCCCGCAGGTGAGCGAGGTGCCCGATCTGGTCGAGGAACCCGGAGCAGCTGCGGCAGCCCGCGTCCCATTCGGGCGCGAACATGAAGTGGTAGACGACCAGTTGGTCCCTGCCGTCGAACAGGTCGAGCAGGGTCGCCTTCCCGTCGTAACCGTCGAAGTAGTACTCCTTGTCGACCTCGACCATCGGCAGCCCGCGCCGCTCGGCGTTGAGCGCGTCCCGCGCGCGGGTTGCGGCCTTCTCCTTGGCCAGCAACTCCTCACGCGCGGTGAGCCACTCCTCGCGCGTGACGATGTCCGGAAGTCCCATGGTGTGTCTCCTCCACCCGTCGGGCGCGTACGTCTTCGATACGTCTGCGAAGGGTGGACCGACGGGCTTCGCGGAACTCATCGCTCGCGGGCGAAGAAGTTCCGGAGAACTTTCAGAGCGTCACGGGAAGTTCACGCAGACCCCTGGAACGCAGCGACGGGCGCCACCTGATCTCGTCCCTGGGGACGGCGAGGGCGAGGCGCGGGAAGCGTTCGACGAGGGCGCCGACCGCGATCTCGGTCTCCAGCCGGGCCAGGGGCGCGCCGAGGCAGTGGTGGATGCCGTGGCCGAGGGCGACGTGCCCCGCGGTGGCCCGGTCGAGGTCGAGGCGGCCGGGGTCGGGAAAACGGCCGGGGTCGCGGTTGGCGGAGCCGAGCGACAGCAGCACGGTCTCGCCCGCGGGCACGGTGACGCCCGCGATCGTGATGTCCTCCACGGGGAAGCGGCGGATGGCGAGGGGCGCGGGCCCGTCGTAGCGCTGGAACTCCTCGACGGCCGCGGGGAGTCGGGCGGGATCGGCCCGCAGGGCGGCGAGCTGCTCCGGGTGGTCGAGGAGGGCGAGGACGGCGTTGCCGATGAGGTGGACGGTGTTCTCGTACCCGGCGAAGAGGATGAGGAAGGCGAGCGACATCAGCTCGTCCTCGCTCAGCCGGTCCCCCGCGTCCCGGACGGCGATCAGGTCGGAGAGGAGGTCGTCGGCGGGGTGCTGCCGCTTGTCGGCGAGGAGCCCGGTGAAGAAGCCGAGCATCGCGACGACGGCGTGCTTCGTCCTCTCCGGGTGCGCGGGGTCGGGTGACAGGAGGGCGTCGGTCCACTCCCGGAAGTCGCGCCGGCTGCCGTCCGGCACGCCGAGGAGGTCGCAGATGACGGTGATGGGCAGCGGCGCGGCGTACGCGGCGACGAGGTCGGCGCGGCCGAGCGGCTCGACGGCGTCGAGGAGTGCGTCGGCCGTACGCCGGACGGGAGCACGCAGCTGCTCGACGCGGCGCCGGGTGAAGGCCCGGCCGACCAGGCTCCGGACGCGGGTGTGGTCCGGCGGGTCCATGTTGAGGAGGTTCGCGTCGAGTGCGGGCGGCAGCGCGAGCCCTCGGTAACCGCCGGGCAGCGCATGGCTCTTGTCGAGCGAGAGCAGCGGGTTCGCGAGGGCCTCGCGGACGTCGTCGTACCGGGTGACGAGCCAGGCGGGTTTGCCGTCGGTGCCGGCGATCCGGTGCACGGGGGCGGTGTCGCGGAGCGGTGCGTACGTGCCGTAGGGGTCGTCGACGATGCCGTGGGCCGGGTCCTGGTGTGCGGGCTCATCCTGGGGGCCGGGGGTCGAAATCGGGGTCGGGGTCCCGTGGGTGCTCGTCGCCATGCGTCCCACTCTAGGCAGCCGCCGCTACCCCTCGTACTCCTGGATCCGCTTCCCGTGGCTGCGGTCGACGAGTTCGGGCAGCAGGCCGCTCAACTCGCCCACGACGGCCGCTACATCGAGGGTCAGCAACTCGCGGTCGTGCATGAGGACCCGTCCGGCCACGATGGTCGTGCGTACGTCGCCGGAGCGGGCGCTGTGCACGAGCGTGGCCGCGAGGTCGTGCACGGGCTGGGTGTGCGGACCCGTCAGGTCGACGAGGATGAGATCGGCCCGCCGCCCCGCCGCGAGGCTGCCGATCTCCTCCCCGAGCCCGACGGCCCGCGCGCTCTGCAAGGTGGCGTGGTCCAGGGCCTGGCGGGCGGTGAGCCAGGTGGGATCGCGCTCCACGGACTTCTGGACGAGCGCGGTGAGCGTCATGGACTCCCACACGTCGAGGGTGTTGTTGGACGCGGCGCCGTCCGTGGCCAGGCCGACCGGGACGCCCGCGTCCCGCAGAGCCCGTACGGGTGTCGTGTCCCAGCCGAACTTCAGGTAGCCGCGGGGCGCGGAGGCGACGGCGACGCGGCCCCCGGTGCGTTCCGCGGCCCGGCGCAGGACGGGCAGGTCACGGGCGGTGTCGAGGCCGGTGACGTGGGCGAGCAGCACGTCGGTGCCGGCGTCGAGGAGGCCCGCGCGTTCCAGGATCTCGATGGGGGTGCGGCCGTGGCGGGCCAGGCTGTTGTCGGTCTGCTCCCGGTTCTCGGCGGCGTGGATGTGGACCAGGAGGCCGTGCTGACGGGCGAGTTCGGCGGTGGCGGCGAGGTCGGACTCGTCGACGGTGTAAGGGGCGTGCGGGGCGAGGCAGGTGGTGACGCGTCCGCCCGCCGCGCCCTGCTGCCGAAGCGCGAAGTCGAGGGAGGCGGCGCGGCCTTCGGGGCCCTGCGTGCTGAAGTAGGCCTGGCCGAGGACGGCGCGCAGGCCGCTCTCGTCGGTGGCGGCGGCGACCTCGTCCATCGCGAAGTAGTGGTCGGCGAAGGTGGTGACGCCGGCGCGGATCATCTCGGCGCAGGCGAGCCGCGCGCCGAGCCCGACGACGCGCTCGGTGAGGTTGGACTCGACGGGCCAGATCCAGTCGTTGAACCACGTGTGCGCGGGCAGGTCCTCGGCGAGGCCGCGCAGGGCGACCATCGGCGTGTGGGTGTGGCAGTTGATGAGGCCGGGGAGGGCGAGGGTGCCGCGAGCGTCGATGTGTGCGGCGGGGGCGGGACCGTCCCCCGGGCCGGGGCCGCCTGCGGTGACCGAGGTGATGATTCCGTCGCGTACGGCGATCGTCGCGTCCTCGACGAAGACGATCTCCCCTCGCGGATCGTGGGTCAGCGCGGTGCAGCCGATGATGACGAGGTCGGCGGGGCCGTCGGGACCTTCGGGGCCGGGCGTGATGAGTCCGTCGGGTCCGGGCGCGGGAGGCGGCGTCATCTTTTCAAGGTAGTGCGAGTGCGCATCCGGCAGCCCTGTCGCGGGGACGGTTTCGCGGGCACGCTGGCCCCACCCGCCGATCGGCCGAGGGGACACGGACCAGGGAGTCGGCGATGATCATCGGCACGTGGAACCTGGAGAACCTCTATCGCCCCGGCGGGCAGTTCGGCCCCAAGGACAAGGCCGCGTACGAGGCGAAGCTGGCCTCGCTCGCGGCGACGATCACCGCGTTGGGGCCGAGCGTTCTCGGGGTGCAGGAGGTCGGCGACCCGGCGGCGCTCGACGATCTGGCTGGCCTGCTGGAGGGCACCTGGCACGTCACGCTGTCGCAGCACGCGGACGAGCGCGGGATACGGGTCGGCTTCCTCACCAGCCTCCCCGTCTTCGTCGTCGCCGACGAGGTCGGCTTCCCGGAGCCGGTGCGGCCGGTGCAGGTCGACGACTCGGGCCGGACGGCGGCGCGGGCCGGGCGGGGCGTCCTCGCGGTGACGGTGTCGACGCGGGCGTTCTTCTTCGACGCGGTCGTGTGCCACCTCAAGTCGAAGCTGCTGTCGTACCCCGGCGGGCGCTTCTTCCCGCACGGCGAGGGGGAGCGCGCGCGGTACGGCGCGTACGCCCTGAACCGCCGCGCGGCCGAGGCCACGGTGGTGCGCGCGGTCGCCGACGAGCGGCTGCGGGGCGACGGGCGGGAGCACGGGGTCGCCGTGCTCGGGGACCTCAACGACGAGGTCGGGGCCGCGACGACGCAGATCCTGCTCGGCCCGCCCGGCTCCGAGATCGGCACGCCGGGCTTCGACCGCCCGGACAAGGGCGACGCGACGCGGCTGTGGAACGTCGCACCGCTGATCCCGGCCGACCAGCGCTTCTCCCGCATCCACGCGGGCCGCCGCGAACTCATCGACCACGCGCTGGTGAGCCGCGGCCTGATGGACCAGGTCCGCGGCGCGGGCACGGGCGCGCCGGGCGCCGCGGCGAGCGCGCTGCCGTCGGTGGAGGACGGGGATCCGGGGGTACGGAGGGACGCGCCGGGGTCGGACCACGCGCCGGTGTGGATACGGATTCAGCCTTAGGGGACGGTGCGGGGCGCGGGACGCCCGGGGGCGTTTGCGGGGTGACGCACGTGAGTCGGGGGGACGCACGTGGGCCGAGGTGACGCACGTGGGTCCGGGTGACGCACGTGGGTCGGGGCCGAACGGGAGCCCTAAGCTTCGCCCAGTCACCTCACCCGTCGCCGCCCGCCCTCAGGAGCCCCCACCGTGTTCGACCCCGCCCCGGAGCACCCGTCCTCGGCCTCGTCCTCATCCTCGGCGCCGTCCCCGTTCCCGTACCCGTACCCCGAGAGCCACAGCAGTGACTCCGAGGCGGCGCCCGCCCCGCACGCGCTGCTCGCGCCCGTGCTCGGACTGCTGGGCCGGTGGAGCGGCCGGGGCCGGGGCGAGTACCCGACGCTGCCCGCTGACTTCACGTACGCGCAGGAGGTGACGTTCAGCCACGACGGCAGGCCCTTCCTCCGCTACGAGGCGCGGGCCTGGCTGCTCGACGCCGACGACGCCCCGCTGCGCCCCGCGGCGCGGGAGAGCGGCTGGTGGCGGCTGCAGCCCGACGGCCGGATCGAGGCTCTGGTCACCCAGCCCACCGGCATCGCGGAGATCGCGGTCGGCTACGCGGCCGACGGCACGGTCGACCTCTCCACGCACGACGTGGCGCTCACCCCCACCGCCAAGAACGTCACGGCGACCCGCCGCCGCTACACGCTGACCGACGACGGCACGCTCACCTTCACCCACGACATGGCCGCGGTGGACCAGCCGTTGCAGCACCACCTCTCGGCACACCTGCGCCCCACGAAGTGAGCACGGAGACACACGAACGCACGCGCGCGGAGGAAGCCCGGGCGGCGAGCACGGGGGCGGCGGACTCGGACGGCTGGCCCGACCTCCCCGGCGACACGGCCCTCACGATCCGCATCCCCGAGGCGAACCCCTTGGTACGGGCCGGTTTCCCCGCCCACGTGACCGTGCTCTACCCGTTCCTCAACGAGTCCCGCTTCACCCCGGGCACCCACGCCGACCTGACGGACCTCTTCGCCGCCCACCCCGCGTTCACCCTCACGTTCGACGAATTCCGCCGCTACCCGGGCGTCCTGTACCTCGCCCCGACCCCCGAGACCCCCGTGCGCGCCCTCACCCGGTCCCTCACGGCCCGCTGGCCGGAGGCGCTCCCCTACCGCGGTGTCTTCACCCCACCCCTGGCCCCCCACCTCACCCTGGCGAACGACGAGGGCCCGGAAACCTACGAGGCGGCCTACGACACCCTGCAGTCCCAACTGGCCCCGTCCCTCCCCCTGACCAGCCACGTGGACACCGTCCACCTGATCGTGACGGACGGCCCGGGGAAGGGTTGGCGGGACCTCAGGACCTACCGGCTGGGGACGGGCCGGGTGTCACACCCGCGTGAAACCAACCGAGGGCCAAACAGGCCATAACGCAGGAATAAGGGCATCGGGCGCTCGCGGGTCCGCTACGGTTTGCCGCCGTCCGAACCCCCCTGCTCGTCGGAAAGGGAACCCCCATGGCCCTCACCCTCCCCCGCCTCTCCGGCACCCGCCTCGCCGTGGCCGCCGTGGCGACCACCGTGCTGGCCGTCGGCGCCCCCGCCGCCTACGCCTCACTGGACGACGAAGCGAAGTCCGCACCGTCCGCGTCCTCGTCGGTCGCCGCGTCCACCGTCGCCCGTGGCAAGCCCTTCACCGAGACGCGGCTCTTCTTCGGCACGGAACGCCCCGACGGCGGGCCCGCCGTGACGGACAAGCAGTTCATGGCCTTCATCGACAAGGAGGTCACGCCGGGCTTCCCCGACGGGCTGACCATCCAGAACGGGCGCGGCCAGTGGCGCGACTCCAACGGCAAGATCGAGCGGGAGCGGTCGTACGAGCTGATCCTCCTGTACCCGACGCCCGAGGCGCCCAAGCGGGACGTCCAGATCGAGGAGATCCGCAGCGACTACGAGAAGAAGTTCGCGCAGGACTCGGTGGCGCGGCTGGACGAGCGGACCCGGGTCGACTTCTGACCGACGGGGCGAAATTCGCTGGCGCACCGTCACCGGCGGCCGCAGGCTGAGCTCCTGTGAACCACCATATCCGTGCCCTGCACACCGACAAGACGATCACCGTCTACCAGGCGTACGCCCCCGCACTCGGCCTCCCCGCGGCCCGCACCGGGCGGTTTCCCGCCGCCTGGAAGCGGGACCGCATGACGTGGATCAAGCCGTCGTTCCTGTGGATGATGTACCGCTGCGGCTGGGCGACCAAGGAGGACCAACAGACGGTCCTGGCCGTCGAGATCACCCGCGAGGGCTTCGACTGGGCACTTCGCAACGCGTGCCTCTCCCACTACGTTCGCGGTCTCCACGCCGATCAGGCCGCGTGGAAGCGCGAGTTGCGCCGCTCCCCCGCCCGCGTCCAGTGGGACCCGGAGCGCGACCTGCACCTCAACGCCCTCCCCTGCCGCAGCCTCCAACTGGGCCTCTCCGGCGAGGCGTCCCGCAGCTTCGCGGACGAGTGGACGGTCTCGATCACCGACGTCACCGACCGCGCGCGGGAGATCCACGGGCTCGTACGGGACGGGGAGGAGGAGGCGGCGGCGCGGCTGCTGCCGGAGGAGCGCCCGTACCCGGCGGGCGACGAGCTCCTGGCGCACCTCCAGGCCTGATCTACGCCTCCGCCACGCCGGCCAGCGCCCCCACTGGGTCGACGTCCGCCTCCCCTTCGGGCCACCAGTCGTCGCCGCCCGGCTCGCTCCGGTACGGGTACCAGCGGCCGTCCGTCCCGTAGCGGAGCTGGATCGTGCCTTCCGCGTTGGTGAGCTGGTTGCGGTGGATCGTCATCCGGGGCAGGTCGGCGGCGACCAGGGCGCCGCGGGCCCGGTCGAAGGGGCCCGCCGGCGGGTCCCAGGGGGATTCCAGGGTCGCCAACCCCTCCTCGCCGCCCTGTCGCCAGGCCGCCGCCGCGCGGGACAGGTCCGCGGGGGTGTGTCCCACCGACCTTGCCAGTTCGGCGAACTGACGGCTGAAGGTGCGGCGACCCGTGAGGCCCGGGTGCGAGGCGGCGAGACGGACGGCATCGTGCCAGGGAGAGTCGTCCCCCGGGAACGGAAACGGATTCGCTCGTGCGCCCGTGCCCGCGCCGACCTCCGCCGTGAGGAACGTGTGGGCCCGGCGCGCCGCGTCCGTGATCAGGAACTCCAGCGCCGTCGGGTCCGGGGCACCGGGGAGCGCGGGAAGGACCGGCGCCTCCCCCGGATGGGACGGCGGCGCGAGCGGGGCGGGCAACGGAGACGGATACGCCGTATCGAGCGCCTCACGGGCCAGGACGCCGGGGAGGACGGGGGCGTCGTCGCCGGGGTGTGACCGCTGTCCCCCGGACGCGACCGGGCCGCCGTCCGAGACAGGCTGAAGTGCGGCGTGCGGCAACGGGCCGCCACTTGGAGGCGCGTGGCGTGCCTTGCGAAGCACGGGGTCGCTGCTCGAAGGCGCGTGCGGTGTTCCGGGAAGGGCAGGGTCGCCATCCCGGGACGGCTGGTCTCCACCGGGCAGGGTGGGGCCACCGTCCGGGGGCCGCTGGTCTCCACCGGGCAGGGTGGCGCCGCCATCCGGGGCCCGCTGATCCCCGCCAGGCAGGATGGCGCCACCGTCCGGGGGCCGCTGATCTCCACCGGGCAGGATGGCGCCACCATCCGGGGCCCGCTGATCTCCGCCAGGGAGCGCCGGCTCGCCCTCTGGATGTGGCTGGCGTTCGCCGGGGGGCGTCTGGCGAGCGGCCTCCGCCATGGACCTCCGTGTCTTCTCCGCGTCCGCCGCGCGGCGCTCTCCGGCCGCCTCCACGTCCGCGACGCCCCGCTCTCCGGCCGCCTCCCCCTCCACGCCTCGGTGCTGCCCAGTCGTCGCGGGCTCCGCGTCCCGGCGCTCCCGCATGACCGCCACCCCCCGGAGCTCGTCCGTAGTCCCCGCCCCGCGCAGCGCCTCCGCCGCCTCCGCCGCTCCCCTCCGGGCGTTCCTGCGTGACAGTTCGTCCAGGAGGTCCTGTTCCTCGCCGCCTCGCAGCAGCAGGAGAACGAAGGGGTCCGCGTCCAGGAGGCGGGCCGTCTGGTAGGCGAGGGCCGCCGCGTGTTTGCAGGGGTGGCCCCGGTCGGGGCACGTACAGGAAGGGGAGAGTTCACGGGCGCCGGGGAGGAGCGGGACGTCCGCCCGGTCCGCCGCGTCGGCCAGCGCGTGCGGCATCTCCTGGTCCAACAGCGCGGCGATGCGCGCGGGATCCGTGGCGACCACGTCGAGGAAGCGGTCCCAGTGTTCGGGAAGCATCGTCCGCAGGCGGATCTCCGCGCGGTACGGCCGCGGACGGTTGCCGTGGACGTACGCGACGATGCGGCCCGGCGCGACGGTGATCGTGTCGACCGCGCCGTCGCGCGCGTACGTACGGCCGCGGGCCAGCCGCGCCTGGTCCAGGGCGCTCTCCTCCAGCGCGTCGACCCACGCGTTGCCCCACCAGGACGTGGCGAAGGGCGCCGCGGGATCGGGGTGCTTCGGCAGGGCGGGGAAGACGCGGCCGCTGCCCATGCGGCTCGTCTCGCTCATGCCGCTGGCCCAGCCGAGCCCACCACCCCGTCCCGAACCACCACCCCGCAACGAACCACCGCCCCGTCCCGAGCCACCACCCCGCACCGGCCCACCACCCCGTCCCGAACCGCCCCGCGGCATCATGCCGCCCTCCTCAGTGCGACCAGGTCCGCCAGTTCCGCGTCGGACAGTTCCGTGAGCGCCGCCTCGCCGCCGTCACCGAGCACCGCGTCCGCCAACGCCTGCTTGGCCGCGAGGAGTTCGGCGATGCGGTCCTCGACCGTGCCCTCGGTGATCAGTCGGTGGACCTGGACCGGCTGGGTCTGCCCGATGCGGTAGGCGCGGTCGGTGGCCTGCTCCTCGACGGCCGGGTTCCACCAGCGGTCGTAGTGGATCACGTGGCCCGCCCGGGTCAGGTTCAGGCCCGTGCCGGCCGCCTTCAGGGAGAGCAGGAAGACCGGGACCTCGCCCGACTGGAAGCGGTCCACCATCTCCTCGCGGCGCGCGACCGGCGTACCGCCGTGCAGGAGCTGGGAGGCGATGCCGCGCGCGGAGAGGTGCGCCTCCAGGAGGCGTGCCATCTCCACGTACTGCGTGAAGATCAGGACGGCGCCCGCGCTCTCCGACTCGGCGAGGATCGTGTCGAGGAGCTCGTCGAGGAGTTCCAGCTTGCCCGAGCGCGGGCGGCCCGTCCGGGTCGTGAGCATGCCGTCCTTCAGATACTGCGCCGGGTGGTTGCAGATCTGCTTGAGCGCCATCAGCAGCTTCATGACGAGGCCGCGCCGCGCCATGCCGTCCGACGCCTCGATGCGGGCGAGGGTCTCGCGCACCACCGCCTCGTACAGCGAGGTCTGTTCGCGGGTGAGGGTCACCGGGTGGTCGGTCTCCGTCTTCGGCGGGAGCTCCGGCGCGATGCCGGGGTCCGATTTCTTGCGGCGCAGGAGGAAGGGACGGACCAGGCGGGCGAGGCGGTCCAGCGCTTCGTCGTCCGCTCCGGACCCTGACGGGTCGCCGCCCTCCACCAGGCGTGCGTGGCGGGCCCGGAACGCCTTCAGGGGGCCGAGCAGACCCGGTGTCGTCCAGTCGAGCAGCGCCCACAGCTCGGAGAGGTTGTTCTCGACGGGGGTGCCGGTGAGCGCGACACGCGCCGGGGAGGGGATCGTGCGCAGCGCCTTCGCCGTCGCCGCGTACGGATTCTTGACGTGCTGTGCCTCGTCCGCGACGACGAGACCCCATGTCCGGGCGGCCAGTTCGGGCGCGCTCGTGCGCATCGTGCCGTACGTGGTGAGGACGAAGCCGCCGGTCAGGCCGGTCAGGGTGCGGCCCGTGCCGTGGAAGCGGCGGACCGGCTCGCCGGGCGCGAACCGTTCGATCTCGCGCTGCCAGTTGCCGAGCAGCGAGGCCGGGCAGACGACGAGCGTCGGTGCCCCGGAACCACCGTCCCGCGCGCGGTGCAGGTGCAGGGCGATGACCGTGATCGTCTTGCCGAGGCCCATGTCGTCGGCGAGGCAGCCGCCGAGGCCGAGGGAGGTCATGCGGTCGAGCCAGGCGAGACCCTTGAGCTGGTAGTCACGGAGGGTCGCGTGCAGGCCCGGCGGCGGGGCCGGTACGTCGAGGTCTCCCGTCACGCGGTCGCGCAGCCGCGCCAGCGCGCCGACCGGCACGGCGGGCACCTGCTCGCCGTCCACCTCGGCGGTGCCGGTCAGCGCGACCGACAGGGCGTCCACCGGGTCGAGCAGGCCGAGGTCCCGCTTGCGCGCCTTGCGGACGAGTTCGGGGTCGACGAGGACCCATTGGTCCCGGAGCCGGACGACCGGGCGGTGCGCCTCCGCGAGGATGTCGAGCTCCGCCTCGGTCAGCGGGTCGTCCACCTGGTCGCCGAGCGCCAACTGCCAGCGGAATTCGAGGAGTTCCTCGGTCTTGAAGAAGTCGAAGTTGTCGGCCGCGGTACCGGGGGCGGGGCGGACGACGGCGGTGGCGGTGAGGCCCCGGGTCAGCTCCCTGGGCCAGTGGACGGCCACGCCCGCCGCGGCGAGGCGGCCGGCCGCGGCGCCCAGGAGGTCGTACAACTCGTCCTCGCCCAGCGGGAGTACGTCGGGGCGCGGGCGTTCCAGGAGCCTGCCGAGCGGAGGCCACACGCGGGCGGCGCGGCGCAGCGCGAGGAGGGTGTCGACGCGGGCGCGCGGCCCGAAGTGGTCGGTGCCGGCCCAGAGCTCCGGCACGTCCGCGACGAGCGCGGGGTCGGCGAGGCTGTGCACCTGCACGACAGCGGCGGCGGGGCCGGCGACGGAGGGACGGACCTCCGCGCGGGCGGCCCCCGTGTCGCCGCCATCCCCGTCGGCGACATCCTCCCGGGAGCCCTCGCCCCCGTCGGCCCGGTCGCCCCCGTCGAACACATCGTGCGCCTGCAGGTCGAGGCGCAGCGACACGCGTACCCCCGCGTCCATCCCGGCGGCCACCTCGGCCGCCCACTCCCGGGCGCCCGGGAGGTGCTGCGGCTCGCGCGCGGCGAAGGGCGCGCCGACCGCGTGCGCGGCGGCCGGGGTGCGGGGCAGGGCGTCGAGCACCGCGTCCACGAAGGCTCTGAGCAGGGCGAACGGCTGCGGGAGCAGCAAGGGGCCCGTGCCGCGCCGGGGCAGCGGCACCGCGTGGGCCTCCGCGGGGAGCGCCGCGGCGATCGCGCGCAGGTGGACGACGTCGGCCTCGTCCAGCGGCCCGGCCCGCCACGCGTCCACGTCTCCCGGGGTCAGCCCGGGCAGCAGCCTGCCCCGCGCCGCCAGGTGCAGCGCATGCCGGGCGGCGGCGCCCCAGCAGGCCACCGCCGGGTGCGGACGCTCGGCACCGAGCAGCAGCGGCACCGCTTCGGCGACCGGCAGGAACAGCGCGGGCACGGTACGGCTCCGCGCGCCCTTGCCGTGTTTGCGGGCGACGACGAGGTCACCCCGCACGCCGATGTCGACCTCCGGCCCGCCCCCCGGGTCCGGGTTCCAGAAAGCGACCCGACCTTCCCGCGGCACCTCCGCCGGAAGGAAGACGGCAGCGCACGACCGCACGAGAGCGGCACGGGCGCGTACGAGAGCGGCGTCGCCACCGGCGTCCGGCACCACGGCCCCCATCGTCACCACCGCCTAGCTCAGCCCCTGCTCACGCACCTGTCACTCGTGCTCGCCACCCTAGGCGAGGCCACTGACAACGCCGCCGCAACCGGCCGCCACCTCGAACCGGAACCCCGCCGACGCCCGGCCAGTACCCCGCCAGCACCCTGGCCCCCACACGCACCACCCGCCCCACATGAACACTGGCAGGAAACTTTCCTAACAATAATTCATCCCGAGTTATTGACGCGCACATGCCGCATCGCCAGGATTCCGGATTGACGGTTCGGCACCCCCCCACGCCTCCCGAGGAGACGGACATGCCGCTCACCCTTCGCACGACCATCCCCATCGCCGCCGGCGCCTCGCTCGCCCTCGTCGGCGGCGTACTGCTGTGGTCCCCCGCGGGGGAGGCCGACGCCTCCCCCGCGGCGGCCCCCGCCGCCGCCCGCGCCGGGTTCACGGCGGTCGCCGCGGGCGACATCGCCGAGCAGTGCACGGCGAGCAGCAGCAGCTGCAAGCACCCCAAGACCGCCGCTCTGGTCAAGCAGATCAACCCGTCCTTCGTGCTGACCATGGGCGACAACCAGTACGACGACGCGCGCCTGAAGGACTTCCAGAAGTACTACGACAAGAGCTGGGGCGCCTTCAAGAGCAAGACGCGGCCCGTCCCCGGCAACCACGAGAGCTACGACCCGGCGGGCGCGTTCAAGGGCTACAAGTCCTACTTCGGGTCCGTCGCCTACCCCGACGGCGAGAGCTACTACAGCTTCGACCAGGGCAACTGGCACTTCATCGCCCTCGACTCCAACAACTTCGACGACGACGAGCAGATCGACTGGCTCAAGGACGACCTCGCCGCCAACTCCAAGAAGTGCGTGGCCGCGTACTGGCACCACCCGCTCTTCTCCTCCGGCGAGCACGGCAACGATCCGGTCGGCCGCCCGGTCTGGAAGCTGCTCCAGGCCAACAAGGCCGAGCTGGTGCTCAACGGCCACGACCACCACTACGAGCGGTTCGCCCCGCAGAACGCGGACGGCAAGGCCGATGCCGACGGCATCGTCGAGGTGCTCGGGGGCATGGGCGGCGCCAATCCGTACGACATCGAGGAAGTGCAGCCCAACAGCCAGAAGCGGCTCACCGACACCTTCGGTGTCCTGAAGCTGAACTTCACCGACACCGGCTTCTCCTGGAACCTCGTGGCCACGGACGGCTCCACGAAGGACACCAGCCCGTCCTACAACTGCCGCTGAGCCGGACGAACGCGAACGCCATGTATCTGGCCACCACCGACGCGGTCGCCAAGGCCTCGGAGCAGGAACAGTCCGGGGCCCGGCGCGGCCGCGTCGCGGGACCCGTCCTCGCGCTCGGCGCGGTCAGCCTGGTCACGGACATCTCCTCCGAGATGGTCACCGCCGTCCTGCCGCTCTACTTCGTCCTCCAACTCGGCCTCTCCCCCCTACAGTTCGGCTTTCTCGACGGGCTCTACAACGGAGTCACGGCGCTGGTGCGGCTGGCCGGCGGGTACGCCGCCGACCGCGGCGGCCGGCACAAACTCGTCGCGGGCGGCGGCTACGCACTCTCCGCGCTCTCCCGGCTCGGGCTGCTCCTCGCGGGCGGTGCCACCGCGGGGATCGGCGCGGCGCTCGCCGCCGACCGCATCGGCAAGGGCGTGCGCACCGCGCCGCGCGACGCCCTCATCTCGCTGAGCAGCCCGCCCGACACGCTGGGCCGCGCCTTCGGAGTGCACCGGGCGATGGACACGACGGGCGCGCTGCTCGGGCCGCTCGCCGCGTTCGCGCTGCTGTGGGCGACGGCCGACGCGTACGACGCCGTGTTCGTCGTCAGCTTCTGCTTCGGGCTGCTCGGGGTGCTGATGCTGGTCGCGTTCGTGCCGGGACACCTGTCACCGGCGCTCCCGCGATCACCGCACCCCGCCCCCGAACGACAGCAAACCGAACGACAACGAACCCAACCCTCCGCCCCACGCCCTCGCGCCCTGCACCTGCTCCGCGTCCCCGCCTTCCGGCGCGTCCTGGTCGCGGCGGCGCTGCTCGGCGCCGCCACCATCGGCGACGCGTTCCTCTACCTCCTCCTCCAGCGGCGGCTCGACTTCGCCGTCTCGTGGTTCCCGCTCCTGCCGCTGGGCGCCGCCGCCGTGTACCTGCTGCTCGCCGTCCCCGCGGGGCGGCTCGCCGACCGCGTCGGGCGCCGCGTGCCGTTCCTCGCCGGACACGTCGCACTGCTCGGCGGTTACGTCCTCCTGCTCGCGCCCACCGACGGCTGGCCGCTCCTCATCGGCGTACTGCTGCTCCTCGGGGTCTTCTACGCGGCCACCGACGGCGTGCTGATGGCGCTGGTCGCCCCCGTGGTCGCCCAGGAGCGGCGGGCCAGCGGCATGGCCGTCCTGCAGACCGGCCAGGCGCTGGCCCGGCTCGTCGCCGCGGCCGGGTTCGGCGCGGCGTGGACGCTGTGGGGCGTCGAGACCGCGCTGACCTGCGCGGTGCTCGCCCTGACAGCGGCGGTCGCCGGGGCGGCGGTGCTGCTCCCGCGGTCGGACACATCTTCCGGAGGCTCCACGTGAAGCCACAGTCCCCTTCCGACTCCCACTCCCCCTCTCCGTCCCTCCGCTCCCGCGTCGTCGCCGTGGCCGCGGCGGCGGCCGTCCTCGCGGGTGTCGCCGTCACGTACACGCTGCAGGCGGCCGAGCGCGCCGAATCAGCCGACGCGACCTCGGAGTTCGGCCTGGACCGGGGCAAGCTCTACTTCCGCAGCACGACGGAGACCGCGGGCCGGATCGCACGCGTCCCAGTCTCCGAGGGCGGGGGCGGCGGCGCGCGCACCACCGGCGGCCCGTCCTGCGAGCGCTTCTACGCCGCCTCGGGCACGGGGCTCTGCCTGCAACGCAGGCCCGGTATACCGCCCAAGTCGTACGCGGTCGTACTGGACGACCGGCTTCGCGAGAAGCGCCGGATCGCCCTGACCGGCATCCCCAACCGGGCGCGCGTCTCCGCGTCGGGCCGGATGCTGTCCTGGACGATGTTCGCCACGGGCGACTCATACGCGGGCTCGTCGTTCTCCACCCGCACCTCGATCCTGGACACCCGTACGGGTTACCTCATCAAGAACATGGAGGAGATCCCCCTCACCCTCGACGGCCGCCGCTACCACTCCCCCGACGTCAACTACTGGGGCGTGACCTTCGCGAAGGACGACAACCGCTTCTACGCGACGGTGTCGACGAAGGGCAAGACGTACCTGGTGCGGGGCGACATGGCGAAGTGGTCGGCGACGGCCTTGCGTTCGAACGTCGAGTGCCCGTCGCTCTCCCCCGACAACACGCGCATCGCCTTCAAGAAGCGGGTGCGCGAGGGCACGCGGGACCCGTGGCGGCTGTACGTCCTCGACCTGCGCACGATGCGCGAGCACCCCGTCGCCGAGCGGCACAGCGTCGACGACCAGGCGGCCTGGCTGGACGACGACACCCTGGCGTACGCCCTGCCGGGCGGCGGCGGCCGCAAGCAGGACATCTGGTCGACGCGGGCGGACGGCTCCGGGAACCCCACGCTCCGTATCCGTGGAGGGAGTTCACCGGCGGCGGTGCGGTGAGCCCCCCTCGGGAAAATCGGATGCGTACGCGCTGGCGACCCCGCACGCTCGCTCCATGACCGCACCTGAACGCACCGTCGTCCCCACCCTCTTCCCGCCTCCCGGATACGCCCACGCCGCCGTCGTCGAGGCCGGCACCCGGCTCGCCTTCATGGCGGGCTCCGTCCCGCTCGATCCCGACGGCAGGCTCGTCGGGGAGGGCGACATCACCCGGCAGACCGCGCAGGTCGTCGCCAATCTCGACGAGGCCCTGCGCGCGGTGGGAAGCGACCTGTCGCAGGTGGTCGCCAGCACGGTGTACGTGGTCGGTGACGAGCCCGCGGCACTGAGCGAGGCCTGGGACGTCGTGCGCGGTTCCGCCCTGCACGACGGGCCGCACACGTCGACCTTGCTCGGCACGTCCTGCCTCGGCTACCCGGGGCAGCTCGTCGAGATCACCGCCACCGCCGTCGTCCCCGACCGGCCCTAGCCGCGCGCCCGTCGGGCCATGCCCAGTGCGTACTCCGGCCACCACTGGCCTGCCCGCGGGCCGCCCCGGCACGTGCCGTCCGACTCGCCGGGACGCTTGATCCACAGGTAGGCGTCGAGGGAGGGGTCACCGGTTCTGGTGGTGGGGGGCGTGCCGAGGGCGCGGCCGGGCGGGTTGCACCAGGCCTGGGGGCCTTGGTAGGGGCCGTTTCCGTTGCGGCTGCTGTCGATGACGAAGTGCTTGCCGCCGCCGAGCTCCCGGGCGAGACGGTGCGCGTACGCGGAACTGGTCGCGTCGGTCTGGTGGTTGGAGACGTTCAGGGCGAAGCCGTCGGCCTTGGCGATGCCTGCCCTGCGCAACGGGGCGACCAGGCGCCGTTCGTCCGGGATCCAGCTCGCGTTGCCCGCGTCGAGGTAGACCCTCGTGTGCGGCTGCCGCTTCAGGCGCTCGACGGCGTGGGCGAGCAGCCCGTACCGCTCGGCCGCGTCCGCGCGCGGGCAGCCCGCCACCAGTTGGGCGACGGCGTCCGGTTCGACGATCACGTACGCGCCGCGCGAGCCGAGGCCCGCGGCGAAGTCGTCGATCCACCGGCGGTAGTGCGCGGCGTCGCGGGCCCCGCCCGACGAGTACGCGCCGCAGTCCCGGTGCGGAACGAAGTACGCCACGAGCACCGCCGTGCGCCCCGCCCTGGCCGCTGCCTCGACCTGCGACCGCACCACGGCGCCGGCCCCGTCGCTGTGCAGCCAGACCGCCTGGGGTTGCCCCGCGATGCGCTCGATGAGCCGCGCGTCCGCCTCCCGCCCCGCCCGCCGCCACTCCGCCACCTGCCGCACGGCTGCGCTCTGCGGGTCGACCCAGAACGCGGGAGCGGTGCCTTCGGCGGGGGCGGCTGTTTCGGCGGGGGCGGTGTCGGCAGGGGCGATGTCGGCGGGGGCGGTGTCGGCAGGGGCGGGAGCGAAGCCCATTCCGCCCAGGAGAAGCGCAGCGGCAAGGCCCACCCGTAGGCGGAGGCGGCGGGAGGATGACGGGGACACCGGGCGGCTCCAGTGGCTCGGCGCCGGTCCTGCCCGGCGCTTTCCCGGAGTGTGCGGTCGGCCCGCCGCCGCAGCGCCGCACACCCCCGCCGCCGCGGCCACGGTTCACCCGAAAATCACTCCGACGGCGGCTCCGGGATCACGCCGGACGGAACCGGTCCGTCGCCGCTGTCAGCGCCTCCGCGATACCGCGCGCCCCCGCGTTGTGCCCCGCGAGGTCGACGAGCACGAGTTCGCTGTCGGGCCACGCCTGTCGCAGCCGCCACGGGATGCCGAGGAGGTTCCCGAAGTCCAGGGTGCCCTGGACCAGCACGCCCGGGATCCCCCGGAGGGAATCCGCGTCCCGCAGGACGACCTCGTCGCCGCCCAGCCAGTGGTCGTGGGCGAAGTAGTGCGTGACGGTGCGTGCGAAGCCGGCCCGGAAGGCGGCGTCCTCGTAGCGCGGCACGGACCGGGGAGGCGCCGGTACGCAGGCCGTCTCCCAGTCCGTCCAGGCCCGCGCCGCGGTGGCCCGTACCTCCGGGTCGGGTGACTCCAGGAGGCGGTTGTACGCGGCGGCCAGGTCCCCGTCCCGCTCCGCCTCCGGCACGCCGTCGCGGAACGCCTCCCACGCCTCGGGGAAGACCCGGCCGAGCCCTCGCGTCAGCAGGTCGACTTCGGCGCGGCTACCCGTGGCGAGCCCCGTGAGGACCAGTTCGGAGACGCGGTCCGGATACGTCTGCGCGTAACGGAGGCCCAGCACGGACCCGAACGAGACGCCCCACACGAGCCACTGCCCGATGCCGAGGTGGCGCCGCAGCAGCTCGAGGTCGGCGGTCAGGTGCTTGATCGTGTTGACGCCCATGTCGGCCGCCGGGTCGCTCGCGTGCGGCGTGGAGCGGCCGGCGCCGCGCTGATCGAGCAGGACGATCCGGTACGCATCAGGGTCGAAGTACCGGCGGAAGAAGGGCGTACAGCCGGAACCGGGGCCTCCGTGCAGCACCACGGCCGGCTTGCCGTGCGGGTTGCCGCAGGTCTCCCAGTACACGCGGTTGCCGTCGCCGACGTCGAGCATGCCGTGGTCGTAGGGTTCGATATCCGGATAGAGAGCCATCGGGGCAGGGTAACCGCGCCCCGTCTCACTCCGCCTTCGCGTTTCGCATGCGCCCGTAGGCGTACACGCAGCCCGCGAGCGCCAGGTCGGAGAGGAGCATGAACCCGATGGAGTACGAGTCCTTGGCGCTGTAGATCGCGCCCATGACCAGCGGCGGCAGGAACCCGCCGAGACCGCCCACCGCGCCCACGATGCCGGTGACGGAGCCGACCTGCGGCTGCGGGGTCACCTGGGAGACGAGGGCGAAGACGCTGCCGCTCGCGGTGCCGAGGCCCGCCGCCATGAGCAGGAAGCAGATCGTGCCCGTGGGGTTCAGCCGCGGGTCGAAGGCCTGCACGACGGCGAAGAGCGCGACGACCGCGAGGGCGACCGTGGTGACCGTGGCCGGGTGCATCCGGTCGGAGAGCCAGCCGCCGATGGGCCGGAAGATCACGGTGACGAGCGCGAACCCGGCGGCCTTGGTGCCCGCGTCGGTGGGCGAGAGGTCGTACCAGGTCTTCAGGTACGTGGGCAGGTACACCCCGAAGGCGACGATCCCGCCGAAGCCGATCGCGTACAGGGCGGAGAGCTCCCACGTCACCCTCAGCCGTCCCGCCTGGCCGAGGCGGGTGCCGAGGGAGCTGGTGGGGACGGGCCGGTCGGGGCGGTCGGTGATGAGGAGCAGGGCGAGCACCGCGAAGGCGGCGAGCGCGATGGCCACGACGATGAACGGGAGGTTCTCGCCGTGTTTGGCGATGCGCGGGGTGAAGTAGCCGGAGAGCGCCACACCGCCCATGCCCATGCCGAAGACGCCGAGGGCGAAGCCCCTGCGGGCGGGCGGGAACCAGGAGTTCACCAGCGGGATGCCGATGGCGAACGTCGTGCCGCCGAGGCCGAGCAGGAAACCGACCGCGAGCATCGCGCCGAAGCTGTGCTTGGCCGGGATGATCAGCAGCACCGGGATGATGGTGAGCGCCGAGACGAGCGGGAACATCTTCTTGGCGCCGTAGCGGTCGGTGAGGGCGCCGACCGGGACGCGGCCCAGCGAGCCGACGATCACCGGCACGGCGACCAGCAGCGACTGCTCGAAGGAGCTCAGGTTCAGCCGGTCCTTGAAATCGCTGCCGAGCGGCGCCACCAGGTCCCACGCCCAGAAGGTGAGTGTGAAGCCAATGGTCGCCATGGCCAGGTTGCGGTAGGCGGCACCGGAGGGCTTGGCCGCGGGGGAGCCCGCGGGGGCGGCACCGGAGTGCCCGGCCGCCGGCGTGCCGGAGGGCTTGGCTGCGCGAGTCTCGTCCACGTCCTCACGCTAGGAAGCAGCACCCGGCGCGGCTCACTCTGCTGGGCCGTTCGGGTGCAGCCCCGCCTCGAAGGCCGCCGTGCGCAGCACCTCCCGCAGCATCCGGGGGGTGAGGCGGCCGGTGAACGTGTTGCGCTGGCTGACGTGGAAGCAGCCGAAGACGTCCAGCGGCTCCTGCTCCGGGCGTGCCGGGTCGCCCGCGAGCCGTACGTGCGCGCCGTGCCCGAACGTCGGGCGAGGCCTCGGCACCTGCCAGCCCGCCGCGGCGAAGGCGGGGAACGCGGCCTGCCAGCCGAAGCCGCCGAGCACGATCACCGCCCGGAGGGTCGGGGCGAGCAGTCGCAGTTCGCTCACCAGCCAGGAGCGGCACGTGTCGCGCTCCTGTGTGGTGGGCTTGTTGGCGGGCGGCGCGCAGTGCACGGGTGAGGTGATGCGGGTGCCGTACAGCGTCAGGCCGTCGTCGGCGCTCTCCGCGTGGGGCTGGGAGGCGAGCCCGACGTCGTGGAGCGCCGGATAGAGGAACGCGCCGGAGCGGTCGCCGGTGAACATCCGTCCTGTGCGGTTGGCGCCGTGCGCGGCGGGCGCGAGGCCGACGATGAGGAGCGCGGCGTCGTGCGGCCCGAAGCCGGGCACGGGCCGCCCCCAGTAGTCCCAGTCCTCGAACGCGGCGCGCTTGGTGCGCGCCACCTCCTCGCGCCACGCGACGAGGCGGGGGCAGGCGCGGCACTCGGTGATCCGCTCGTCCAGTTCGCTCAGGCCGTCCATGCCCCCACCGTACGTACGCCCGCGCCCGTGCCGCGCCGGGCGCCCGCTCAGGTCACCGCGGCCCCCAGCGCCACGAACCCGCAGATCAGCACGGCGAGAACGGCGAGCAGCGGCCACACGAAGCGCAGGTACTTGTCGTAGCCGACCTTCGCGAGCGCCACGCCGCCGATGGTGACGGCGGTGGTCGGCACCCAGAGGTTCATCCAGCCGCTGGCCGACTGCCAGGCGGTCACGACGACCGCCCGCGAGACGCCGGCGAAGTCGGCGAGCGGGGCGAGGATCGGCATGGCGAGCGTGGCGTGGCCCGAGGTGGAGGGGATCAGGAAGGCGAGCGGCAGGTTCACCAGGAAGACGATGACGGCGAAGACCCCGGAGGACGTGCCCTTCACGACCCCTTCGATGGAGTGGAGCACGGTGTCCGTGATCTTCGAATTGTTCATGATCGTCGTGACGCCGCGGGCGAGCAGGATGACCAGCGCGGGCGAGACGAAGTCGGCCGCGCCCTGGATGATCGTCGAGCTGAGCCGCTGCTCCCCCATGCGCGCGACGAGCCCCACGAGGACCGCCGCGCACAGGAAGAGCGCGGCCAGCTGCGGGAAGGACCAGCCGAGTTCGAAGCCGTACGGTGTCGCGTCGGCCTTGCCGGTCAGCGCGCTCGACCAGGGCACGACCGAGAAGATCATGAAGGCGAAGACGAGGGCCGTGGCGACGAGCACCGCCTTGTGCAGACCGGTGAGCTCGGGCACCTCGGACGCGCCGTCGGCGGCCCGCTCGCGATCCCGGTCGCCGGGCAGGAAGCCGGAGAGGGAGCGGTCGGGGTCGCGTCGCACGCGTTGCGCGTAGCGGATGACGTACGCGACGGTGACGCCGGTCAGCACGACCCACATGGCGGCGCGGAGCACGATGCCGTCACCGAGCGAGATGCCCGCGGCGGACGAGGCGACGCCCGTCGCGAAGGGGTTCACCGTCGAGCAGAGCACCCCGACGCCCGCGCCGAGGATGATCGCGCCGACCGCGGTCATGCGGTCGTACCCCAGGGCAAGCATCAGCGGCACGATCAGACCGTAGAAGCCGAGCGTCTCCTCGGCGAAGCCCTCGACCGTGCCGAGCAGCGAGAACACCACCATGACACCGGCGATGAGCAGCGCCCCGCGCTCGCGCAGCCGGTGTGCGAGCCGTCCGATGCCCCGGTCGAGCGCGCCGGTCGCGAAGACGACGGTGATGAACGCGCCGATGGCGAGGACGAAGAGGAAGACGCCCGCGCTGCCGTACAGCGCGCCGGTGTTGTCGGGCGCGACCAGCGAGGTCTTCTCGTCCTGGATGCCGTACAGCCCGTTGACGGGCGACAGGAAGAGGTCGTTGAGGCGGTCGACGAAGGACTGACCGGAGTCGACACGGTGGTAGGTGCCCTCCACGGGAGCGCCCGACTTGTTGCGGTCGTACTGCCCCGACGGGACGAGGAACGCGAGCAGCCAGACCGCGACGGTGACGACGGCGAGGACGGTCAGGGCGCTGGGGAAGGTCCACTTGCCCTTGGCGGGCGGGTCTCCGGGCGGCCCGTCGCCCGGTTCCTCTGGCTCTCCCGGACTCCCTCCCACGGGCGTCTGCGTCGTACTCACGCGACACCGCCCCCTGCCTGCCGGAAGCAGGCCGCGTACTCCCGCACGAAGGCGCACATCGCGATGACCGTGCCGCGCAGCTCCGAGAAGAGGACGCGCTCGTTCGGGGCGTGCAGATTGCACATGCCGTCCTGCGCGCCGAACAGCAGCACCTCGGCGCCGGGCGCCGCCTTCGCCAGCCCGTTGACGAGCGGAATGGACCCGCCGGTCGCCACGTACGAGGCGTCCTGTCCCCAGCCCTCCCGCAGCGCGGTGAGCGCGGCGCGATAGGCGGGACCGCCGGTGGCGGCCTCGAAGCCGGGTCCGGTGTCGCCGGGCGTGACGGTGAGCGGAACGCCGAAGGGTTTGAGGGTACGCAGGTGCTCGACGAGCCTGTCCTGCGCCTCCCTCGGGTCCTGCCGAGGGTGGAAGCGGAGGTTCAACTTGGCGCGCGCGTACGGCACCACGGCGGAAGCGGCGTGCTGCACGCTCGGCGCGTCCAGACCGATGACGGTGATCGCGGGCCCGCTCCACAGCCGTTCGCCGAGGCTGCCGCTGCCGACGAGCGGCACGCCCTCGCGCACGCTCGCGAGCGAGCGGAACTCCTCCTCGGTGTACGACGTGCCGCTCCACTCCTCGCGCCGCAGCCCTTCGACGGCGACGTCACCGTGGACGTCGTGCAGGGTGGCGAGGGCCTTCAGGAGGACGAGCAGCGCGTCGGGCGCCGCCCCGCCGAACTCGCCGCTGTGGCGCGGCTCGTCGAGGGTGCGGACCTCGACGGTCACCTCGGCCGCGCCGCGCAGGCCGGTGGTGAGGGTGGGGGTGCCGGGGCGCAAGTTGCCGAGGTCGGCGATGACCATGGCGTCGCAGGCGAACCGCTCCGGGTCGGTGGGCGGGTAGTCGTCGAAGGCGCTGCCGTACTCCTCCTGCCCCTCGACGACGATCTTGATCCCGACCGGCGGCCGCCCTTCGTACGCCCGCACCATCCCGAGGTGCGCGATGACGTTGGACTTGTCGTCCGCGATGCCCCGGGCGCGCAGCCCGCCCTCGACCGGCGTCGGCTCGAAGGGCGGCGACTTCCAGAGCGACGCGTCGCCGGGCGGCTGCACGTCGTAGTGGCCGTAGAGCAGCACGGTCGGCGCGTCCGGCGACGGCGGCGGGATCTCCCCGTAGATCACCGGTGCGGTGTCGGGCAGATCGAGCCGCTCGACGCGCGGAACCCCGGCGTCGCGCAACAACCCGGCCACCAGGTCGTGCGCCTCCTGGACCGGCTCGGCGGGAAACCCGGGAAACGCGATCGAGGGGATCGCGGCGAGCCGTTCCAGGTCGGCGCGGAGACCGTCCATCAGACCGTCGACGGTGGCGACGGTGGCTTCGAAAGACGTCATGGGCAGCACTCCCGGGAGTCGCGTGACATGTCCGCACGTCCGGGCCGTGACGACGTCCGGACCGTTTTGATGCGATCGGTCCGCATTATCGGCGGCCCGGGTCAGCGGATTACGGACGGCTCGCCGGGAGCCGGCCATGCCACACCGAAGCGGGACTAGGGTCGACACATGGCTTGGGAGATTTCAGGAGAGGGCGCGTGGGGCGGGGAGCTGGAGGGTGGCCGGGATACCGGTCCGGGTGACGGCCCACCTGCCGACTCCGACTCCGGCTCCGACTCCGGCGCCGGGCTCGGGGACGACTCGGGTGGCGGACCGCCCGCCGAGCCGTGCAGCCGTCCGGGCACCGGGCCGATGGACGGCTCGGAGAACGCGCCGGGCACGAGGCCGGGGGCCGGCCCTCGGGGCGAGGGGTCCGTGCGCGTCGACAGCTGGATCTGGTCGGTCCGGCTGGCCAAGACCCGCTCGGCGGGTGCCGCCGCGTGCAAGGGCGGCCACGTCCGGGTCAACGGGGAGCGCGTCAAGCCGTCGTACGGCGTGCACGTGGGCGACGATGTGCGCGTACGACAGGCCGGCGGCCGGGAGCGGATCGTCGTCGTGAAGCGTCTCATCCGCAAGCGCGTCGGCGCGCCCGTCGCCGTCGAGTGCTACGTCGACAACTCACCGCCCCCGCCGCCCCGCGAGGCGGCCGCCCCCGCGGGCATCCGCGACCGCGGCACCGGCCGCCCGACGAAACGCGACCGCCGCGAGATGGAACGCCTCCGGGGAGCGGAGGGCCAGGCCCCGGGCGGGCCTTGGAGGACCGGCGGGTCCCGGAGGACCGGCGCGGCCCGGCAGAACCGGCGGGAGCCCGGAGGACCGGCGCGGCCCGGCGGGACCGGCAGGGCCCTGCGGAGCCGACCTGGCCTGGCGAGACCGGCCGGGCCCCACGGGAACGACGGGGCCGGCGGGACCGACAGAGCCCGCAGGACCGACCGAGCCCGGCATGACTCCGGAGAACCCGGCGCGGCCCGGCAGGACCGACAGGACCCCTGAGGACCGGCGCGGCCCGGCAGGACCGGCAGGGACCGGCAGGACTGGCAGGGACCGGCAGGACCGGCAGGGACCGGCAGGACCAGCGCCGCCCTGCGAAACCGGCCTGGCCCGGCCGGACCGGGCGGGCCCACCCGCACCGGCTGGCGTCGCCTCACGCCAAAGGCACCGCCCGCACCCACGTGCCGTCGTCCGTCAGGTACGCGTCGACCTTCAGGCCCGCCTCCGCTAGCGCCGCCTCGAACTGCTCCTTGTCGAGGGGTCTGGCGCGGAACGTCTGGGTCCATTCGGCGTCCGGGAACACGTACTCCGCGCGCACCTCGTTCACGCCGTCGCCGACCGGCGTCGCCGACACGATCCGCACCGTGTAGCCACCGGGGTCGACCCGCTCTCTCGGCAGGTTCGTGTGGTAGTCCGCGCCCTCCCGCTGGATCAGCACGCAGCCCCGGTCCGTGACGTGGTTCCGGCAGACGCGCAGCATCCCGCGCCGGACCGCCGCGTCCCCCGTGTGTACGAGGAACGACGCGAGCATCACCACGGGGAACTTCTCGTCCAGGTCGAGCTTCTCGATGGGGCTGCGGACGGTCCGCACCCCGCCGTCGAGCACGGCGACCTTCTCCAGCATCTCGGCGGACTCGTCCACGGCCGTCACCCGGAAACCCCGCTCCAGGAGCGGGCGGGTCACCCGTCCCGCACCGCAGCCCAGTTCCAGGATGTGCGCCCCGGCGGGCACCGCGGCCTCGATGACATCGGGCTCGTCGCCGACGGACAGGCGCGTGTACAGCTCGACCGCGCACCCGTCCGGCGTGATCGCGCCGGGCCCCGTCCCCTCGTATCCCTCACGCATCTCCACGCTCATGCCCGGCCCAACGAAGCGTGCGGCACGTCCGGTTCCCGGCGCCCGTGCCGTCCCGTCGGCTACAGCGGGAACCAGCCATGCCCCGTGTACCAGTGGCCGCCCGCCCGCAGATGGTCGCCCACCGCCCTCTCCACCCGCGTACGCCTGGGGAGTTCGGCCACGGGAAGGTCCCGGTCGCCGAAGACGAAGGCGACGGGGTCGCCGTCCGACGGCTCCTGCCCGTACCCCGCCGCCGGACGGAATCGCCGCTGGAAGCGGACGATGTTCGAATCGGCGGGAAGGTGGTCCAGCAGCTGCGGGTCGAGCAGCCAGGAGTGGCAGACGGCTGTCTCGAATCGTTCCTCGGGGAAGTGGCGGGCGAAGAAATCCCGGGCCAGAGACAGCGACCGGTCACAGGCCTCGGGCGTCAGCGCGCCCCGGAAGTCGGTGATGTGGACGTTCAGGCACAGGTCCCCCGGCCCCGCCCGGTGCCCGGCCGCCGCGGTCGCGCCGCCCATCCGCTCGCCCAGCACCGCACGCTGGAACTGCAGCCGCCCCAACTGGTAGAGCTCGCCCCGGAAGTGCAGGCCGAGCCAGTCGGGCACGAGGAGCCCCCGACTGCCGCGCGCCCTGCGGTGCACGGCCAGATGGCGCCCGAGGTCGGCGAGAGTGCGCCGCGAGACGTCGTCGGGGATGCCGCGGCCGTGGTGGTACGCGCGTACGTGCTCCAGCGCCGCCACGTACACGTACACGAAGAAGCAGCGCCCGAGCTCGCCCCACACCTCGGCCAGCCGGGACGGCACGGGCGGCTGCCAGCCGACGACCTTCCCCATGTCGCGCACGACGGCGTCCACACAGCGGTCGAGCAGCCGGCGCGCCTCCGGGTCCGCCCACAGCCGGCCGCGCAGCGCCACGAGCGGGTTGATGTCCTCGTGCGGCACGGCGAGGTCGAGGAGCACCTCCGGCAGCGCGTCGGCGTCCGGAAGCACCGCGGCGGCCCGCGGCTCCCCCGCGCTCTCCAGATCCCTCAGCCACGCGGCGAGGTGTTCGTCGGCCCTGAGCGCTTCCAGCACGTTCTCACCCTCTTTATCCTGTAAAGGAGGAGATGACCTCCCATGATGCGTACAGGCAGTGAACCGCTGACCGCGCGCAGTCCCCTGCGGATGCGTTTCTGGTTCAGCGTATGGGGCCTGGCCTGGGCCGTCTTCGGCACCGTGGCCTTCGCGCTCGCAGGAAGGACGGGGTGGGCAGCGGTGTGCGGGGCGCTGCTGGTCGTGATCGCCGCCGACCTGGCGTGGGTCGTACACCGGATGCGACAGGGCCCGCACTACCAGCCGGGCCGGGACGTACCGCCGTACGACCCACCGGGCGCCCGGTAGCCCGGACGAACGCCGCCGCTCGCCTACTCCTCGTCGAAGCGGGCCGCCGCCACGTACTCGGGCTGCGGGTCGAGGGCGGCCGCGAGCCGGAAGTGGCGGCGGGCCTGCTCGGGCCGCGCCCCGCGTTCGTAGGTGCGGGCCAGCGCGAAGTGCGCGAACGCGTTGTCCGGCTCACGCTCCAGGACGATGCTGAACTCCAGCTCGGCGGCGCGCAGTTGCGCGGCGGCGAAGAAGGCGCGGGCCCGCAGCAGACGGGCGGCCGTGTTCTCGGGATGGGCGGCGATGACGGTGTCGAGCAGTTTCACCGCGCCGCGCGGGTCCCGGGCGGCAAGAAGCTGCTCAGCCGCCCGGAAATCGATGACATGGGTCTCCGGGGTGATTTCGGGCACGCCGGACTCCTTCCCTCGCTCCCCCGCGTCAACGCCCGCCGCACCCCGGCCTATTCCGCACGCGCGTGAACACGGGCCCCACGCGCGCGTGACGCTGTCTTCCCGACGCCCCCCTGCGCTCGCCCGACTTCCCTGCCTCAGCCCACCGCCACGGCGAGAACCGCGCCCAGCACCATCAGCGCGACGCCCGCACCGACGAAGGCCCGGTCGAGGCCGGTGCGCTCGCCGCCGATCAGCACGGTCTCGCGCGGGTCCTCCACGTCGTACGCGATGCCGACGCGGTCCCCCGCGGCAAGCGGCGCCCGACGGCTCGGCGGTACGGGCGACACCACCTCGACGACGCGTCCGTCGCCCGTCTCGAACTGCAGCGTGGGCCGCTCGGCACCGGGCAGCGCCGCCTTCACCAGAGCCTGCGTGACGGCTCCGCCCGCACTGATGCGCCGCGTCCGCCGCAGGCCGTACGCACCGGCCAGCGCCGCGACCAGCCCTCCCAGAACCGTGAACGCCGCCAGAACGACCACTGCCACCGCCCTCCCCGAGACTGTCGCCGCCGCTGTGCGGGTGCTACGCGCGTGCCCTTCGTTCCAGGTCCGCCCAGACCTCGCCGACCCGCTCCGAGAGGCCTTCCAGGGGGCCGTCGTTGTCGATCACGACGTCCGCGATCTCCAGGCGCTTCTCGCGGGTGGCCTGGGCGGCCATCCGCGCGCGTGCGTCCTCTTCGCTCATGCCGCGCAGCCGCACCAGGCGGTCCAACTGGGTCACGGGGCTCGCGTCGACGACGATCACGAGGTCGTAGAGCGGCGCGAGGCCGTTCTCGGCGAGGAGGGGCACGTCGTGGACGACGACGGCGTCGTCGGACGCGGCCTGTTCGAGCTCGGCAGAGCGTGCTCCCACCAAGGGGTGCACGATCGCGTTGAGGGCGGCCAGTTTGTCGGCGTCCGCGAACACGACGGCACCCAGCTTCGGCCGGTCGAGCGAGCCGTCCGGAGCGAGGACCTCCGGCCCGAAGGTCTCGACGACGGCCGCGAGACCGGGAGTTCCGGGCTCCACGACCTCCCGCGCGATCTTGTCCGCGTCGATCAGCACCGCTCCGGACGCGACGAGCAGCCGCGACACCTCGCTCTTGCCGGCACCGATGCCGCCGGTCAGGCCAACTTTCAGCATGCCCGGAAGCTTAGGCCCTGGCGTTACGCGTCGCCCTCGCGCTCGGCGAGGAAGCGTTCGAAGTCACGGCCGATCTCGTCCGCCGACGGGATGTCCAGCGGCTCGGCGAGCATGTTGCCCCGCTCCTGTGCGCCCGCCGCGGCGTCGTACTGGTGCTCAAGACCCTGCACGAGCGCGACGAGTTCCTCGTCGCCCTCCTGGATCTGCCGGTCTATCTCGGTCTGCGTCCGGTGCGCCTCGGTGCGCAGTCCGTGGGCGACGGTCGGCAGCACCAGGCCGGTCGCGGCCGTGATGGCCTCCAGGACCGTCAGGGCGGCGTCGGGGTACGCGGAGCGCGCGATGTAGTGCGGCACGTGCGCGGCGACGCCCAGCACGTCGTGGCCCGCCTCCAGGAGGCGGTACTCCACGAGGGACGCCGCGCTGCCCGGCACCTGGGCCTCGTCGAAGGGGCTGCGGTGGCCCGGCACCAGGTCGGTGCGGTTGCCGTGCGGGGTGAGGCCCACGGGGCGCGTGTGCGGGACGCCCATGGGGATGCCGTGGAAGTTCACGGAGAGGCGCACGCCGAGCCGCTCCACGATCTGCTGGACGGCGGCGGCGAACCGCTCCCACTCGACGTCGGGCTCGGGCCCGGAGAGCAGCAGGAAGGGCGCACCGGTGGCGTCCTGGACGAGGCGGACGTCGAGCGTCGGCACCTCGTAGTCGCTCCAGCGGTCGCGGCGGAAGGTGAGCAGCGGGCGTCGGGCGCGGTAGTCCACGAGCCGGTCGTGGTCGAAGGTGGCCACCACCTGCCCGGGAAGGCTGTCCGTGAGCCGCTCGACGATCTGGTCGCCGGTTTCGCCCGCGTCGATGTATCCGTCGAAGTGGTAGAGCATGACAAGTCCGGCCGACTCCTGGGCGAGCGCCATGTCGACGACGGCGAGGCCCTTCGGCTCCCATGCGTACAAACCCTGCGGATCAAGCACTGTGACCGCTCCTCCTCGTGTTCGTAGTGAAGAACACGCGCAGCGTCACGTGCATTCCCGGCCGTCCTTGCCCGGCCACGGAGTTGAAGAACTGGTCCATACCTTGACGCGGACATGCCCCAGCTCTACGTTCATAGGCACATCCAGTGTTCACGTACGAGAACATCTCCATGCACACTCATCGGACCCGTCGACGGGAAGGCCACCCCCATGCGCACCCGACGTCCCCTGCTCACCGCCCTGTTCGCCACAGCAGCCGCCACAGGAGCCCTGGCCGCGCCCTCCGCGGCGGCCGAGACATCACCGTGGGCGCGAGCCATCGAGGTATCCACGGCCGCCGAGCTGAAAGCGGCGCTCGGCGACGCCTCCCCCGGCGACACGATCCACCTAGCCGACGGAACGTACTCCGGGAACTTCAAGACCTCCGTGGCGGCGAGCGCCAACTCCCGCATCACGCTGACCGGTTCGTCGAAGGCGGTGCTCAAGGCCGGCGGTGGCTACGGCCTCCACCTGAACGGCGCCGCGTACTGGACCGTGAAGGGAATCACCGTCACCGGCGGCCAGAAGGGCATCGTGATCGACTCCGCGCGCGGCGCCGTCGTGGACACCGTCACCGTCCACGGCCTCGACATGGAGGGCGTCCACTTCCGTAAGTCGAGCAGCGACGGCGTCATCAAGAACTCACGGATCTACGACACCGGGAACGACGACCGCGGCATGGGAGAGGGCGTCTACGTAGGCACCGCCAACACGCTCTCCGACAAGAGCGACCGTGTCCAGATCCTCGGCAACACCATCGGCCCGGACGTGGGCGGCGAGGCGGTCGACCTCAAGGAGGGCACCACGGGCGGCAAGGTCTCGGGCAACACGTTCGACGGCAAGGGCCTGACCGGCAACCACTACGACGACTCGTGGATCGACGTGAAGGGCAACGACTACGTCATCGAGAACAACACGGGCAAGAACACCACGAACAACGGCTATGAGACGCACTCCCAGCAGTCCGGCTGGGGCTGCGGCACGGTCTTCCGCGGCAACAGGTCCACCCTGACCGGCGCGACGGGCGACAAGCAGCTGGCGATCAACGTGACGAACCAGAGCGGGTCGTGCAGGACGACGGTCCACGCGAGCAACACGGTGACGGGCGGCAAGGGCCTGACGAACGTCGAGGTGACGCCCTAAAGAGCAACGTCCAGCAGGGACGAGCTCTTTAGGGGCGCGGGGAACTGCGCGCCCAGCCCCCCACAGAGCCGCACCCGAAACGAAAAGAAGCGGGCCCGCACCTCCGAAGAGGTACGGGCCCGCAACGTTCAACTGCTACCGCCTAGAGGCGAGCCTCAGCTCTGGCCACCGGCAAGCTTCTCGCGCAGCGCGGCGAGCGCCTCGTCGGAAGCAAGGGCGCCGGAGTTGTCGTCCGACTCCGAGGAGTACGAACCGCCGCCGCCGGTACCGGCGGACGGGGCCGCGCCGGCCGGAGCCGCCGCACCCTCGGCCTCGGCCTGGGCGTCCGCCTCGCGGGACTTGATGACCTGGGCCTGGTGCTGCTCGAAGCGCTGCTGCGCCTCGGCGTACTGGCCCTCCCAAGCCTCGCGCTGGGTCTCGAAGCCCTCGAGCCAGTCGTTCGTCTCGGGGTCGAAGCCCTCGGGGTAGATGTAGTTGCCCTGGTCGTCGTAGGACGCGGCCATGCCGTACAGGGTCGGGTCGAACTCGACGGCCGACGGGTCGGCGCCGAAGGACTCGTTGGCCTGCTTCAGCGACAGCGAGATCCGGCGACGCTCGAGGTCGATGTCGATGACCTTGACGAAGATCTCGTCGTTGACCTGGACGACCTGCTCCGGGATCTCCACGTGGCGCTCGGCCAGCTCGGAGATGTGGACCAGGCCCTCGATGCCCTCGTCGACGCGCACGAACGCACCGAACGGAACGAGCTTGGTGACCTTACCGGGAACGACCTGCCCGATCTGGTGCGTGCGGGCGAACTGCTGCCACGGGTCTTCCTGCGTCGCCTTGAGCGACAGGGAGACACGCTCGCGGTCCATGTCCACGTCGAGAACCTCGACGGTGACTTCCTGGCCGACCTCGACAACCTCGGAGGGGTGGTCGATGTGCTTCCAGGAGAGCTCGGAGACGTGCACGAGACCGTCGACACCGCCGAGGTCCACGAACGCACCGAAGTTGACGATCGAGGAAACGACGCCGGAGCGGACCTGACCCTTCTGCAGGGTCGTGAGGAAGGTCTGGCGGACCTCGCTCTGGGTCTGCTCGAGCCAGGCACGGCGGGACAGGACCACGTTGTTGCGGTTCTTGTCCAGCTCGATGATCTTGGCCTCGAGCTCCTTGCCCACGTAGGGCTGAAGGTCGCGGACGCGGCGCATCTCGACGAGGGAGGCCGGCAGGAAGCCACGGAGGCCGATGTCGAGGATGAGACCACCCTTGACGACCTCGATGACGGTACCGGTGACGATGCCGTCTTCTTCCTTGATCTTCTCGATCGTGCCCCAGGCACGCTCGTACTGAGCGCGCTTCTTGGACAGGATCAGACGGCCTTCCTTGTCCTCCTTCTGGAGAACCAGGGCCTCGATCTCGTCACCGACGGCGACGACCTCGTTCGGGTCGACGTCGTGCTTGATGGAGAGCTCGCGGCTGGGGATGACGCCTTCGGTCTTGTAACCGATGTCGAGCAGGACCTCGTCCCGGTCGACCTTCACGATGACGCCGTCGACGATGTCGCCGTCGTTGAAGTACTTGATCGTCTCGTCGATCGCGGCGAGGAAGGCTTCCTCGTTACCGATGTCGTTGACCGCTACCTGCGGGGTGGTGGCGGTGGTCTCGGTGCTGCTCGTCATGTGGGTAAGGGCTCCGGTACGGACATTGAAGTCGTAGGTACTGCAACGCCGGAGCCGATTTCGCACTCTGTAGAAGCCGGACAGCCTTGGAGACGCGACTTCCGCGAAACGGAAGGCGCCTCGACAACCGAGGGGACATGCAACAGACGCGAGCGCAGCCTGCTATGTCTGAGGAGCGCAGGCTCGCAGCGCAACTTGTAGCATACGGGGGCAGCCGGACAGGGTCAATGCGCGAAGGCGCACACCCGGGGCGGATCGCCGCATACCCGGCACAAAACCTGTCGCATGAGGCCACACGGGCCGCACCGCGCCCCCTTCGCGACGAGGTTTCGACGGAAGACACGGAAGAGTACGACGATGGAGCCGATCATCCAAGAGTCCGAGCTGCCCGAACCCGAGGCCACCCGGCGTGACGCCGACGTCACGGAGAGCAGTCGCGCGAACCGCGGCTGGTGGGACCGGAATGCCGACGACTACCAGATCGAGCACGGCACGTTCCTCGGGGACGACCGTTTCGTGTGGGGTCCCGAAGGGCTCGACGAGGTGGAAGCGGAACTGCTCGGTCCGCCCGAGGAGCTCAAGGGCAAGGACATCCTGGAGATCGGCGCCGGCGCCGCCCAGTGCTCGCGCTGGCTGGTCTCGCAGGGCGCGCGGCCGGTCGCGCTCGACCTCTCGCACCGCCAGCTCCAGCACGCGCTGCGGATCGGCGGAAACGTTCCCTTGGTGCAGGCCGACGCAGGAGTGCTCCCCTTCAAGGACAACTCCTTCGACGTCGTCTGCTCCGCCTACGGCGTGATGCCCTTCGTCGCCGACGCCGTGCAGGTCCTCAAGGAGGTGCGGCGCGTGCTGCGGCCCGGCGGCCGCTTCGTCTTCTCCGCGACGCACCCCATCCGCTGGGCGTTCCCGGACGAGCCGGGCCCGGAAGGCCTCTCCGTAGCGGCCTCCTATTTCGACCGCACTCCTTACGTCGAGCAGGACGAGCAGGGCAACGCCGTCTACGTGGAGCACCACAGGACGATCGGCGACCGCGTGCGGGACATCGTGGCCGCCGGGCTCCGCCTCGTCGACATCGTGGAGCCGGAGTGGCCCGCCTGGAACACCCAGGAGTGGGGCGGCTGGTCCCCGCTGCGCGGAAACCTGATCCCGGGGACGGCCATCTACGTGTGCGTACGAGACTGAGTACGTGATCGGTCTCCGTAACGAAGCACTGGACCTGCCGGTACGCGACGCGCTGCCCGCCCTCCGCTCCGCTCTGGAGGGGCCGGGCAGCGCCGTGCTGTGTGCCCCACCGGGGACGGGCAAGACGACGCTGGTGCCGCTGGACCTGGCCGGGCTGCTCGACGCCTCGCGAGGAGCACGCCGCGTCGTCGTGGCCGAGCCGCGGCGGATCGCGGCGCGGGCGGCGGCGCGGCGGATGGCGTGGCTGCTCGGCGAGAAGGTGGGCGACAGCGTCGGCTACACCGTGCGCGGCGAGCGCGTGGTGGGCGCGCGCACGCGCGTGGAGGTCGTCACGACCGGTGTCCTGCTGCAGCGGCTCCAGCGGGACCAGGAGCTGTCCGGTGTCGACGTGGTCATCCTCGACGAGTGCCACGAACGGCATCTGGACGCGGACACCGTGGCGGCGTTCCTGGTGGACGTGCGGGCGGCGCTGCGGCCCGAGCTGCGTCTGGTCGCGGCGTCCGCGACGACCGACGCGGAGGGCTGGGCGCGGCTCCTCGGGGACGCGCCCGTGGTCGAGGCGCGCGGGACCGCGCACCCCGTGGAGGTGGTGTGGGCGCCACCGCCGCGCGCGGTGCGGCCGCCGCACGGGATGCGGGTCGATCCGGCGCTGCTGTCCCACGTGGCGTCGGTCGTGCGGAGGGCGCTGGCCGAGCGGGACGGGGATGTCCTGTGTTTCCTCCCCGGGGTCGGCGAGATCGCGCGGGTCGCCGGGCAGCTGACGGGCCTCGGCGACGTGGAGGTGCTGCAGGTGCACGGGCGGGCGCCCGCGGCGGTGCAGGACGCGGTGCTCGCCGGTTCCGCGGTCCGGCGCGTGGTGCTCGCGACGTCGGTGGCGGAGTCGTCGTTGACGGTGCCCGGGGTGCGGGTCGTGGTGGACTCGGGGCTGGCACGGGAGCCGCGGGTGGACCACGCGCGGGGGCTGAGCGCGCTGACGACAGTGCGGGCCTCGCAGGCGGCGGGGCGGCAGCGGGCAGGGCGTGCCGGGCGTGAGGCGCCGGGGGCCGTGTACCGGTGCTGGGCCGAGGCGGAGGACGGGCGTCTGCCGCGTTTTCCCGCCCCGGAGATCAAGGTGGCCGATCTCGCGGCGTTCGCGCTGCAGGCGGCGTGCTGGGGCGATCCCGACGCCGCCGGGCTCGCACTCCTCGATCCCCCGCCGGGCGGTGCGATGGCGGCGGCCCGTGAGGTGCTCGCGGCGGTCGGGGCGGTGGACGCGGAGACGGGCCGGGCGACGGAGCGGGGGACGCGGATGTCCCGGGTGGGGCTGCATCCCCGCCTCGCGCGGGCCCTGCTCGACGCGGCTCCCGTCGTCGGCACCCGGCGTGCGGCTGAAGTGGTGGCTCTCCTGAGCGAGGAGCCGCCGCGCGAGTACGGGGACGATCTGGCGGCCGCGTGGCGGGCGGCGCGCGGCGGCACGGACGCGTACGGGTCGCGGTGGCGGACCGAGGCACGGCGCCTGGCGTCGTCGGCACCTGGCGGGGCGTCCAAGGGGGACGGGAGCGACGAGTACGCGGCCGGCCTGGTGGCGGCCCTCGCTTTTCCGGAGCGGGTGGCCAGGAGTGTGGGCGGCGGGACGTATCTGATGGCGGGCGGGACCCGGGCCGAGGTGCGGCAGGGGTCCGCGCTGTCCGGGGCGCGGTGGCTCGCGGTGGCCGTCGCCGACCGTCCGCTGGGTGCGGGCCACGCGCGCGTGCTGCTCGCGGGGCACGTCGACGAGGACGTGGCGCGTGAAGCGGCGGCCCCGCTGTACTCCGAGGGCGACGAGGTGGCGTGGAGCGGCGGCGACGTGGTGGCGCGGCACGTGGAGCGGCTCGGCGCGGTGGAGCTCGCGGTGCGCCCCTTGAAGGAGTCCGCTCCGCGGCTGGTGCGGGAGGCGCTGCTGACCGGGCTGCGGGAGGAGGGGACGGGGCTCCTGAAGTGGTCGCGGGGCGCGTGGGAGCTGCGGGAGCGGCTCGCGTTCCTGCACCGCCACCTCGGGGCGCCCTGGCCCGACGTATCGGAGGACGCGCTCCACGCGCGCGTGGACGAGTGGCTGGAGCCGGAACTGTCCAGGGCACGGCGCCGGGCCGACCTGGCGCGGATCGACGCCGGGCAGGGGCTCGGGCGGCTGCTGCCGTGGGCGACGGGTGAGGCGACGCGTCTGGACGAGCTCGCCCCCGAGCGCCTGGAGGTGCCGAGCGGGTCCAGGATCCGGCTCGACTACTCCGACCCGGGACAGCCGGTGCTCGCCGTCAAGCTGCAGGAGATGTTCGGCCTCGCCGAGACCCCGCGCGTCGCGGACGGCACGGTCCCCGTCGTCGTCCACCTCCTGTCCCCCGCGGGGCGCCCCGCGGCCGTCACCGCGGACCTGGCCTCCTTCTGGCGTTCCGGCTACCGCGCGGTCCGCGCCGACCTGCGCGGCCGCTACCCGAAGCACCCGTGGCCCGAGGACCCGGCGACGGCCGAGCCGACCCGCTACACCAAGGCCCGGCAGGCCGCGCGGGGTTCCGAGGGCTGAGGCTCCCGGGCCGGTTCCCTAGGCGTTGACGGGCTCCGGTTCGGGGTCGCTCTCCGCCGTGGGGGCCGGGTCGCCCGGCCTGCGGCTGCGGGCCTCGAGCCAGAGGGAGAGGGCCAGCAGGAGGATGCCGGTGCCGAGGAAGCCCCAGGGGAGGTACGAGGTCAGCAGGAGGACCAGGACGCGCTGGGACTTGACCAGGTCGACGGTGTCCTTGATGTAGTCCTCGCGCATCTTCACGTGCCCGGAGAAGACGGTGACCTTGTCGCGGTCGCCCAGGAGCGTGCCGCCGCGGAGTTCGTTGTTCTGGATCTCCTCTCCGTAGACGGGCGCTCCGGTGGTGGGTTCGACCCAGAACTTGCGGACGGTGGTGTACCAGCGGGTGGTGCCCGTCTTGGCGAGGGACTCCGGAGTGATGCCTTTGACGGGCATCGTCTTGGGGAAGGGCACTTTGGTCCAGGGGATGGTCTGCTCGAAGTAATAGACCTTCAGGCCGCGGAAGTTCTGGGTGCCCTTGTAGTGGATGGGGCGGGTGATGCGGGCCTGCGCGTCGAAGTACTCGTAGTCCCGCTTCTCGGTGAGGAAGGGCCACTTGAACTCGATGCCCTCGCGTTTGACGGGGTCCCCGTCGACCGCTTCCCCGGTGGCGTGGACGGGTTCCTGGCTGTGCGCGTCGAAGATGTACCGCTCGGGGATCTTGGAGACCATCTTGCCGTCGTCGTCCTGGACGTAGGAGAGCGCGTCCCAGACCACGACGTCGCGGTCGGCGGTCTTCTCGATCTTCTCGGAGGCCTCGACGTTGCCCTTGAGGGTCTGCACGATGGTGACCTTGTCGATCTTCTTGGCCTTCATGGAGCCGTAGTCGATGAGGGTCGGGTCGTTCGCCTCCAGGACCGCCTCCTGGTACTGGCTCGGCGGGATCTTCGCGAGCCGCGGGAACGCGTACCAGCGCATGAGCGGGGACATGGCCGTGCAGAACACGGCGAACGCGAGCAGGACGAGGCTGGCCTTGCGGCGCATCGCGGCGGCCCTCCCTACGTCTATGGGTGCTTGGGGACAGTGGTGAGGAGCGGCTCGGGGGACGTCTCGCCCGGTGGGGCGCCGATCGCCGTGATGGTCAGGACCAGGGCGAGCGCGACGGCGAGACCTGCGGCGGCGGCGATGAGAGCGCGCATGCGGGGCCTCCCGATTCGGCGTACGGCCGGAACTGATAGGTCGTCAGGCCGGGCACCGTAGCAACGGACGGGCGAGATGAGAACACGTTGCACAAACACGGGACCGCCCCTCCGCCGTGGTCGGCGGAGGGGCGGTCCTGTGGAGTCGCGGGGCGGGCCGCTCGGGCCCGCCAGGGTCAGGCGCCGGGCGAGGCGCTCGGGGACGCGCTGGGCGAGGCACTGCCGTCGGTGGAGTCCGACGGCGACGGCGTCGCGTCGGGCTCCGGCGCGGTCACCTTCAGCTCGACGGTCAGCGTGGCGCCGCCCTCGGTGACGATGCGCAGGAGGTACGTGCCCGCCGCGTCGTCCGCGTACATCTTCGGGAGCTTCAGCACGCCGTTCGCGTCGGTCTTCAGCCCCGTCAGGGTACGGACCGGCTTGCCGTCCGTACCCTTGAAGTACGGGCCCTTGTCGTTGGCGGACGCGTCCGTCGCCGACTTGATCATCGTGGCGGTCGCCGCGACGCCGTCCGCGACCTTGCCCTTGTGCGTCGCCTTGACCTCGACCTGCTCGGCGAACTCCTTGCCCGTCTCGCAGACCAGCGGCTTGTCACCGGTCCTGGCGAGCGCGTCGGCGACGCGGGCGAGGGCCCGCGCCTCGAAGTCGACACGGGACGCCGCCTTGCCCGGGACCCGGGCCTGCACGACGAACTCGCCGGCCTTCTGCCCCGCCTTCAAGACCGGCGCGGTGGCCTTGCCCTGGGAGTTCGTGGTGACGGTGACACTCCGCACGCCACCCTCGAAGCGGGCGTCCGTGTCGCCGGACACGGTGAACCGCACCTTCACCTTGGGCACGAAGTCGCCGGACTCGCTCAGGGCGCGCACCGCGACGCGCTCGCCGAAGGCGCTGCCCGTCTTGGCGACGAGGTCGCCCGTCCCGGCGTTCGCCAGCGCGTCGACGTCCGCGGGCGTGGGCTTGTGCGAACCGCCGCCACCCGGCGGCTTCGGCTTGGTGCTGCCGCCGCCGTTGCCGTTCCCCGGCTTGCCGTTGCCGCTGCCCGGCCGCGGCTTCGGCTTGGGCGACGGCGTGTGCGACGGGGTCGGGTCCGGACGCAGGCCCGGGTAGCGGGTGTCGCTGCGGTCGTCCGGCAGGACACCCGTGCCGTCGGGAACCTCGTGAGTGCCCCTGCGGTAGGCCTCCAGCCACGACAGGACCGTGTGCAGGTAGTCCGTCGACCGGTTGTAGCTCAGGATCGCCTTGTGCAGGTCGGCCTCGACGGACAGGTCGCGGCCGTTCGCGCACAGGTAACGGCCCGCGGCGAGCGCCGCGTCGTAGATGTTGTTGGGGTCCTTGTCGCCGTCGCCGTTGCCGTCCTGGCCCCAGGTCGCCCACGTCGACGGAATGAACTGCATCGGGCCGACGGCACGGTCGTGCGTGGTGTCGTTGTCGTACGCGCCCTTGTCCGTGTCGGTGATCTTCGCGAAGCCGTTGCCGTTCAGGGGCGGGCCGAGGATCGGCTTGATCGTCGTGCCGTTCGCGTCGACGTTGCCGCCGCGGGCCTGGCCGGACTCCACCTTGCCGATGGCGGCGAGGAGTTGCCAGGGCAGGTTGCAGCCGGGCTTGTCCTTGTTGAGGGCCGTTTCGGCCTTCTTGTACGCGTCGAGGACCGTGGCCGGCAGGCCCGTCTCGTCCTCCTTGTCGCCCCCGTTCGGAGCGGTCGGCGGGACGGGGCTCTTCAGGCGCGGCAGATCGGTGTAGTACGGGGAGTCACCGGTCGCCGAATCGCCGGACGGCGGCGGGGTGTCGGCCGCGCCCGCGGCAGGACCCTCACGCCCCACATCCGTCACGCCCGGTGCCTGCGACGCGGCGAGGGCCGCCACCGCCGCCGCGGCCACCGCGGCGGTCACCGTTCCTCTGCGCAGCCGCCTGCCGATTACCGGCGCCATGACCGAGCCACCCCTCCCCATTGACGACTGTTGCGCGTCGCCCCACCCCCGGTGCACGCTTCTTCTACGGCCGCGCAGCAGTCCTGCGCGTACACGCCTGCTTTCGCACGCGCGTGCTCTCAGTGGATCGACTCAGCCGACACTACGACAACTTCACGCGCCCAGGCACCCGTTCGTGCCCGGTTTTTACCGGTTGGCCTGGCGGCCGCGACAGCTCTGTTACGCAGCGGGGTCCCACGTCTCCCCGTCCGGCTCCACCGAGCCGTCCGGGACCTCACTGATCTCGCTCTCCGGGGTCAGCCCCTGCCCGGCAGCGCGGCCCTTGTTCAGGCCGCGGTGCACGGCCTGCGCGATGCGCTCGACGGTCCGCACGCCGTACGCCATCGTCGGGTTCCCATGGCTGAGCACGACGATCCGGTACGTCCGTCCCGCGCCCTTGAACACCCCGACGCTGTGCACGCGCCAGCCGAGGGTGGCGCGGGGCAGCCAGCCGTTCTTGAGGTGGGCGCGGACACCGTGCGGCATGCCGGCGGGCACCCCCCAGCGCTGGTCGCGCCGCACGTCGGCCATCTGCCGCAGACCGTAGGCGCGCGCACGCTCCTTCAGTACGTCACGTGCGTGACGGGCCCCCGTCAGCACGCCGAGGAGCCGCATCTGGTCGGCCGCGGTGGTCCGGGTCAGGCCCCAACGGCCGTACGGGCCGAGCGTGGTGGACGTCGTGCCCACGCGGCGCAGGAAACGGTTGAGGTAGGGGTGGCCCAGGTCGTTCCAGAGCCGTCCCGCCGCGGTGTTGTCCGACGTGGTGATCATGGGGCGGATGCGGCGGCGCTCCCACGCGGTGAGGTTGCGGCTCCACTCCTGCGCGCGGCGCAGCGCGGCCTCCATCATCAGGACCTTGGTGACGCTCGCCGCGTCGTAGCGCCGGTTCGCGGCGAGGTGACAGGCGAGGCCGGTGCGGGTGTCGTGGACGGCGACGGAGACGCTGCCCGCCCTGGACGACAGCGCCGCCCGGATGTCCTTGGACATCCGGGCGGCGAGAGTGCGGTCCTGGTCCGCCGTGCAGAGGGCGGCGCTGCTGCCCTGCTGAGGCCTGCTGGCCTCGGCGGCGGTTACGGGTATGGGGGCCAGGAGGGCCGTCGTGAGCGCCGCGGCGAAGGCTGCGCGGCAGTTGCGCAGGTGAGAAGCCATGCGGTCATCCTGACCCTGGGGGGTCAGGGGGGCGCCTCCTTGGGGGCCACGCGGGTGAGACCACACTCCCGCCGCGCGTCCGACGGTGCCCGACCGCGCAGTTCCCCGCGCCCCTTAAATACGGGCCGCCTGTCGGGTGCGGGTGCGTCGTGGTCGATCGCGCAGTTCCCCGCGCCCCTAAAACCGGGCGTCTGTTGAGTGCGGGTGCGTTGTGGCTTGTCGCGCAGTTCCTCGCGCCCCTGGGGGGCGCGAGGAACTGCGCGAACGGCCACAACGGGCCGGCAGCCGAGTTCGCACCCACCGATCCCCGGCCCGGGAGGGCTAGTGCGCTGCGGACTCCCAGTTCGGACCGACCCCCACCGACACATCCAACGGCGCTCGAAGCGACACCGCCCCCGCCATCTCCCGGCGAACCAGCTCCTCCACCTTCGCCCGCTCGCCCGGAGCGATCTCCAGGACGATTTCGTCGTGGACCTGGAGCAGCATGCGGGAGTCGAGCTTCGCCTCCGTGAGCGCCCCGTGGACGTTCAGCATCGCGATCTTGACGATGTCCGCCGCCGTGCCCTGGATCGGCGCGTTCAGAGCCATCCGCTCCGCCATCTCGCGGCGCTGGCGGTTGTCGCTGTTCAGGTCGGGGAGATAGCGCCGACGGCCCAGCATCGTCTCCGTGTAGCCCGTGGCGCGGGCCTCGTCGACCGCGCGGCGGAGATAGTCGCGTACTCCACCGAACCGTTCGAAGTACGTGTCCATGAGCGCACGCGCCTCGCCCGCCTCGATGTTCAGCTGCTGGGAGAGACCGAACGCCGACAAGCCGTACGCCAAGCCGTACGACATCGCCTTGATCTTGCGGCGCATCTCCGCGTCGACCGCCGAGCCGTCCACGCCGAAGACTTGCGAGGCGACCGTCGTGTGCAGGTCCTCTCCGGAGGAGAACGCCTCCAGGAGACCCTCGTCCTCGGACAGGTGCGCCATCACGCGCAGTTCGATCTGGCTGTAGTCCGCCGTCATGAGGGACTCGAAGCCCTCGCCGACCACGAAGCCGCGGCGGATCGCCCGGCCCTCGTCCGTACGGACCGGGATGTTCTGCAGGTTCGGGTCCGTGGAGGAGAGCCGGCCCGTCGCCGCCACCGTCTGGTTGAACGTGGTGTGGATGCGGCCGTCCGCGGCGGTGGTCTTGATCAGGCCCTCGACCGTGACGCGCAGCTTCGCCTGCTCGCGGTGGCGCAGCATGATGACCGGCAGTTCGTTCTCGGTCTGCGCCGCGAGCCACGCCAGCGCGTCCGCGTCCGTGGTGTATCCGGTCTTCGTCTTCTTCGTCTTGGGGAGGTTCAGCTCCCCGAAGAGGACTTCCTGCAGTTGCTTGGGAGAGCCCAGGTTGAACTCGTGGCCCGCCGCCGCGTGCGCCTCCTTCACGGCCTGCTGCACCGCGCCGGCGAACTGCTGCTCCATGGCCTGCAGATGCTCACGGTCCGCGGCGATGCCGTGCCGCTCCAGGCGGGCCAGGAGCGCCGACGTCGGCAGCTCGATGTCCGTGAGGAGGTCGCTCGCGCCGACCTCCGTCAGCTTCTCGCCGAAGGCGGTGCCGAGGTCGAGGATGGTGCGGGCCTGCGACATCAGGGAGTCGGCCTCGGCCCGGTCGTCCTCCTCCGTACCGAACGCGAGCTGTCCGTCGGCCGCGGAGGCGGGCGCCAGCTCACGGCCCAGGTACTCCAGGGACAGCGCGTCCAGCGCGAAGGAGCGCCGACCGGGCTTCACCAGGTACGCGGCGAGGGCCGTGTCCATGGTGACGCCCGCCACCGTCCACCCGTGCTCGGGGAAGACCCGCATGACGCCCTTGGCGTTGTGCAGGACCTTCGGCTTGGTCGGGTCGGCGATCCACGCGGCGAACGCGTTCTCGTCGGCCTCGTCCAGCGTCGCCGGGTCGAACCAGGCGGCCGCACCGCCGGCCGCGGCCAGCGCGACCTCGGTGACCGTGCCCGTGCCGAGCTGCCACGTGTCGACCGTGGCGAGCCCCAGGATCGCGTTGCCGTGCTCCGCCAGCCACGGCGCGAGCCCGCCCGCGCCGAGCACCGACCCGTCCAGCTCCACACCCGGCTCGGCCGGAGCCTGCTCGGCCTCCTCCGCACCCGGGTCGACGGCGAGCAGCCGCTCACGCAACGACGGATTGCGGATCTCCAGGGTGTCCAGGACCATCGCGAGCGCCGTCCGGTCGTACGGAGCGCGCTCCAAGTCGGTGACTGTCTTGGGCAGTTCGACGTCGCGCACCATCTCCGTCAGGACACGGTTCAGCTTGACCGACTCCAGGTGGTCGCGGAAGTTCTGCCCCGCCTTGCCCTTGACCTCCTCGGCACGCTCGACGAGGTCGGCGAACGAACCGAACTGGTTGATCCACTTCGCGGCGGTCTTCTCGCCGACCCCGGGGATGCCGGGCAGGTTGTCCGACGGGTCGCCGCGCAACGCCGCGAAGTCGGGGTACTGACTCGGGGACAGCCCGTACTTCTCCTGGACCTTCTCCGGCGTGAAGCGCGTGAGCTCAGAGACGCCCTTCGTCGGATACAGCACCGTCACGTGGTCCGTGATCAGCTGGAAGGAGTCACGGTCACCCGTGACGATCAGCACGTCAAAACCGGCCGCCTCCGCCTGCGTGGCCAGCGTGGCGATCACGTCGTCCGCCTCGAACCCGTCGACCGCGAACCGCTCCGCGTGCATCGCGTCGAGCATCTCGCCGATCAGCTCGACCTGCCCCTTGAACTCGTCGGGGGTCTTGGAACGGTTCGCCTTGTACTCCGGGAACTCCGTGGAGCGCCACGTCTTGCGCGACACGTCGAACGCCACCGCGAAGTGCGTGGGCGCCTCGTCGCGCAGCGTGTTCGCCAGCATCGACGCGAAGCCGTAGATCGCGTTCGTCGGCTGGCCCGTCGCGGTCGTGAAATTCTCCGCGGGCAGCGCGAAGAACGCCCGGTACGCCAAGGAGTGCCCGTCCATGAGCATCAGGAGCGGGCGCCGCTCACCACCGGCCTGGCCGCCCTTCGCCGCCGCGGTCTCGGACTTCTTCTTCGCTGCTGTTTCTGCCACGTCCCCGATCCTGCCACGCCCCACTGACAGTCCGGCTCCACCCGGCCCCGGCCCCCCGCATTGTCACCGGCACGTGGGAGGATCGGAGACGTAGCTCACGCACGTGCTCGAAGGGGAGCCGACCATGGCAAGCAAGCCGCCCAAGGGCGATCCGGTCCAGGACGCGCCGCAGGTCGCCGAGGTCCAGCACGCGGCCGCCGGCCTCCCCGCCATCGGCCACACCCTGCGCATGGCGCAGCAGCAGATGGGCGTGCGCCGCACCGCCCTCACCCTGCTCCGCGTCAACCAGAAGAACGGCTTCGACTGCCCCGGCTGCGCCTGGCCCGAGCCGGACCACCGGCACAAGGCGGAGTTCTGCGAGAACGGCGCGAAGGCCGTCGCCGAAGAAGCCACGCTGCGCCGCGTCACCCCCGACTTCTTCGCCGAGCACCCCGTCGCGGACCTCGCCACCCGCAGTGGGTACTGGCTGGGACAGCAGGGCCGCCTCACCCACCCCATGTACCTGCCGGAAGGCTCGGAGCGGTACGAGCCGGTGTCCTGGGACCGGGCCTTCGACATCATCGCCGAGGAGATCGCCGCCCTCGACTCCCCCGACGAGTCCGTCTTCTACACCTCGGGCAGGACCAGCAACGAAGCCGCGTTCCTGTACCAGCTGTTCGCCCGCGAGCTCGGCACGAACAACCTCCCCGACTGCTCCAACATGTGCCACGAGTCGTCCGGCTCCGCACTCACCGAGACCATCGGCATCGGCAAGGGCAGCGTCCTCCTGGAGGACCTCTACAAGTCGGATCTGATCATCGTCGCCGGACAGAACCCCGGCACGAACCACCCGCGCATGCTCTCCGCCCTGGAGAAGGCCAAGAACAACGGCGCGAAGATCATCACGGTCAATCCGCTGCCCGAAGCGGGCATGGAACGCTTCAAGAACCCGCAGACCCCGCAGGGCATGCTCAAGGGCACCGCCCTCACCGACCTCTTCCTGCAGATCCGCCTCGGCGGCGACCAGGCCCTCTTCCGCCTCCTCAACAAGCTCATCCTGGAGACCGAGGGCGCCGTCGACGAAGAGTTCGTCCGCGAGCACACCCACGGCTACGAGAACTTCGTCGCCGCCGCACGCGACGCCGACTGGGACGACACCCTGCGCGCCACCGGCCTCGACCGCGCACGCATCGAGGAAGCACTGAGCATGGTGCTCGCCTCCAAGCGCACCGTCGTCTGCTGGGCCATGGGCCTCACCCAGCACAAGCACTCCGTGCCGACCATCCGCGAAGTCGTCAACTTCCTGCTGCTGCGCGGCAACATCGGCCGCCCCGGCGCCGGCGTCTGCCCCGTGCGCGGCCACTCCAACGTGCAGGGCGACCGCACCATGGGCATCTTCGAACGCCCCGCGCCCGCCTTCCTCGACGCCCTGGAGAAGGAGTTCGGCTTCGCGCCGCCCCGCCACCACGGCCTCGACGTCGTCCGCGCCATCCGCGCCCTGCGCGACGGCGACGCGAAGGTGTTCTTCGCGATGGGCGGCAACTTCGTCTCCGCCTCCCCCGACACCGACGTCACCGAGGCCGCGATGCGCCGCGCCCGCCTCACCGTCCACGTGTCGACGAAACTCAACCGCTCCCACACCGTCACCGGCGCCCGCGCCCTCATCCTCCCGACGCTCGGCCGCACCGAACGCGACCTCCAGGGAAGCGGCGAACAGGTCGTGACCGTCGAGGACTCCATGGGCATGGTCCACGCCTCCCGCGGCCGCCTGGAGCCCGCGAGCGCGCAGCTCCTCTCCGAGCCCGCCATCGTGTGCCGCCTCGCCCGCCGCGTCCTCGGCGAGACGTCCCGCACACCGTGGGAGGAGTTCGAGAAGGACTACGCGACCGTCCGCGACCGCATCGCACGCGTGATCCCCGGCTTCGAGGACTTCAACGCCAAGATCGCCCGCCCCGGCGGCTTCGCCCTGCCCCACGCCCCGCGCGACGAGCGCCGCTTCCCCACCGCCACCGGCAAGGCCAACTTCACCGCCGCCCCCGTCGAGTACCCGGCCGTCCCGAAGGGACGGCTGCTGCTCCAGACCATCCGCTCCCACGACCAGTACAACACCACGATCTACGGCCTCGACGACCGCTACCGCGGCATCAAGAACGGCCGCCGCGTCGTCCTCGTCCACCCCGAGGACGCGGCCGACCTCGGCCTCACCGAGGGAACGTACGCCGACCTCGTCAGCGAATGGCAGGACGGCGTGGAGCGCCGCGCCCCCGGCTTCCGCATCGTGCACTACCCGACGGCACGCGGCTGCGCCGCCGCGTACTACCCCGAGACCAACGTCCTGGTGCCGCTCGATGCCACCGCGGACACCAGCAACACCCCTGCCAGCAAGTCCGTGGTCGTCCGCCTGGAACAATCGGCCGTCGACTGAGCGTTTGCTCAGTCGACAGGTGCGACGACGAACGAACGGAGCCTGGCCCCATGGGCGAGCAGCACAGCGTGAAGTTCCCGCAGGAAGTCCTCGACGAGTACGCATCGCTCGGGGTCGACCTGCCCTCCCTGTTCTCGGCCGGACACCTCGGCACCCGCATGGGCGTGCAGATCCTGGAGGCCTCGGCGGAGCGCGTCGTCGGCACGATGCCGGTCGAGGGCAACACACAGCCGTACGGACTCCTGCACGGCGGCGCGTCCGCGGTGCTCGCGGAGACCCTCGGCTCGGTCGGCGCGATGCTGCACGGGGGCGCGCAGAAGCTCGCCGTCGGCGTCGACCTGAACTGCACGCACCACCGCGGCGCCCGCTCCGGCCTGGTCACCGGCGTCGCGACGCCCGTGCACCGGGGCCGCTCCACGGCGACGTACGAGATCGTGATCAGTGACGAGCAGGACAAGCGGGTGTGCACCGCGCGTCTGACGTGCATGCTGCGGGACGCGGGGAACACCACGGGCTGACCCCGCACGGGCGGGGACGGTGGCGCGGTGAGGCCGACGTGCACATTGTCGGAGCGGGCGGCTTCGGTCTAGCGTCTCTTCATGAGGCACCGGATATCGCTCTGTGCGCTCGTCCTCGCCGCCCTCACCGCCGTCGCCGGATGTGGTGATTCCGGATCCGGCGAACCCGATGCGGCCCGGAGCCGCTCCCAGGGCTCCACGTCCCCCGCCGACCTGTGCACCACGATCATCACCAAGTGGGCGCACAAGATCTACGACTCGGGGGACAAGACCTACGGCGACTATCAGTCGATGGGCCTGTCGAACGGGCAGTACCTCATCCTGCGCGACATCCTCGACGCCGCACGCGCCGAGCGCAGGCGTGAAACAGACGCCGCCGGGCGGAAGTTGATCGGCCGTCAGGCGCGCGAGCGGTGCGCGGAGCGCAACCGCGACGGCGGGCCGAGCGGCGGGCCGTGGACATGATGGCCATCGGACCGGTCGAGCCGGGCGAGGACACCTACGACCACGAGTCCGCACGCCCCGGCCGCCCCCGGCCGAGACCGCCCCGGTTCCGCCGCACCACCCTCGCCGCCGCGACAGCCGCGATCATCGGCGCCGCCGCGATCGGCTTCCACGTGACGCGACCGGAGCCGCCACCCCCACCGCCCCCGCCGTGGCCGTCACAGAGCGTCTCCGTGACGTACGAGGGCGACATGTCGCGCCCCCGCGCCGGGGACCGCACGTTCTCCTTCGCCGTCGCGTTCGCGCAGGAGTCGGGACCGCCCGCGACCGTCCGCCGGATCGCCCAGCCGTCGGCGGCCCTTTCGGTCAGCACGTCCCCTCTCACCCCTTTCGAGGTCAAATCGGGATCACCCCGGAAGTTGATCATTACGATGCACATTCGCGAATGCGGAGAAGTGCCCCGGAATGCGGGACTCCCTTTTCTCGAAGTAACGCTGCGTAATGTGCGCGCAAACGAGAAGCAGAGTTACATCCTGGGTCCGGAATACGCGAATGATCTTTCCGCCGCCCTCACGGCCGCATGCCCACGAACACCGCTGTCATGAGTCAAACTGCATTACAGTCCTGCAAGTTGCCCTGGGGTTTCTCAGCATGCGGATACGTCGAGATCCACCGAACAAGGCCATATTCAGCCCCAACCGCCCCCCGCGTTCCAGCCCGGAATACTCCGTGGCATAACAAGAGCGTCACAGCCTTGGCCCGACCACTCCACCAAGAACAAAGGCGCCCTTAGAGTCACGGCCAGTCACCGCGCCCACCGGATTCCTGTCAGTTCGGTTCCGCGCTCGACTCGGCATCCCAACAAGGGACAGCCGTGCCAGGGGAAAGGACTGATCGTGCGTCAACGTTCGCTCATAGCCATCACCGCTGCACTCACCGCGGGGGCTCTCACCCTCACCGCCTGTGGCTCGCGCGACGACAAGGACGACGGAGACGAGGCCGGTGGCGGCACCACCGTGGTCATCGGCGTCGACGCGCCACTGACCGGCGAACTCTCCGCGCTGGGCCTCGGCATCCGCAACTCCGTCGACCTCGCCACCAAGCAGGCCAACGCCAAGGAGTACGTCGACGGCGTCACGTTCAAGATCGAAGCCCTCGACGACCAGGGACAGCCCTCGTCCGGCCAGACCAACGCCACCAAGCTCGTCGCCGACAAGGACGTCCTCGGAGCCGTCGGCCCCCTGAACTCCTCCGTCGCCGAATCGATGCAGAAGGTCTTCGACGACGCCAAACTCGTCCAGGTCTCCCCCGCCAACACCAACCCCGCCCTCACCCAGGGCCCGGACTGGAACGGCGGCAAGAAGGCACGCCCCTACAAGTCCTACTTCCGCACCGCCACCACGGACGCCATCCAGGGCCCGTTCGCCGCCCAGTACCTGTACAACAAGGCCAAGAAGAAGAAGGTCTTCGTCGTCGACGACAAGAAGACCTACGGAGCCGGACTCGCCGCCACCTTCAAGGACGAGTTCACCAAGCTGGGCGGCAAGGTCGTCGGCACCGAGCACATCAACCCCGACACCAAGGACTTCGGCGCCGTCGCCACCAAGATCCGCAACAGCGACGCGGACCTCGTCTACTACGGCGGCGAGTACCCCCAGGCCGGACCCCTCAGCAAGCAGATGAAGCAGGCCGGCTCCAAAGCCCCCCTCGTCGGCGGCGACGGCATCTACAGCGCCGACTTCATCAAGCTCTCCGGCAAGCAGGGCGTCGGCGACTACGCCACCTCCGTCGGCCAGCCCGTCGAAGAACTGCCCTCCGCCAAGGAGTTCATCGCCAACTACAAGAAGGCCGGCTTCAAGGAAGCCTACGAGGCCTACGGCGGCTACTCCTACGACAGCGCCTGGGCCATCATCGAAGCCGTCAAGAAGGTCGTCGACGACAACGACGGCAAGCTCCCCGACGACGCCCGCGCCAAGGTCATCGACGCCATGAAGGGCGTCTCCTTCGACGGCGTCACCGGCAAGGTCTCCTTCGACGAATACGGCGACGCCACCAACAAGCAGCTCACCGTGTACCAGGTCAAGACCACCGACCCCAAGAGCGGCTGGAAGCCCGTCGAGTCCGGCACCTACACCGGGAGCAACTGACCCCGGCCCGTAGCCCACACGACAACCCCCGCGCGGGGCGCCGCAGACAAGCGCCCCGCGCGGCGTCGCATCCGTCGCACGAAAGACTCGGAGGACTGCGGTGCACGAACTGCCGCAACAGCTGGTCAACGGCCTGCTACTGGGATCCATGTACGGCCTCATCGCCATCGGCTACACAATGGTCTACGGCATCGTCCAGCTCATCAACTTCGCCCACGGCGAGATCTTCATGACCGGCGGATTCGGCGCCCTCACCGTCTGGCTCTGGCTCCCCGCCGGCACCAGCGTCTGGGCCGCCCTGCCCCTCATGCTCATAGGCGCCATCTTCGTCTCCACCACCATCGCCATCGGAGCCGAACGCTTCGCCTACCGCCCCCTGCGCGGCGCACCACGCCTCGCCCCGCTCATCACCGCCATCGGCCTCTCCCTCGCCCTCCAGCAAGCCGTCTGGGCCTGGTACCCCGAAGCGAAGTCGGCCCGCTCCTTCCCCGAACTCCCCGGCGGCTCCATCCACATCGGCTCCGTCACCATGCAACCCGGCGACGTCTTCCTGCTCATCACCGCCCCCATCTGCATGGTCGCCCTCGGCTGGTTCGTCATGAAGACCCGCATCGGCCGCGGCATGCAGGCCACCGCGCAGGACCCCGACACCGCCAAACTCATGGGCATCAACACCGACCGCGTCATCGTCGTCGCCTTCGCCATCGGCGCCGCCTTCGCCGGCATCGCCGCCGTCGCCCGCGGACTCAAATACGGCCAGATCGACTTCCGCATGGGATTCATCCTCGGCCTCAAAGCCTTCACCGCAGCCGTACTCGGCGGCATCGGCAACATCTACGGCGCCATGATCGGCGGCGTCGTCCTCGGACTCGCCGAATCCATGGCCACCGCCTACATCAACGACGTACCCGGCATGGACAAGCTCGGCGGCCAGTCCTGGGCCGACGTCTGGGCGTTCGTACTCCTCATCGTCGTACTCCTCGTCAGGCCCCAAGGCCTCCTCGGCGAGCGCGTCGCGGACAGGGCGTGACACCAATGACCACACACACCACCACGGCCGACAGCCCCCAGCCGCACAAGGAGAAGCCCCCCACCGGGCTCATCCCCATCCCCGTCGGCCCCGCCCGCGCCCTCACCACCGGCGGCGGCATCCTCACCATCATCTCCACGTTCATGGCCTGGACCTGGACCGCCAAATTCCCCGGCGACCTCACCGTCTACGGCTACCCCGGCGGCCTCCAAGTCCTCGTCCTCATCGCCGGCGCCCTCACCACACTCCTCGGACTCGCCTCCTACGGAGTAAAAGGCCTGCGCACCATCGCCCCCGCCGGCACCGACGCCGCACTCAAATACGCCGCCATCGCCGCGTTCACCACCGCCTGGTACACGATCATCGCGATCAGCGACACACTCGGCGGCCTCGCCAACCTCGAACCCGGCGGCTGGATAGCGGCCATCGCCACCCTCACCGCCCTCATCGGCGCCCTCGCCCTCCCCTTCCACCGGCCGCACACCTACCCGGTCGACGAAGAGGACAGCACCTGGGAACAGTTCAAACACCGCTGCCGCAACGCCAGCACCATCACCAAGGGCGCCTTCGCCGCCGACACCACCCCGGCACCGGCCCGCAAACTCAACTCGTACCTCGAAATCCTCATCATCATCGCGGCCCTCGCCGTCGGCCTGCTCGTCTTCACCTACGGCATCGGCACCGAATACGACGAACTCTTCATCGGCTTCCTCCTCACCGTCGGCTTCTGCTTCGCCGCACTCGCCAAAGCCGGACTCGTCGCCCAGGTCTCCACGTACACCGCACGCCACCGCAACGTCACCCTCACCGGCGCCTTCCTCGCCGCCGCCGCATTCCCCTTCACCCAGAGCGACGACCAATACGCCACCATCGGCGTCTACATCCTCATCTTCGCCACCGTCGCCCTCGGCCTGAACATCGTCGTCGGACTCGCCGGACTCCTCGACCTCGGATACGTCGCCTTCCTCGGCGTCGGCGCCTACGCCGCCTCCATGGTCTCCGGATCGCCTTCATCCCCCTTCGACGTCCACCTCCCCTTCTGGGGCGCCATCCTCGTCGGCGCAGGCGCATCCCTCGTCTTCGGCGTCCTCATCGGCGCCCCCACACTCCGCCTCCGCGGCGACTACCTCGCCATCGTCACCCTCGGATTCGGCGAAATCTTCCGCCTCGCCGCCAACAACTCCGACGGCTCCTCCGGACCCGACATCACCAACGGATCCAACGGAATCTCCTCCATCCCCAACCTCAAAATCTTCGGCTTCGACTTCGGCGTAGAGCACAGCATCCTCGGCCAGACCATCGGCCGATTCGCCAACTACTTCTTCCTGATGCTGCTCATCACCCTCGTCGTCGTCCTCGTCTTCCGACGCAGCGAGAACAGCCGCATCGGACGCGCCTGGGTCGCCATCCGCGAAGACGAAACCGCCGCACTCGCCATGGGCATCAACGGCTTCCGCGTCAAACTCATCGCCTTCGCCCTCGGCGCCTCACTCGCCGGCCTCGCCGGTACGGTCCAGGCGCACGTCACCTACACCGTGACGCCGGAGCAATACCAGTTCGCGAACTCCGTGCCCCCCAACTCCGCCTTCCTCCTGGCAGCCGTCGTCCTCGGCGGCATGGGCACCATCAGCGGCCCCCTCGTCGGCGCCGCACTGCTCTACCTCATCCCCAACAAACTCCAATTCCTCGGCGACTACCAGCTGTTCGCCTTCGGACTCGCACTCGTCCTCCTCATGCGCTTCCGCCCCGAAGGCCTCATCCCCAACCGCCGCCGCCAACTCGAATTCCACGAGGCCGAACTCAGCCCCGGCGAGACGCCGCCACCCGCAGCCCTCAGCAAGACAGGGGTCTGACCCATGACCACCGACACCACCAAAGAGGACCGCACCCCCGCCACCCCGGCCGGCGAAAACGTCCTCGACGCCCGCGGCGTCACCATGCGCTTCGGCGGCCTCACCGCCGTACGCTCCGTCGACCTCACCGTCAACAGCGGCGAAATCGTCGGCCTCATCGGCCCCAACGGCGCAGGCAAAACCACCTTCTTCAACTGCCTCACCGGCCTCTACATCCCCACCGAGGGCGAGGTCCGCTACAAGGGCGACATCCTCCCCGCCAAATCCTTCAAGGTCACCGCGGCAGGCATCGCCCGCACCTTCCAGAACATCAGGCTCTTCGCCAACATGACGGTCCTGGAGAACGTCCTCGTAGGCCGCCACACGCGGACCAAGGAAGGCCTCTGGTCGGCCCTGCTGCGCGGCCCCGGCTTCCACAAGGCGGAGGCGGCGTCCAAGGCCCGCGCCCTGGAGCTCCTGGAGTTCGTCGGCCTCGCCGACAAGGCCGAACACCTCTCGCGCAACCTCCCCTACGGAGAACAGCGCAAGCTGGAGATCGCCCGAGCCCTGGCGAGCGAACCGGGTCTCCTTCTCCTCGACGAGCCGACGGCCGGCATGAACCCCCAGGAGACCCGCGCCACCGAAGAACTCGTCTTCGCCATCCGCGACATGGGCATCGCCGTCCTCGTCATCGAGCACGACATGCGCTTCATCTTCAACCTCTGCGACCGCGTCGCCGTCCTCGTCCAAGGCGAAAAACTCGTCGAAGGCACCAGCGAAACCGTGCAACAGGACGACCGCGTCATCGCCGCATACCTCGGCGAGCCCTTCGAGGAGAACAACAAATGACCGCACTCCTTGAGGTCGAGGACCTCCGCGTCGCCTACGGCAAAATCGAAGCCGTCAAAGGCATCAGCTTCAAAGTCAACGCCGGAGAAGTCGTCACGCTCATCGGCACGAACGGCGCGGGCAAGACGACCACGCTCCGGACATTGTCGGGACTGCTGAAGCCCGTGGGCGGCTCCATCAAGTTCAACGGCAAGCCGCTACGGAAATACCGCGCCGACCAGATCGTCGCGCAAGGCCTCGCCCACTCCCCCGAAGGCCGCCACATCTTCCCCCGCATGACCATCGAGAACAACCTCCGCCTCGGCGCCTACCTCCGCTCCGACAAGGCAGGCATCGAAAAGGACATCAACCGCGCCTACGAACTCTTCCCCATCCTCGGAGAACGGAAGAAGCAGGCCGCGGGCACGCTCTCGGGCGGCGAACAGCAGATGCTCGCCATGGGCCGCGCGCTGATGTCCCAGCCCAAGCTCCTCATGCTCGACGAACCCTCCATGGGACTCTCGCCGATCATGATGCAGAAGATCATGGCGACGATCTCCGAGCTCAAGGCCAACGGCACGACCATTCTCCTGGTCGAACAGAACGCCCAGGCCGCGCTCTCCCTCGCCGACCACGGCCACGTCATGGAGGTCGGCAAGATCGTCCTCTCCGGCACGGGCGGGGATCTTCTGCACGACGAGTCCGTGCGGAAGGCATACCTCGGCGAGGACTGAGCCGCACACTCCGTCCCACGCCGACGCGAAGAGGCCCGCACCCCCATCGACGGGGGTGCGGGCCTCGGCACGAACGCAGGGGCTACGGACTAGCCCTTCGACGCCTTCTTCTCCTCGGCGTCCTCAATGACCGCCTCCGCGACCTGCTGCATCGACAGCCGACGGTCCATCGACGTCTTCTGGATCCACCGGAACGCGGCGGGCTCGGTGAGGCCGTACTCCGTCTGCAGAATCGACTTCGCCCGGTCGACCAGCTTCCGCGTCTCCAGCCGCTGCGAGAGGTCCGCGACCTCCTGCTCCAGCGCCTTCAGCTCCGTGAAGCGGGACACGGCCATCTCGATGGCCGGCACGACGTCGCTCTTGCTGAACGGCTTCACCAGGTACGCCATCGCGCCGGCGTCCCTCGCGCGCTCCACGAGGTCGCGCTGCGAGAACGCGGTCAGCATCAGTACGGGGGCGATGGACTCCTCGGCGATCTTCTCCGCCGCGGAGATGCCGTCCAGGACGGGCATCTTCACGTCCAGGATCACCAGGTCCGGCTTGTGCTCGCGGGCGAGCTCGACGGCCATCTGACCGTCACCGGCCTCGCCGACGACGCTGTAGCCCTCTTCCTCCAGCATCTCTTTGAGGTCGAGCCGGATCAGGGCCTCGTCCTCGGCGATGACGACGCGGGTCGTCAGCGGAGGCACGTGCGACTTGTCGTCGTCCGACGCGTCGGTGGGCTGGGGCGACTCGGGGGCGGTCACGGGGGCTCCTAGATCAGGGCAGGGGTGCAGCTCCCAAGAGCCTACCTAGCTGCGGTATGGTGGGTGGGCAGCGGGTCAGGGTAAACCTTTAATTCGCTGGGCCCCGGTAGTCCAATTGGCAGCAGACGAAGGTCTCAAACACCTTACAGTGTGGGTTCGAGTCCCACCCGGGGCACTTTTCCTTTATCTCCAAGGTCAGCACCTGCAAGCGGATGTTCCCGTTCCCGTGAACATCCGCTTTTTGCTGCGCCCCGGAGATCAATTCCAAGCAGAGTGAGCTCATGTACGACATGGGCACATGCAAGCGGGCCCTGGCCCTCGTCGGCCAGGGCCGCAGCCTGAACTCCGTCAGCAAGGAGACCGGCGTCTCCAGAGCCGCCATCCGGTCCTGGCAGACCCGCATCGAGCCGCTCGAACGCGGTCGCGCCGACCCGTGCCCTCGGTGTGCGGACGAGCCGCGCGCTCCCGAGGACCCCGCTGCGTATTCGTACCTGCTGGGTCTCTACCTCGGCGACGGCTGCATCAGCCATCAGCGCCGGGGCGTCTATTCCCTACGGATTTCCTGTGCCGATGTGTGGCCCGGCCTCATCGACGCCTGTGCCAAAGCCGTCTCGGCCGTACGTCCGACGAACAAGGTGTGCCGCGTCCAGAGCACCGGCTGCCAGTACGTCACTTCCTGGAGCAAACACTGGCCCTGCCTCTTCCCCCAGCACGGCCCCGGCAAGAAGCACGACCGCAAGATCGCCCTCGAACCCTGGCAACAAGGGATCGTCGACGCCCACCCGTGGGACTTCGTCCGCGGGCTCATCCACTCCGACGGGTGCCGCATCACCAACTGGACGACCCGCCTCGTCGGCGGCGAGCGCAAGCGCTACGAATACCCCCGCTACTTCTTCACCAACGTCTCCGACGACATCAGGGAGCTCTTCACCCGCACCCTCAACACGCTCGGCGTCGGCTGGACGCACTGCACCCGGCACGGGAACCCGTACAACATCTCCGTCGCCCGCAAAGCCGACGTGGCCCTCATGGACGTCCACGTCGGCCCGAAACACTGAACCGCTACTTCGGACTGTCGTCCTCGCCGATGTGGTGGATGCGGACCAGGTTCGTGGAGCCGGGGACCCCGGGCGGGGAGCCCGCCGTGATGACGACGACGTCGCCCTTCTGGCAGCGGCCGATCTTGAGCAGCAGCTCGTCCACCTGGTCGACCATCGCGTCGGTGGAGTCGACGTGCGGGCCGAGGAGGGTCTCGACGCCCCACGTGAGGTTCAGCTGGGAGCGTGTCGCCTTGTCGGGGGTGAAGGCGAGGAGCGGGATGGGTGAGCGGTAGCGGGAGAGGCGGCGGACCGTGTCGCCGGACTGGGTGAAGGCGACCAGGAACTTCGCGCCGAGGAAGTCTCCCATTTCCGCTGCCGCGCGGGCGACGGCGCCGCCCTGGGTGCGGGGCTTGTTGCGTTCCGTGAGTGGGGGCAGGCCCTTCGCGAGGATGTCCTCTTCCGCCGCTTCGACGATGCGGCCCATCGTCTTGACGGTCTCGATGGGGTACTTGCCGACGCTCGTCTCGCCGGAGAGCATCACCGCGTCCGTGCCGTCGATGACGGCGTTGGCCACGTCGCTTGCCTCCGCCCTCGTGGGGCGGGAGTTGTCGATCATCGAGTCGAGCATCTGCGTGGCGACGATGACCGGCTTGGCGTTGCGCTTGGCGAGTTTGATCGCGCGCTTCTGGACGATCGGGACTTGTTCCAGGGGCATTTCGACGCCGAGGTCGCCTCGGGCGACCATGATGCCGTCGAAGGCGGCGACGATGTCTTCGATGTTGTCGACGGCCTGGGGCTTTTCGACCTTGGCGATGACGGGGAGTCGGTGGCCTTCTTCGTCCATGATGCGGTGGACGTCTTCGATGTCGCGTCCGCTGCGGACGAAGGAGAGGGCGATGACGTCGAAGCCTGAACGCAGGGCCCAGCGGAGGTCGTCCTGGTCCTTGTCGGAGAGGGCGGGGACGGAGACGGCGACGCCGGGGAGGTTGAGGCCCTTGTGGTCGGAGACCATGCCGCCTTCGATGACGGTGGTGGTGACGCGGGGGCCGTCGACGGCGGTGACCTCAAGTGTCACCTTGCCGTCGTCGACGAGGATGCGTTCGCCGGTGGTGACGTCGTCGGCGAGGCCGTCGTAGGTGGTGCCGCAGAGTTGGCGGTCGCCTTCGACGCCGTTTTCGACGGTGATGGTGAACTCGTCGCCGCGTTCGAGTAGTACGGGGCCTTCGCGGAAGCGGCCGAGGCGGATCTTCGGGCCTTGAAGGTCGGCGAGGATGCCGACGCTGCGTCCTGTCTCCTCGGAGGCCTTTCGCACGCGCTGGTAGCGCTCCTCGTGCTCGGCGTGGGTGCCGTGGCTGAGGTTGAAGCGTGCCACGTCCATTCCGGCTTCGACCAGGGCCTTGATCTGGTCGTACGAGTCGGTCGCGGGTCCCAGGGTGCAGACGATTTTCGCTCGGCGCATGGTTCGACCCTAGGCCTTACCCGTGGGTAGAGAATTGGTCGGGGGTGACTACTCAACAACCTTTGCATGAAGGGTTATTGACAAGTGTTGAATTGTGCGGGGCGCCGCTCCGATGAGCGTTACGACAGGTGCGGTGGGGTCATCGTGAAGCGGGCGTTGACGGTCGCGTAGACGTGTTGGCGTTGGGGTTCGAGGTCGAGGGGCGGGGCTTCGGTGAGGTCGGGGGCGCCTCCGTAGGCGACGGCGGAGCGCATGCCGCCGGCGAATCCTCCGTAGCTCGGGGCGGGGGGACTGTCGGCGCCGATGTCGGCGAGTTCGACGAGGGCGGCGAGGCCGGTGCCGAGTGCTTCGGCGTATTCGCGGGCGCGTTGGACGGCTTCGCGGACGGCTTGCTGCCGGGCGTGGCGGTGGGTGGGTGAGTCGGGTCGGAGGGCCCACCAGGGTCCTTCGACCTGGGTGAGGTCGAGGTCGGCGAGGCGGGTGGTGAGTTCGCCGAGTGCGGTGAAGTCGGTGAGTTCGGCGGTGGTGTGGACGCGGCCGTGGTAGGCGCGGATGCGTTCGCCGCGGCCGTGTTTGGTGAGTTGGGGGCTGATGGAGAAGGTGCCGGTCTCGATTTTCTCGACTGCTTCGCCGTAGGTCTTGATGAGGTCGAGGACGGTGGTGTTGCGGTGGGTGAGGTCGTTGAGGGCGTCGCGGCGGTCGGTGCCGCGGGCTTGGACGGTGATGCCGATGCGGGCGATTTCGGGGTCGACTTCGAGGTGTGCTTCGCCGCGGACGGCGAGGCGGGGGGCGTCGGGGGTGCCGTAGGGGGTGGCGGGTGCGGGGTGCTGGTCTGTGTCCATGTGGTCACTCTCGCATCGCGTGGGCGTACCGGACAGTCATCGGATCGCAACCTGCGGGGTCTGTTGCCCGTGTGGGGGTCGGGGTCAGAATCTACGCGCGTTAACCATGTGCGTTGAGCGTGGCCCCGTGGCCCTGACGAGGAGTACAGAGATGCCGTTGAACCGCAGGAAGTTCCTGGGCACGTCCGCCGCGACGGGTGTGGGTGTGGCGGTGACGGGTGCGGTTGTGGCGCCGTCGGCCGCGTCCGCGCACGGCGCCGGGAGGCCCGCGCGGCGGGAGCGGCGCTACTCGTTCACCGTGCTCGGTACGACGGATCTGCACGGCAACGTGTTCAACTGGGACTATTTCACGGACAAGGAGTTCGACGACAAGGATCACAACGATGTGGGTCTGGCGAAGATCTCCACGTTGGTGAACCGGGTCCGTGCGGAGAAGGGCCGCCGGAACACCCTCCTCATCGACGCGGGCGACACGATTCAGGGTACGCAGTTGTCGTACTACTACGCGAAGGTCGATCCGATCACGGCGAAGCGTGGTCCGGTGCATCCGATGGCGCAGGCGATGAACGCGATCGGGTACGACGCGGCGGCGCTCGGCAATCACGAGTTCAATTACGGTATTCCGGTGTTGCGGAAGTTCGAGGAGCAGTGTGATTTCCCGCTGCTGGGTGCGAACGCGCTGGATGCGAAGACGCAGCGGCCGGCTTTCGCGCCGTACTTCATGAAGCGGCTCCGTACGCCGCACGGTCGTGATGTGAAGGTGGCGGTGCTGGGTCTGACGAATCCGGGTATCGCGATCTGGGACAAGGCGAACGTGCAGGGGAAGATGACGTTCCCGGGTCTTGAGGAGCAGGCGGCGAAGTGGGTGCCGAAGCTGCGGTCGATGGGTGCGGACGTGGTGATCGTGTCGGCGCATTCGGGGTCGAGTGGCACGTCGTCGTACGGCGATCAGTTGCCGTATGTGGAGAACGCGGCGGGTCTGGTGGCGGAGCAGGTGCCGGGGATCGACGCGATTCTGGTGGGTCATGCGCACACGGAGATTCCCGAGTACTTCGTGGAGAACAAGAAGACGGGCAAGAAGGTCGTGCTGTCGGAGCCGTTGAAGTGGGGGCAGCGGCTGACGTTGTTCGACTTCGATCTGGTGTGGTCGAAGGGCCGCTGGACGGTGGAGAGGGTCGGCGCGGAGGTCCTGAACTCGAACACGGTCGAGGAGGACAGGAAGGTCACGCGGCTGCTTGCGGACGAGCACAAGAAGGTCGTGGCGTACGTGAATCAGGTGATCGGTACGTCGACGGCGGCGATGAGCACGGCCGAGGGTCCGGTGAAGGATGTCGCGATCATCGACCTGATCAACCTCGTGCAGCGGGAGACGGTCGCGGAGGCGTTGAAGGGTGGGGCGTACGCGGCGCTTCCCGTGTTGTCGCAGGCGTCGTGTTTCTCGCGTACGGCGCAGATTCCTGCGGGTGAGGTGACGATTCGGGATGCGGCGGGTCTGTATCCGTTCGAGAACACCCTGGAGGCGCGGCTGCTGACGGGTGCGCAGGTGCGGGAGTATCTGGAGTTCTCGGCGCGGTATTACGTGCGGACGCCCGCGGGCGGTCCGGTGGATCCGGCGAAGCTGACGAATGCCGACAACACGCCGGATTACAACTATGACGCGGTGAGTGGTCTGACGTATGAGATCGACATCGCGAAGCCGGTGGGTTCGCGGATCGTGGATCTGCGGTTCGAGGGCAAGGAGCTGGATCCGGAGGCGGAGTTCGTGCTCGCCGTGAACAACTATCGGGCGAGTGGTGGCGGCAACTTCCCGCACATCGCGAAGGCCAAGCAGTTGTGGGCGAATTCGGAGGAGATCCGTAACACGATCATTGGCTGGGTGAAGGCGAAGGGGACGGTGGACCCGGGTCAGTTCGCGTCGGTGGACTGGAAGCTGACCCGGGACGGCACGCCCGTGTTCTAGAGCGTGAGCGTGGCGAGGTCGACGGAGTCGGCGAGGGCCTTGGCTCCGGCGTCGTTGACGTGCAGGCCGTCGCCGCTGTCGTAGTCGTCGTGGATCCGGTCGGGGTCGGCCGGGTCCGCGACGGCGGCGGCGAAGTCGGCGTAGGAGTCGAAGGGGCTGTCGGTGCCGCGGAGCCAGTCATTGATCTCGCGGGCGACGGCGACGCCTTCGGGGGTGGAGTAGCCCTCGTAGATCGTGTCCTTGTAGGGGCCGACGGTGGTGGCGGTGGCGGTGAGCCCGGCCGCGTGGATGCGGTCGGCGAGGGCGGTGAGGCCCGCGATGAGGTCGGCCGTGGTGGGGATGGGGGCGGGTTCGGGGTAGGTCTCCTGGCCGGGGATGCCGAGGTCGTTGAGGCCGAAGTGGATGAGTACGTGGGTGACGCCGGGGACGTCGAGGGCGTCGCGTTGCAGTCGGGCGAGGGCGTGTTCGCCGATCTCGTCGGTGAGCAGGCGGTTGGCGGAGAGGCCCTGGTTCACCACCCAGCCGGTGCTTCCGGCGTCGCGCAGGCGGTTGTTGAGCAGGTCGGGGAAGCGCTGGTCGGTGTCGGCGGTGGTGCCGGTGCCTTCGAACCAGGAGTCTCCGAAGGCGACGGCGATGCGGGTGCCGGCGGGGGCGAGGACGTCGGCGCCGGTGATGTAGTGGCGGGTGGCGAGCTCTTCGAGTCCTTCGATGCCGTCGAGGGTGTCCGCGGTGAGGGCGTTGCCGGGGGCGGCGTATCCGGTGCGGAGGGGGACGGCGGAGTAGGTGGAGAGGCCGGTTTCGTCGGGGAGCCAGAGGGTGAGGGTGAGCTCGTCGCCCGCGGTGACGGGGCCGTCGACGGGGTCGCTGACGAGCTCCTCCCCCACTGGGATGGTGAAGTCCTCGGCGCCTGCGAACCGGACGGGGGTGTCGCTGCCGCTGTCGATGCCGCTTCCTTCGGTGCGTCTGGCGAGGTGGGCGCCGCCGATGTGGAGGGGTTCCTTGCCGTAGCGGTTGCTGAGGCGGATGCGGAGGGCGGTGCCGCCGCCGTCGAGGCGGATGGTCTGGCGGAGGGTGTGTCCGTCGAAGCCGCGGAGTCCGAAGAGGTCGATGATCTCGTACGGGCTGACGACGGCGGAGCGGAAGGCTGCGGTCCAGGCGGCGGTGGAGTCTGTGGTCATGGTGGTCTGAACGGGTGCGCGGGGCCTGCTATTTCGCTGCTGGGCCCTTTTTGCGGAGGAATATTCGCGGACGTATGAGCGCTTGGGGCCGGACAATTCAGCCCATGAACGAGGAACTTGCGACGCTGTTGGAGCCGGTGCTCCGCGATGTGAAGGCCACGTGTGCGGTGCGGGTGAGGGTCCGCGAGGAGTGGGACGCCGCGGTCGGTGAGCTGGTGATGCTCTATGGTCCCGACGGTTCGGGTGCGGGGCTCGTGCCGCGGTTCGGGGCGAGTGATGCGGAGCAGGTGGCGGACTTCGCGGATCAGGCGCAGGACTGGGCGGTCGAGGCGCTGTGTGCGGAGTTGAAGCCCGCTGTGTGGCCGGAGTGTCCGGAGCACCCCGACGCGCATCCGTTGGCGGCCGGGGTGGTGAGGGGTGTCGCGGTGTGGTCGTGTCCGATGTCGCGGCGGGTGGTGGCGCGTGTCGGGGAGCTCGGGGGGCCGGTCTCGGGTGTGGTCACGTCTTGAGGCGTACGAGGTTGGTGCGTTGTTCGCCGATGCGGGCTGTGGTGTTGGTGGGGCGGTCGGGGGTCTGGAGGCCGAAGCTGGTGAAGGCGGTGCGTTGTGGCTGGGGGTAGGGGTTTCGGCCGGTGAGGCTGTTGAGGATGGTGGCGCTGCGCCAGGCGGCGAGGCCGAGGTCGGGGGTGCCGACGCCGTGGGTGTGGCGTTCGGCGTTCTGTACGTAGACGGAGCCGGTGACGGAGGGGTCGAGGACGAGGCGGTACTGGTCGTCGATGCGGGGGCGGGCTGAGGAGTCCTTGCGGATGTAGGGGTCGAGGCCGGCGAGGAGTTGGTCGAGGGGGCGTTCGCGGTAGCCGGTGGCGAGGACGACGGCGTCGGTGGTGAGGCGGGAGCGGGTGCCTTGTTGGAGGTGTTCGAGGTGGAGTTCGACGCGGGTGGTGGCGACGCGTCCCGCGGTGCGTACGGAGACGCCGGGGGTGAGGACGGCGTCGGGCCAGCCGCCGTGGAGGGTGCGGCGGTAGAGCTCGTCGTGGATGGCGGTGATGGTGTCGGTGTCGATGCCTTTGTGGAGTTGCCATTGGTGGGGGACGAGGCCGTCGCGTACGGCTTCGGGGAGTGCGTGGAAGTAGCGGGTGTAGTCGGGGGTGAAGTGTTCGAGGCCGAGCTTGGAGTACTCCATGGGGGCGAAGGCTTCGGTGCGGGCGAGCCAGTGGATCTTCTCGCGTCCTGCGGGGCGGGTGCGGAGCAGGTCGAGGAAGATTTCGGCGCCGGACTGTCCTGAGCCGATGACGGTGACGTGGTCGGCGGTGCGGAGGAGTTCGCGGTGGTCGAGGTAGTCGGCGGAGTGGATGACGGGGACGGTGGGGGCTTCGGCGAGGGGTTTGAGGGGGTCGGGGATGTAGGGGGCGGTGCCGATGCCGAGGGCGATGTTCCGGGTGTGGGTGCGGCCGAGGGCTTCGGCTTCGCCTTCGGTGTCGAGTTGGGTGTAGTCGACTTCGAAGAGGTCGCGTTCGGGGTTCCAGCGGACGGCGTCGATCTGGTGTCCGAAGTGGAGTGCGGGGAGGTTTTCGCTGACCCAGCGGCAGTAGGCGTCGTATTCGGCGCGTTGGATGTGGAAGCGCTCGGCGAAGTAGAAGGGGAAGAGGCGTTCGCGGGTTCTGAGGTAGTTGAGGAAGGTCCAGGGGCTTGTGGGGTCGGCGAGGGTGACGAGGTCGGCGAGGAAGGGGACTTGGAGGGTGGCGCCGTCGATGAGGAGTCCGGGGTGCCAGTGGAAGTCGGGGCGTTGTTCGTAGAAGGCGGTGTCGAGTTCGGTGAGGGGGTGGGCGAGGGCGGCGAGGGAGAGGTTGAAGGGGCCGATGCCGATGCCGACCAGGTCTCGGGGGTTTTCGGGGGTGGTGGTGGGCGGTTGGGGGCCGGGGTGGTCGGGGGTGCCGGTCATCGGGGGTCGGTTCCTTTCGTGGGGTCGGTGGAGGTGGGGGTGGAGAGGGTTTCGGAGGTGTGTGTCGCTGCGGCTTCTTCGACGAGCTTGAGGAGTGCGCTGAGGTCGCCGGGGCGGGTGTGGGGGTTGAGGAGGGTGGTCTTGAGCCAGCGGCGGCCGTCGAGGTCGGCGCGGCCGAGGACGGCGGTGCCTTCGGTGAGGAGGCGTCGTCGTACGTGGGCGATGTGGTCGTCGGTGGCGTGGGTGGGGCGGAACAGGACGGTGCTGATGGCGGGGGTGTCGTAGAGCTCGAAGGCGGGGTGGGCGTCGATGAGTTCGGCGAACTGCCGTGCCTGGTCGCAGACTTGGTCGACGAGTCGGCCGAGTCCGGTGCGGCCGAGGGCTTTGAGGGTGACGGCGATTTTGAGTACGTCGGGGCGTCGGGTGGTGCGCAGGGAGCGGCCGAGGAGGTCGGGGAGGCCCGCGTCGGTGTCGTCGTCGGCGTTGAGGTAGTCGGCGCGGTGGTTCAGGGCGTCGAGGTCGTGGGGGTCGCGGACGGCGATGAGGCCTGCGGCGGCGGGTTGCCAGCCGAGTTTGTGGAGGTCGAGGGCGACGGTGTCGGCGCGTGCGATGCCGTGCAGTTGTGTTCTGCGGGTGTCGCTGAAGAGGAGTCCTCCGCCGTAGGCGGCGTCGATGTGGAGGCGGGCGCCGTGGGCTGCGCAGAGGTCGGCGATGTCGTCGAGGGGATCGATGAGGCCGGCGTCGGTGGTGCCTGCGGTGGCGGCGACGAGGCAGGTGCCCGGGGGGCCGCCGAGTTCGGTGAGGGCGTCGTCGAGTGCGGCGGGGTCGAGGGTGCCCGCGGGGGCGGGCACGGTGACGGGTTCGGGGAGTCCGAGGAGCCAGGCGGCGCGGGTGAGGGAGTGGTGTGCGTTGGCGCCGGTGATGAGGCGGACGGGGCCGCGGGTGGCGGGGGCTTCGCGGGCGAGGAGCAGGGCGAGCTGGTTGGCTTCGGTGCCGCCGGTGGTGATGAGGGCGTCGCCGTTGTCGTGGATCTGGGCGGCGAGGGCGCGGGTGACGAGTGTTTCGAGGGCGGTCGCGGCGGGGGCCTGGTCCCAGGAGTCCATGGAGGGGTTGAGGGCGGACGCGGCGAGGTCGGCGGCGGTGGCGACGGCGAGGGGTGGGCAGTGGAGGTGGGCGGCGCAGAGGGGTTCGGCGGGGTCGGCGGCGCCTGCGGTGAGGGTGTGGACGAGGGTGCGGAGCGCTGTTTCGGGGCCGGTGCCGTGGTCGGGCAGTACGGGGTGGGTGGCGGCGTGGACGTGTGCGGCGACGGCTTCGGGGCCGCCTGCGGGGAGGGGTCCGCCGCGGGCGGTGGCGCCTGTGCGGAGGGCGTGGAGCGCGATGTCGAGTAATGGCTCGAGGGCGTCGGCTCCTTGGGCGCCGCCGGCGAGGGGCGGCGGGGTGTGCGGGGTACGCGGGGTGCTCATGGGGCTGTCCTTCGGGTGCGCGTACAGGGGCACCAGCCTGTACGCCGCGTGAGGGGTTCGCCCGAATACCGCGACGAAGGGAACCCGAAAGTGGTACTGCCGTGCGGAGAAAACGTGTGGGGGTGCGGGGAGTGCTAGGGCCTGTGCCGGGCGTCGCGGGGCAGGCGGGACTTCCGACACAGGCCCTAGGGGTGTCCCGGGGGGGCGGGACGGCGATCCTGCCGGGTTCCGGCTGAGCCGGGGGCGGGGCGCTGCCCCCTCCCCCAGCGCCGCCACACGCCCCGGCTCCCGAGGTCGGGGGGAAAGGCACACTCCCCCGCCCGCCCCCGGCCGGTCTCAGCCCACCTCGTCGGCCGTGTCCGCCCCGCTCTCCCGTACGCGCAGCGCCCGTGCCAGGTCGTCGAGTTGGTCGACGAGCTTGCGGCGCAGGGCCGGTGTGGGGTCGGCGTCGCGGAGGCAGCGTTCGCCGAGGCGGAGGGTTTCGGTGTCGACGATAGGGGCGGGGAAGGCGTACCGTCCCGCGGCTTCGGCCATGGCGGGCCCGCGGCGTGCGGCGAGGGCGACGGCGTCTTCGTAGTAGCGGGGGACGTATTCCCTGACGAGGTCGGCCTGTTCGGGTTGCCAGAAGCCTTGTGCGGTGGCGGTGAACAGGTAGTTGGACAGGTCGTCGGAGCCGAACATGGCGTCCCAGGCGGCGCGTTTGGCGGCGGCGTCGGGGAGTGCGGCGCGGCAGCGGGCGGCGCCTTCCCGGCCGGTGGCGCTGGGGTCGCGTTCGAGTTCGGCGGCGATCGCGGTCTCGTCGGTGGCGTCGAGGACGGCGAGGCGGGTGAGGACGCGCCAGCGCAGTTCGGGGTCGAGTTCGGGTCCGCCGGGGACGGTGCCTTCGGTGAGCCAGGCCTGGAGGGGTGCGGGCTGGGTGGCGACGTCGATGTAGCCGCGGACGGCGGTGAGGCGCAGGCCGGGGTTGGTGCCGTCTTCGGTGCGGCGGATGAGGTCGCGGCAGAGGTCGCCGAGGACGGCGAATGCGGCGGGGCGTTGGGCGGGGGTGGCGATGCGGTCGGCGATGTGGAGCGTGGCGAAGCCGAGGACGCCTTGGACGATGGCGAGGTCGGTTTCCTCGGGGAGGTGGGCGCGGGCGGCTTCCAGGTAGGCGGTGCCTTCGAGTTCGCCGTCGCGGACCATGTCGCGGAGGCTGTTCCACAGGACGGCGCGGGTGAGGGCGTCGGGTACGCCGGAGAGGCCGCGCAGGGCGGTTTCCTCGGAGACGTCGTCGAGGCGGATCTTGGCGTAGGTGAGGTCCTGGTCGTTGGGGACGATGAGGGCGGGGCGGCCGCCGTCGCGGGGGGTGTCGGTGCCGGTGGCGGGGACGTCGGTCTCGAAGCGTTCGCGCAGGACGAGGGCGGGGGCTCCGGAGAGGTCGCGGTCGTAGACGCCGACGGCGATGCGGTGGGGTCGGCCGCCTTCGTGGTCGGGGCCGCTGTCGCGGTCGACGGTGAGGGTCCAGGTGCGGCCGGTGTGGGTGACCTTGGGGGTGAGGGTGTCGACGCCGGTGGTGCGCAGCCACGCTTCGGCCCAGGCGTGGACGTCGCGATCGGTGGCGTGGGCGAGGGAGTCGATGAAGTCGGCGAGGGTGGCGTTGCCGAATTTGTGGCGGGCGAAGTGGGTGTTGATGCCGGCGAGGAAGTCCTTCTCGCCGAGCCAGGCGACGAGCTGGCGGAGGGCGCTGGCGCCCTTGGCATAGGAGATGCCGTCGAAGTTGAGCATCGCGGAGGCGGTGTCGGGGACGGCGTCGGGGTCGGGGGCGACGGGGTGGGTGGAGGGGCGTTGGTCGGCGTCGTAGCCCCAGGATTTGCGGGAGATGCCGAAGTCGGTCCACGGGTCCGTGGATGGGGTGTCCCCTGCTCGAACGGAGTTGAGAGCTTGGGGAAGGGTGGCTTCCGCGGTGGTCTGGAAGCCCATGTACTCGGCGAAGGACTCGTTGAGCCAGATGTCGTCCCACCAGCGGAGGGTGACGAGGTCGCCGAACCACATGTGGGCCATTTCGTGGGCGATGACCATGGCGCGGGTCTGGCGTTCGGTGTCGGTGACGGCGGAGCGGTAGATGAATTCGTCGCGGAAGGTGACGAGTCCGGGGTTCTCCATGGCGCCGGCGTTGAATTCGGGGACGAACGCCTGGTCGTAGGAGTCGAAGGGGTAGGGCTCGTCGAATTTCTCGTGGTAGCGGTCGTAGCAGGCGCGGGTGATGTCGAGGATTTCCTCGGCGTCGGCGTCCATGTAGGGGCCGAGGGAGCGGCGGCAGTGGATGCCGAAGGGCAGGCCGCGGTGTTCGGTGCGGACGGTGTGCCAGGGTCCCGCGGCGACGGCGACGAGGTAGGTGGAGATGAGGGGGGTGGGTGCGGCGCGCCATTTTCCGGTGCCGAGGTGTTCGGTGGTGCCGTTGGCGAGGACGGTCCACTGTTCGGGGGCGGTGACGGTCAGCTCGAAGACGGCTTTGAGGTCGGGCTGGTCGAAGGCGGCGAAGACGCGCTGCACGTCTTCCATGAAGAGCTGGGTGTAGAGGTACGTCTCGCCGTCGGTGGGGTCGGTGAAGCGGTGCATGCCTTCGCCGGTGCGGGAGTACCGCATGGTGGCGTCGACGCGGAGTTCGTGTTCGCCGGGGGTGAGGGCGTCGAGGGCGAGCCGGTTGTCGACGAGTGCGGTGGGGTCCAGCGATTGCCCGTCGAGGGTGACGGAGCGCAGCTCGGCGGGCTTGAGCTCGACGAAGGTGGCGCCTTGGGTGCGGGCGCTGAAGCGGATGACGGTGTGGGAGTCGAAGGTGTCGCGGGCGGGGTCGGCCGCCCGGGTCAGATCGAGCTCGACCGTGTACCGGTGGACGTCGATGAGCTGGGCTCGGGTCTGCGCTTCGTCGCGCGTCAGTACGGGCATGGGGGCCATGCTGCCCGATGGCACCGACTTAGTCGTAGGAGTTGTTTCCGGTGGACCGTGCCGCCCGGCCGGTACGCCGGGAGTGGTGGGGTGACCCGCTGAATGGGGGTGTCCCGCGTGCGGCCCGGCGTGCGGGGTCGGTGAATGAGGTGGGACGTACTGACGGAACCGCTTTGTTCAAGGGAGAATCATGCGTACTCGCACCACCCTGGCCTGTGTCGGGCTGGCCGCCGCCGCTGTTTTCGGGCCGCTCGCGACGGCGGGTACCGCCGTCGCCGCGGATCCGCCGCCGCCCACGGCTCCGACGGCTCCCGCGGCCCCGGACGCCAAGATCCTGGAGACCGTCTGCGCGAGCGTGCAGAAGGCCATCGAGCAGATCGCCGCCGTTCAGGTCGTCAAGGTCGACGGCCTGGACCCGGCCGCGATCCACGACCAGTGCATGCAGTCCGGGAAGGTCTCCATGCCGGACCCCGTGAAGGAGCCCGCGAAGCAGCCGGGGGCCGTGTCCGGTCCCGAGGAGACCGAAGCCGGCGGTGTGGTGCTGGACCAGGGCGGCCTGCACCTGGGCGGCATGGACCTGGGCGGCGTGCGCCTGAATCCCCTGGATCTGGGCGACGCGGGTCCGGCGAAGACCGGGTGACCGGGGGCGCCCGGGGTGTGTTACGCCCTGGGCGCGTCGCCGCCGACCAGGCTGTTGTCCGCGATGCTCTCGTGGTGCCTGATCACCTCGGCGATGATGAAGTTGAGGAGCTTCTCGGCGAACGCCGGGTCGAGTTTGGCGCTCTCGGCGAGTTCGCGGAGGCGGGCGATCTGGCGTGACTCGCGGCTGGGGTCGGCGGGCGGCAGGTGGTGCTGGGCCTTGAGGTGGCCGACCTGCTGGGTGCACTTGAAGCGCTCGGCGAGCATGTGGACGACGGCGGCGTCGATGTTGTCGATGCTGTCGCGCAGGCGGGACAGCTCGGCGCGCACGGCTTCGTCCGCGGCCTGGGCGGGGGTCGTGCCGTTCACGTGGTCGTCGCTGGTGTGGCTGGTGGTCATGGTCCCCGAGCCTACGTGGCGGCTCCGGGGCCGCCACCGGCGGAAGAGCGCAAAATGGGTGGGTGCTCGGGGTCGGGTATCTGGTGGGACCAGCCGCCGGGTACGGCCCTTCCCTGCTGGTCGCGGAAGCGTACGGGGGCCATTCCGACCCGGCGGGTGAAAAGGCGGGAAAAGTACGCCGGGTCGTCGTAGCCGACGCGGCGGGCGACGGCGGCGACGGGGAGTTCGGTGGCGGCGAGGAGTTCTTTGGCGCGGCCGAGGCGGATGCCGAGGAGGTAGTCCTTGGGGCTGCATCCCGCGCCGCGTCGTACGGCGGTGCGCAGTTCGGCGGGGGTCATGCCGTGCCGGGCGGCGTGTTCGGCGACGGACAGGGGCTGGAATGCGTCGCGGGCGAGGGCCTGGAGGACGGGGTCGCCGTCGGGGGCGATGTCGGCGCGGGCGCGGCGCAGGGCGACGAGGAGTTCGTGGACGGCGGCGCCGGTCTCGACTTCGAGGAGGGGGTTGCCGCGGCGGGCGGCGCGGGCGATGCGGGCGACGACGGCGCGGGCGCCTGCCGCGTCGGAGAGGGGGACGACGGGGCGGGTGGGTTCGATGTAGCCGAGTTCGGTGTACGTGGTGGTGGCGGGTCCGGTGAAGTCGACGAAGCACTCGTCCCAGCCGGTGTCGGGGTCGGGTCCGTAGTGGTGGCGGGCGCCGGGGGTGAGCCAGATCAGGGCGGGTGCGGTGACGGTGGTGCGGCGGCCGTCGGGGCCGCGGAACCAGCCGCCGCCGGAGCTGATGACGACGGCGACGTGGTGGTCGAGGGTGCGGGGGCCGACGGTCGGCAGGAGGCCGTGCTGCAGGCCGACGCCGAGACAGGCGAGGCCGAGTTTGTGGTGGGCCGGGCTGGGGGTGAAATACCGCATCCACGTGTGGTACATCCGCGTGCGTCCCTTTCGTCCGGGCGCTGGCCCGCTCCTTGCGTCCAACCGGGCTCGATCTTTGTCCATGGACCCTGCGGCCCGCCAGAGGTGATCGTGGGCGGGACGTGAGCGAGAGGACGCGATGAACGGGTTCAGGGTCGGCGAGGACGATTTCGAGGTGGACGGGCGGCCGGTGCGGCTGTTGTCCGGTGCCATGCACTATTTCCGGGTGCACGAGGCGCAGTGGGGTCACCGTCTCGCGATGCTGCGGGCGATGGGCCTGAACTGCGTGGAGACGTACGTCCCGTGGAATCTGCACGAGCCGCGCCCGGGCGTGTACCGCGATGTCGAGGCGCTGGGCCGGTTCCTGGACGCGGCTCACGAGGCGGGCCTGTGGGCGATCGTGCGGCCGGGCCCTTACATCTGCGCGGAGTGGGAGAACGGGGGGCTTCCGCACTGGTTGACGGGTGCGGTGGGGGCGCGGGCGCGGACGCGTGACGAGGAGTACGTGGGGCATGTGAGCCGCTGGTTCCGGCGGCTTCTGCCGCAGGTCGTGGAGCGGCAGCGGCACCGTGGCGGTCCGGTGATCATGGTGCAGGTCGAGAACGAGTACGGCAGTTACGGCTCGGACGGGGTGTATCTGCGGCGGCTTGCGGATCTGCTGCTCGCGGCGGGCGTCGAGGTGCCGTTGTTCACGTCGGACGGGCCCGAGGACCACATGCTGACCGGGGGTTCGATTCCCGGGGTGCTGGCGACGGCCAACTTCGGGTCGGGTGCGCGGGCGGGCTTCGGGACGCTGCGCGGGCACCGGCCGAAGGGTCCGCTGATGTGCATGGAGTTCTGGTGCGGCTGGTTCGATCACTGGGGTGCGGAGCATGTCGTGCGGGGCGCGGAGGACGCCGCGGCGGCGCTGCGCGAGATCCTGGAGTGCGGTGCGTCGGTGAATCTGTACATGGCGCACGGCGGTACGAACTTCGCGGGCTGGGCGGGCGCCAACCGGGGCGGCGGTGCGTTGCACGACGGTGAGCTGCAGCCGGACGTCACGTCGTACGACTACGACGCGCCCGTCGACGAGTTCGGCCGGGTGACGCCGAAGTTCTGGGCGTTCCGTAAGGTCCTCGCGGAGTACGCGTCCACTGCCCTGCCGGAGCCGCCTGCCCCGCTGCCGTCGCTGGGCGAGCCCGTGTCGGCGGCCCTGTCGGAGTGGGCGCCGCTGGACGCGGTCCTTGACGTGCTGGGCTCTCCGGAGGCGGAGCACGCCGTTCCGCCCACGTTCGAGGAGCTGGACGTGGATCGCGGTCTGGTGCGGTACGCGGTGACGGTGCCGGGGCCGCGTGAGCCGTATCCGCTGAGTGTGCGGGGGCTGCGGGATCGGGCGGTGGTGTACGTCGACGGGGAGCGGGCCGGCGTTCTCACGGAGGGCACGCCGACGCTGCTCGACCCGGTGGCGGGGCACGCGCGCGTGGAGCTGTGGGTGGAGTCCTTGGGGCGGGTCAATTACGGGCCGCGGACGGGTGAGTCCAAGGGGATCACCGGGGGGATCCTGCACGAGCGGCAGTATCTGCACGGGGTGCGGGCGCGGGCGCTGCGCCTGGACGCGTTCGACGTGGCGTCGGCGGTGCGGGCGGTTCCGGTGGCGGGTTCCGGGAAGGGGCGGCCCGGTCTGTACCGGGGCACGGTGGAGGTCTCCTCGCCGGGTGACGCGTCCCTGGCGCTGCCTGGCTGGACCCGCGGCTTCGTGTGGGTGAACGGCTTCAATCTGGGCCGCTACTGGTCGGCGGGGCCGCAGACGACGCTGTACGTGCCCGGTCCTGTGCTGCGGGCCGGGGCGAACGAGGTGTGGGTTCTGGAGCTGGAGGAGGGCGGGGAGACGGTCCGGTTCGCGTAGGGCTCCCGCCACGACCGGGCCCGCCCCCTCCACGGGAGAGGGGGCGGGCCCGTTGCGCGGCTCGGATTCTCAGACCTCACTGACCTCGAACGCGTCGAGCACGAACTCCGCCTTGCCGTCGTCGCCGGTCTTGCGCAGGCCCACCCAGGCCTCGCCCTTCGCGGGGGCGGTGAACTCGTAGGAGAGCGTGGTGGGGCCGGTGGCGACCGGCACGTCCTTGCGGTCGAGTTCGCGGGGTGCCGGTTCGTCGACGGCGGTGATCCAGGCGTACTGGCCCGCCTTCTCGTTCTCGTACCGGAAGGAGACGCGGTACCGCTTGCCGGGTTCGAAGCGGACGGTGTGCGGGACGGTGCGGTACACGAGCCCGGTGTTCTCGCCGCGTGACTTCAGCGAGTTCGTGCCGTCGATGACGTCGTCGATCGCCTTGCCGTTCCAGCCGCGCTGTGTGTACGGGGCGTGGCGCTGCGCGATGTGGGTGCGCGGGTCGGTGACGTCGCCCGCGTCGCCCTTGACGAAGGGGCCCCAGCCCTGCGGGACGTGCTCGAAGTCCTCGTGGGCGAGGGTGGCGCGGGGCAGCTTGGCGGGGCGCGGGGTCGCGGTGATCCGTACGTTGTCGAAGCGCACGCGTGCGTCGCCCGCCGCGGCGCGCAGCGTCAGCTCGGCCGTGCCGCCGCCTTCGGGGACGGTGAAGTGCGTGAACATGCGTTGGAAGCGGGTGCCGTGCTTGCGGTCGGCGGCGACGTAGTTCCCGGCGGTGGACGTGTCGGTGGAGTTGGCGGCGGTGATGCCGTCCGCGGTGCGCACCTGCAGGGTGGCGGTGCGCCGCTCCCCCGGCTTCTCGCCGACTTCGACCTGCACGGACGCGACGTAGGTGCCGGCCTTGAGGCGGGCGAGGCGCTGTCCGACGGAGGCGGCGCCGCCCGCGCCGATGACCAGTTCGTGGTCGCCGAGGGGGCTGAGTTCCACGGAGGCGGGGCCGGTGACCTTCCACCCCTTGAGGGACCCGGAGTGGAATCCGGGGTCGTGCAGGGGGGTGCCCTGGCCCCAGCGCGGGTCGGGCGGGGCGGCGGCGCGCTCGCGGTAGAGGACGTAGGGCTGTTTCGGCTCCGCCTTGAGGGTGACTTTTCCGCCCACTACGGAGACGTACGACTCGAAGACGCGCCCTTGGTCGGTGAGCCGGTGGAGCGCCACGCGGGAGCGGCGTGCCCAGCCACGGGGCAGCTGCCAGGTGCTGGTCCCTCCGGAGGGGTTGTAGTGGTACAGCTTGGCGGGGTCGTCTGCCTTGCGGGGTTCCCAGGGCAGGAGGTAGCGGCCGTCTTCGTAGACGACGTTTCCGTCGGTGGTGATGCGGCGCTTTCCGGTGGCGTCGGAGACGGTCGTACCCGGTTTCCCGAAGAAGCTGATGTCGTGCTCGCCCCACGTCTTGACGGGGTACGCCTGGAGGTATTTGGCGGGCAGTGAGTGGGTCCAGATCAGGGCGTAGAAGGCGTGCCAGTCGGTCTTGCCGACCCAGCCCTCGAAGTTGCCCATGCGGGCGACGCCCAGGAGGGTGGGCCACTTGTCGGCGAAGACGTCCTTCTGGTGGTTGCGGACGAAGCGGATGAGGCGGGAGTTGATGCCGCGTGAGGTGTCGCCCCCGTAGTCGGTCTCGGTGGCCCAGTGCGACCAGATCGCGGAGCGCTCGAAGCCGTGGCCCCACTCGGTGGTGATGGTCCAGCCCTGTTCGCGGAAAGCGCGCTGGAGGCGGTCGGAGGTCCAGCCGGACTCGCGGAACACGTCGATGTAGAGGGCGTTCAGGCCGGGGTGGGTCTGGGCGCGCAGGTCGGCGAAGCGTTTGACGATGTCTCCGGAGACAAGGTCGCGGCGTTGGTCGATGCGGTAGCTCTGGTCGAGCCAGTCCCACTGTTCGTTGTTCTTGTCGACGAGTTCGTCGGAGAACGCCTTGGCGACGGGGTACGACTCGGTGGCGTTGACGTGCACGCTGAAGTCGCTGTTCCACTTCTTGCCCTCGCGGACCAGGGTGTTGAGGTCGTCGAGGCCGCCCGCGCGCGTGTTGTAGTTGTCCGCGTAGTCGGGGTGGGCGGAGTCGTGGCCCTCGGACTGGTAGCCCTTGAGGAGCGTGTACTGGCGCAGCCCGTCGGTCGCCAGGTGGATGCGCTTGACGTTGTCGAGGGTGGCGAGGAACGGGTTGGTGGCCTGCGAGGCGAAGTTGAAGGGGATGTGCGGGACGACCCGTAGGTGCTGCTCGTCGGCGCCGAGGGGGGTGACCATGATGTCGCGGAAGGCGATCGCGGCGTCCTGCCAGTCGACCTTGCCGTCGCCGTTGCGGTCACCGGTGATGACGACGGTGGCGTACGGGAGGGGTTCGGTGGCATCGATGGGGGCGGTGGCGGCGCGGTGCGTCCACTGGCCGGGCGCCAGACGTGCCTCGGCGTGGTCACCGGCTCGTACCGTCTCGCGCCACAGGCGCCCGTTCTCCCAGGTGGTGCCGGCCTCGGAGGTGGGCTTGTCGTAGACAGTGTTCGTCTCGACGGCGCCGCCGAGGCGGTCGTGCGCGACGACGGCGTACGCGCAGCCGGTCGGCGCCTCGGCGGGCGTGTCCTTCGCGGGTCGTACGAGGGTGTCGCCGCTCTTGGCCTTGTCGAGCTGCACCTTGGCGGCGAGGAGCGCGGCGCCGGGCTGGTCGCTGCGCACGGCGAGCAGGGTGAGTCCGGGGATGCGCAGGGTGCCGACGCGCAGCGCGGCCGTGTCCGTGATCTTCGTGACGCGCCAGTGGACCTGTCGGCCCTCGACCGTGATCTCGACGTCGATCCGGGTGCCGCCGTCGAAAGTCAGGACGTACGCGGCGCGTGAGCGGCGCGTCGTGACGGTGACCTTGGGGGTGTGCTCGGCCTCGTCGATGAGGACGGTGGCGGGGGCGTCGGCGCGGCCGTGCAGCAGGGCGCCGCTCGCGCGGTCGGTGTACGAGACGATGCTCGGGAAGGCGGTGGCGACGCGCACGTCCAGGTCGGCGGAGCGCAGGACCGCCTCGGCCGCGGGGCGTCTTCCGGTGCCGGGTGCGGCGGGTGCGGCGAACGCGCTGCCGCCCGCGCCGAGGGCGACGCCCATTCCGGCGATCGCGCCGGTGGCGACCACGACTCGACGGCTCGGCCCTGACCTGTCTGACGGCGGCATGCGGCACCCCTCCACGGGACGGAATTCGTGCCGCTCACCATGCGTCGGGTGGGGCGGACGCGCCCATGGACAAAGGAGGGACAGGTCTTGGACTAACCGTCGGGGCCGCGGAGGCCCCGACGGCGTCCGGCCTCAGAGCTGCGAGGCCGCCGTGGCTATGGCACCCGCGAAGGTCGACACCTCGGTGTAGACGCCGGGGTACTGCGGCCGCGCGCACCCGTTGCCCCAGCTGACGATGCCGACCTGGATGTACGCGCCGGTGTCGTCCTTGCGGAACATGGGGCCGCCCGAGTCGCCCTGGCAGGTGTCCACGCCGCCCTGGGCGAGCCTGCCCGCGCAGATCTCCTCGGCGGGCGTCAGCTCGTTGCCGTAGGCGGCCTGGCAGTCGGCGTCACTGACGAACGGGACGGTCGCCTTCATGAGGTAGCGCTGCTGGGCGCCGCCTTCCCTGGTGGCGCCCCAGCCGGCGACGGTGAAGTCACCCTTGTTGTACTTGGTGTCCTTGGCGATCTTCAGTGTGGGCAGGTCGATCGGCTTCGCCAGCTTGATGAGCGCCCAGTCCTTGCCTTTGCCGTTGTAGCCCGGCGCCTGGAGGACCTTGGTGGACTTCACCTTGATCGCGGAGCTGCTCTGCAGGTCCACGGCGCCGGCGGTCGCGGTGATGCTGGTGTTGTTGCCGGAGCCGTCCACACAGTGGGCGGCGGTCAGCACGATGTTCTGCGCGTACAGAGCGCCGCCGCAGCCCATCGAGAGACGGACCATGAACGGGAACTCACCCTGCTGGGCGCGGGTGCCGCCGACGACGCTCGGGCTCGGCTCCGGGCCCGGGTGCGGGGCCGCCTGGGCGGCGACGGGCTGAAGGCTGACGGTGGCGAGCGCGATCGCGCCCAGGGTGGCGGCTCTCTTCACTCCACGCATCTTGGTCTTCAACTGGCTCTCCTTGGTGGGGGGTTCGCGGGGCAGTGCACGCGTGACGAACCCTGCCGTCCCAGTCGCGCCGTCACTGGATGCGCGTGGGTGACATGTGCCCGCCAAAGCGTTGTTGCGGATTATGGAGATCGGTGTCCGCTCACGACAAGGGGCGGTTTCCGGCCACGGCGTGTCGCCGGGATCCGGTCGGGGCGAGGCGAGCGCCGTACAGTTGAGGCGGATCGCGATGCCCGGGCAGGGCCGGTCGCGGTGTCCGGTGGGTGGCGTCAGGAGGTACGGACGTGACGGTCGACGGCGGTCCAGTCGTGCACGGCTACCCCCATCTGGAGACCGTGCGCGCCGCCGTCACGGCGCTCTACAAACGCCTCTCGTACGACACCGTGCACTCCTTCGAGGCCAGCGTTGCCCCCGCCGACGTGGCCTTCGGCGACCAGGACGACCTGCACCTCGGCGCGCAGCGGGTGGCCCGCGAGATGGTGCGGCACCTGCACCTGCCCGACGCCCGGATGATCGTCGGCTTCCGCGAGATGCAGCACGCCGCGTCCGTCGAACTCGCCGCGGGGCCCGAGTACTTCATCGAACTGAACGACCGCTTCCGCACGCATCGCAGGGACATCGGCGCGGCCCTCGCCCACGAGGTCATGCACGTGTATCTGCACCGGCTCGACCTGTCGTTCCCCGGCACGCGCGACAACGAGATCCTGACCGACACCGCCACCACGTACCTGGGCGCGGGCTGGCTGCTGCTCGACGCCTACCGCGAGGACGGCGCCTCCTCGCAGAAGCTCGGCTATCTGACCCCGGAGGAATTCGGATACGTCCTGGCCAAGCGGGCGTTGGCGTTCGGCGAGGCGCCGGAGACGTGGTTCACCAGCGCGCAGGCCTACACGGCGTACACGAAGGGGCTCGCCCAGGCCCGCCGCGACGAGCAGCAGCCGCCGCTGACGGCGGCGGGGTGGGCGGGGCGGCGGCGGTACGCGAAGGACCGGCGGTACGCGCGCGAGCACGGGACGGCGGGGCGGGGCGGGGCGACGGCGAACGGAGGGGCGGGGGCGTCGGGGGCCGCGGGGGCGTACAGCTTCTCCGACGACGGCGACGGCAGCGGCGGTCGCGGCGCGCTCCGCGTGACGTTCCCCTGTCCCACCTGCCATCAGCGGATCCGGGTGCCGGTGCGGGGCCGGATGCGGGTGCGGTGCACGCTGTGCCGGACGGTGCTGGAGTGCGACACGTAGCGGCTCGCGGCCAGGTGATCAGTCCTGGGACCAGTGCCCGGGACGGTGGAGGGCGGCGGGGAGTCTCGTACGGTCGTCGCCCTTGGCCGCGTTCACCTGCGACTGGGTGAGGAAGAGCGCGCCGGTCAGGTCGGCGCCCCGCAGGTCCGTGTCGCGGAAGTCCACGCCGATGAGGTCGGCCGCCCGCAGGTCGGCGTCGCGCAGATCGGCGCCGATGAGGTACGCGCCGCGCAGGTCGACGCCCTTGAGGTCGGCGCCCTTGAGCCGCGCGCCGATGAGGTCGGCGCCCCTGCGGTCCTTCTTCTTGGCACCCTTGCCGCCCTTGCCGCCCTTCCCTCCGCGACCGCTCTGGCCGTGGTGCTCGGCACGGACGAGTTCGCTGGTGCGCAGCAGGAGCGTGTTGACGACCTGGCGGTGCGCGGCGACGTCCGTCCGGGCGACCGCGTCGGGGCTGCCCTGGGCCAGCCGCTCGGTCTCGGCGAGGACGCGCTCCAGGTCGGCGGCGATCGGCCGGGTCTGCGGGTGGGTGAGCGCCTCGGTCAGGTACCAGAGCAGTTCGTGGATCTGCCGCATGAGCGGGAAGACCTCGAACATCTGGCGCGCGGTGGCCGGATCCCGACGCCAGTCGCGCCCCTCGAAGGTGCCCTGGGAGACCCGCTGCCCCGCACCGAAGCAGTCGAACACGGTGCAACCCCGGTAACCCTTGTCCCGGAGGTCGCGGTGGATGCCGCACCTGAAGTCCTCCGCCAGGTTGCCGCAGGGCTCGCCCGCGTCCTTGTTCACGGGGAAGTCCGAGGACTTGGAGAAGGTGAGGGCCACGCAGCACAGCCCGGAGCAGCTGCCGCAGTCGGCGCGCAGGGCCGCACGGTCGTCGTCGAGCAGGGGCAGGGCGACGGGTTCGCGCTCCGGTGTCATCGGGCGGGCTCCTTCCGGCGCGCCCGCAGCCTCGGCGAGGGGCTGCGGGCGGTTCTCGTACTGGTACGACGGGAAGCGGTGTCACGCCGCGGAGCGGCGGCCTCCCTGTGCTCCGCCACCGGCGCGCCCGCGGCGGGCACGACCGCCGCCGCCGTTGCCGCCGGCCCCGGCGGAACCGCTCCTGGCCTGGCCGCCCTGGCCCTGACCGCCCTGGCCCTGACCCTGACGGGGAACCCTGCGCTGCCCCTGGCCCTGACCCTGGCCCGCGGCAGCGCCTCCGGCGCCGCGCGGACGCCGGCGCCGCTGGGCGCCGCCCCGTGCGGCGGGCTGCTGCTGCGGCTGCGGCACCTCGATGACGACCGGCACGCCGGAGGGCTCGCGCGCCCCGGTGATCCGCACCAGCTCCTCGTCGGAGGAGGTGACGCGGGCCGTGTTCGGGCGGATCTCGGCGTCGGTCATGAGCCGCGTCATCTCGCGCTTCTCGTCGGGCAGGACGAGGGTGACGACGCTGCCGGACTCGCCCGCACGAGCGGTGCGGCCGCCGCGGTGGAGGTAGTCCTTGTGGTCGGTGGGCGGGTCGACGTTCACGACGAGGTCGAGGTCGTCGACGTGGATGCCGCGGGCCGCGACGTTCGTCGCGATCAACGCGGTGACCTGGCCGTTCTTGAACTGGTCGAGCGTGCGGTTGCGCTGCGGCTGCGAGCGTCCGCCGTGCAGTCCGGAGGCGCGGACGCCGTTGGCGAGGAGCCGCTTGGTGAAGCGGTCCACGGCGCGCTTGGTGTCCAGGAACATGATCACGCGGCCTTCGCGGGCGGCGATGCGCATGGCGACGGCCTTCTTGTCCGTCTCGTCGGCGACGTAGAGCACGTGGTGCTCCATCGTCGTCACCGCGCCCGCGGACGGGTCGACGGAGTGCACGACGGGATCGGTGAGGAACATCCGTACGAGCCGGTCGATGTTCTTGTCGAGCGTCGCCGAGAAGAGCATGGTCTGGCCGCCCTGCTCGACCTGCTTGAGCAGCGCCGTGACCTGCGGCATGAAGCCCATGTCGGCCATCTGGTCGGCCTCGTCGAGGACGGTGACGCGGACCCGCGACAGGTCGCAGTCGCCGCGCTCGATGAGGTCCTTGAGGCGGCCGGGGGTGGCGACGATGATCTCCGCGCCGCGGCGGAGGGTGCTCGCCTGGCGGGTGATGGAGAGGCCGCCGACGACGGTGGCGAGGCGGAGGTTGACCGCCGTCGCGTACGGGGTGAGCGCGTCCGTCACCTGCTGGGCCAGCTCGCGCGTGGGGACCAGGACCATGGCGAGCGGCGACTTCGGCTCGGCGCGGTGGCCGGCGGTGCGGGCCAGGAGGGCCAGGCCGAAGGCGAGGGTCTTGCCGGAACCGGTCCGGCCGCGGCCGAGGATGTCGCGCCCGGCGAGGGAGTTGGGGAGCGTGGCTGCCTGGATCGGGAAGGGGTCGGTGACCCCCTGGGCGGCCAGCGTCTTCAGGAGGGCCTCGGGCATGTCCAGCTCACCGAAGGCCTCGACGGCGGGCAGGGCGGGCGTGACGCTCTCGGGCAGGGCGAACTCGCCGCCCTGGACCGGCTTCGGCCTGCGGTTGCCGGACTTCCTCGCGCCGTGCGCGGAGCCCTTCGCCTGGCCGGACGGCCGTCCCCTGCCGCCGGTGTTTCCGCCTGCGGTGGCGGGGCGCTTGCGGGCGGGGCGTGCCGGGCGTTCGGAGCGGTTCATGCAGTAATGCCTTCCTGGTCGCTGGACTTCCGGACCTCTGAGCCGGTGCGGCTCTGGGCCCGGTTGGGCCCGATGACAGCGCAAGCCGAGGCCCGCACCTTCCGGTGCGGGCCTCGGCTGTGAGGTTCGCGCGCTGCGACGATCAGGCAGGAACGATGTTCTCGGCCTGCAGGCCCTTCTGGCCCTGCGTCACCTCGAAGGAGACCTTCTGGCCCTCGAGGAGCTCACGGAAGCCCGAGGACGCGATGTTCGAGTAGTGGGCGAAGACGTCGGGGCCGCCGCCGTCCTGCTCGATGAAGCCGAAGCCCTTTTCCGAGTTGAACCACTTAACGGTGCCGGTTGCCATGTCAATCTCCTCAACAGGGGCAGTGAATGGAGAAACACCGAATTGCGAATCTCCAGCGCTGCAATGACCCCCATACCGGAGAGAACCGGAAAAACAATAATGCGCCCTCGGAGCATTCCCGTCAGGCGCACATAAAGTTCATGGGTACCAAAACTGCAACACATAACCCTAACATGCTCACGGCCCCGCTCGCACGGCACCTCTTCGCGCACGCCCCTTCCCCCCTCAAGATCACATCGCTACCTTCGGCCAAACAATCGCTTGGTAGGCCGTTGGGAAGGCGAACCGATGCGTATCTCCCGTGCTCGTACCCGTACCGCAACCGGACTGGCGATCTCCGCGCTCGCCCTGGGCACGCTGCCCGCCTGGGCAGCCCCCTCGGAAGCCGCGGCGCCCACGGCGCCCCGCCACACGGCCGCCGCCTCCGTGGCCGCCGACCGCCAGATCCCCCTCCAGGGCGCGGTCAACGTCCGGGACGTCGGTGGATACCGGACGTACGACGGAGAGCGCGTCGGCGAAGGACGCGTCTTCCGCGCCGACGGCCTCAGCAAGCTCACCGACGCCGACCTCGGCACGGTCGCGAAGCTCGGCCTGACCAAGGTCATCGACTTCCGGGTGCCCGCCGAGGTGAGTTACGACGGGGTGGACCGGCTGCCCGCCGGGCTCTCCCCCACCTCGCGGCCGATCACCGACAACGGCCTGTTCACCCAGCTCCTCACCGCCATCGGCTCCCGGGACCCGGTCAAGCAGGAGGAGATGCTCGGCAACGGAAAGGCGGCCGCGTTCATGCGCGACGTCTACCGCACCTTCGTCACCGACGCCGCCAACCGCGCGCAGTTCGCGGCGACCCTGCGCGACATCGCCGCGAGCCGCTCGCCGCTGCTCTACCACTGCACCTCCGGCAAGGACCGCACCGGCTGGACGACGTACCTGCTGCTGCGTCTCGTGGGCGTCCCCGAGCGGACCGCCGCAGGCGACTACCTGGCCTCCAACACCTACCGGGCCGCGTACGACGCGAAGCTCCGCGAGGCGCTGAAGCAGGGCGGGCTGATGCAGAATCCGGACCTGATCATCCCGCTCCAGGAGGTCCGCGCCGACTACCTCGACACGGCCCTCACCGAGGCGACGCAGCGGTACGGCGGTTTCTCCGGCTATCTGGCCAAGGGACTCGGGCTCGACGCCCGCACGATCCTGCAACTGCGCGACCGCATGGTGGACTAGGGCCCCACGATCCCGTTCGCCCGCGCCGCGGCCAGCCACGCGGGGAACTCGCCCACGAGCCGGTCGTAGAGCTCGTCGTCCGGCACCGCGAGCGGGTCCTCCCCCACGTGGAAGAAGCCCGCGTTGTCCACCGGGCGCTTGGCGGGGACGGCCAGTTCGTCGAGCTTGCGCAGATAGTCGAACTGTTTGCTCGTCGGGTCGCCGAAGCCGATGAACTGCCAGAACAGGGGAAGCCTCGCCGCCTTGCACAGATAGCGCTCGGCGGCGAGCTTGTTGATGGGGCCTCCGTCGGTCTGGAAGACGACGAGGGCGGGCGCGGTGGAACCGCCGGCACAGCTGTCCACGTAGTGGTCGATCACGGCGTCCATCGCCAGGTGATAACTGGTCTTCCCCATGTGTCCGAGCCCGGCGACGATCTCGTCGACCCGGCCGCGGTGGTTGTCCAGCGCGATGTCCGTGACCGCGTCGACATCGGTCGAGAAGAAGACGGTGGGCACGACCCCGTCGTCGTCCAGGTGCGCGGAGAGGCCGAGAACGCGGTCGGCGAGCGCCTGGACGCTGCCGTCCTTGTAGTACGGCTTCATGGAACCGGAGTAGTCGACGACGAGGTAGACGGCGGCCCGCGCCCCGTCCAGGCCGTGTTTGCGCAGGGAGACCCCGGCGCTCTTGTACAGGCTGACCAGAGCCGGCGCCGAGTCCTCCACCTTGCGCAGACTGATCGCGGATCCCATGTCCCGCCCCGCCCTTCCACCTTGCACATATGACTGCTAGACACATGCCGATTCGGCACGTACGGACGTACGGAGGATGGCATGAACCACGGCCTGGACGGCAAGGTCGTCCTCATCACCGGGGCGGGCCGCGGGCAGGGGGCCGCGGAGGCGCGGCTCTTCGCGGCGGCCGGGGCGCGGGTCGTGGTGACGGACGTACGGGAGGAGGAGGGCCGCGAGGTCGCCGGATCCCTGGGCGGGCAGGGGCTGTTCGTACGTCACGACGTCACGGGCGCGGAGAGCTGGGCGTCGGCCGTGGCGGGGGCGCTCGGTGCGTTCGGGCGGCTCGACGTCCTGGTGAACAACGCCGCGCTGTGGCGGACGGCGTCCGTGGAGGACGAGACGTACGAGAACTTCGAGACCCTGATCCGGGTCAATCTCCTGGGGCCGTTCCTGGGCATCCAGGCGGTGCTGCCCGCGCTGAGGGAGGCGGGCGGCGGGTCGGTCGTGAACGTGTCGTCGACGGCGGGGCTCGTCGGCATTCCTGGGCACGCGGCGTACGGGTCGACGAAGTTCGGTCTTCGGGGGCTGACCCGCTCCGCCGCACTGGACCTGGCGAAGTACCGGGTGCGGGTCAACTCCGTGCATCCGGGGGCGGTCGACACCCCGATGATCTCCGCCGCCTCCGCCGGGCGGGACTGGTCGCATCTGCCGCTCGGCAGGATGGGCCGCCCGGAGGAGGTCGGGGAGCTGGTGCTGTTCCTCGCGTCGGACGCGTCGTCGTACGTCACGGGGGCGGAGTTCACCGTGGACGGCGGGTCGACGACGGGGTGAGGGCCCTTTGGCTCAGTGGCGGTCGGTGAAGTACACCGAGCGCAGCTTGAGGCGGTCCGTGGCGGGGTGCCCGTGCGGGCGCAGCGTCCAGGAGTCGCCGGTGCAGTCCGACTCGGTGAACACCATCACCCAGGTGTCGGTGTCGTTGTGCGGGGCGAACGCGGGCGCGGAGGCGTCCGGGTCGGCGACCTCGGCGAGCGTGACGCAACCGGGGCTCTCCGGGTCGTGGAGGGTGGCCGACTGAGGCGTGCCGTCGGGTCCTGTGAACTTGTAGGAGAAGTCGCCGTCGGCGGCGGTCGCGGAGGTCGGCAGGGTGACGACGAGGGCGAGCGCGCCGAGGGTGGCGGCGAGGGTGTGGCGGAGGCGCATGGATTCCGTTTCCGTGTGGCGCCGGACGCGGGGGGCGTCCGGTGGCGGGGTGGTGCCGGACCCGTCGGTGGGTGACGGGCCCGGCACGGCTCTCCCCGTCCGGTGCGCCGGGCATGCGCGGTGTCACCCGCGCGGGGCCGCGGAATCGATCCGGCAGCCGCCGGTCGGCCTACCGTGGGGGCTCTTCCGGGTGCGGGTGCGTCGTGGCTGGTCGCGCAGTTCCCCGCGCCCCTGAGGTAGGGCCCGCCTGCCCGCGATGACCGGCCGGGCCAGGTACGCCTCTGTCCGCCGGCGAGCCGACGCATTCGAGTGCGGCTGCGTCGTGGCCGGGCGCGCAGTTCCCCGCGCCCCTGAGGCACGACCCGCCTGCCCGCGATGACCCCCTAGGCCGACCCCGCCTCTGTCCGCCGACCAGCCGACGCATTCGAGTGCGGCTGCGTCGTGGCCGGGCGCGCAGTTCCCCGCGCCCCTGAGGTGGGGCCCGCCTGCCCGCGATGACCCCCTAGGCCGACCCCGCCTCTGTCCGCCGGCGAGCCGACGCATTCGAGTGCGGGTGCGTCGTGGCCGGGCGCGCAGTTCCCCGCGCCCCTGAGGTGGGGCCCGCCTGCCCGCGATGATCTGTAGGCCCTGAGGGGGTCTCTACGGCTCCGGATGGTCCTGGAATGCCGGTAGCGCGAAGATGCGGGTCTTCGCGGCGTCGTCCATCAGCTCTACGAGTGGCATGACCAGGTCCCAGAGGTCCTGTTTGTCGACCTCGCGGGCCAGGGCGTCCAGGTCGGGGGCGGGCAGTGTGCCCGCTGTGTCGGCGACGGTCTTGCGGGAGTCGGCCGGCAGCGCGTGCACGAGGGGCAGGAACTCCGCCCACAGGGCCGTGGCGACGACCGCGCGGACCAGGCCGCCCAGGACGTCCTCGCCTCGTAGCGACGGCAGTTCGGCCACTGTGCGTCGTTCTTCCGGGTCGAGCAGGGCGACCAAGGGCAGCAGGGACTCCCACAGGTCCTGCTCCGCCACCGTGCGGACGAGCGTGTCCAGGTGGTCTTGCGGCTGGGCCGCGGTGAGCGAGGCGATGCGGGCGCGTTGGGCGCCGGTCACCATGCCTGCGACAGCCAGTGCTTCGGGCCACAGGCCCTGTGCGGACGCGGAGGCGATGATCGATGCCAGGCGTTCCTCGCCCAGGAGGTCGATGATGTGGCCGAGCCGTTCGGGGGCGTCGATCACGTATCCCGTGCCGAGCACGGCCGCGTCGTCGACCTGCGGCAGGATGCGGCGCAGCGCGGCGTCGGAAAGGTGGCCGACGAAGCGGCCCATCGTGAGGTGGTCGCCGCGTTCGGCGAGGGCGACGGCGATGCGGACGACCAGGTTCTCGTCGAGGCGGGTCACGATGCCCTCGATGCGGCGCGGATCGAGATGGGCGCAGGACTCGGCGGTGAACGTCACCGGGAGTTTCTCGATGATGTCGGCGGCGCGTGCGGGTTCGAGGCGTCCGGCGACGGCGGCGGCCAGGCGCGGGCCGAGGGCTTTCTGGGAGATGGCGGCCGCGACTCCGGCGGGCACGAGCTTGGTCGCCGACGCGATGCGGTCGAGCATCTCGGGGGCCCGGTCGAAGAGGGCCGCGACGGTCTGGGTGCGGAAGCGGCGTACGTCCTCGACGGGGAGGTCCTGGAGGAAGGTGAGAGTGCCGGGTTCGACGTCGAGCAGGTGGGCGATCTTCAGGGTCTCGGCCTTGCCGCGCAGCTTGTCCATGCTGACTCCTGACTCCTGGCTTCTCGCGTTGCCCGGCTAGCGGAAGAGGATGCGGCGGACAGGGCCGCGGGCGAGGGCGGGCACGAGTTTGAGTGCCTCCTCGGCCGCCTCGCTGAGTCCCGCGGCGCGGCTCTCGCGCTGCCGCTCCAGTGCGTCGGCCAGCACCGCGAGCTGCTGGGGGGCCAGCCGCTCGAAGGCCGGTGGTGGCGCGTCACGCAGTGCGGAGCCGAGTCGCTCGTACGGTGCCCGTGCTTCGGTGCTCACTTCGCCTCCCGGAAGGGCGTGTCGGCCGGGTACGGAACCAGAGAGTGGCGCCGCTTTGACTAATAGTCAATAGCGGCGCCACTCCGGCGGCGGAGCATGCCTCAGCCCTTGACCGCTCCCGCCGCCAGGCCCGAGCCGAGCTTCCGGTGGACGATCACGAAGAAGATCATCACCGGCACGGTCACCAGCGTGGAGCTGGCCATGACCGGACCCCAGGCCGTGGAGTTCTCACCGAAGAACTGGTAGATGCCCACGGCCGCCGTGTACTTGTCGCTGCCCTTCATGAACGTGTACGCGAACACGAACTCGTTCCACGCCGTGATGAACGCGAAGATGGACGTGGCGACGAGCCCCGGGGCGACCAGGGGCAGCAGCACCGACCAGAACATCCGCGGCCAGGACGCCCCGTCGATGTACGCGGCCTCCTCGACCTCCTTGGGGACGGTGGCGACGAAGCCGCGCAGCGTCCAGATCGCGAAGGGGAGCGAGAGGGCGATGTAGACGATGCTCAGGCCGAGCAGGGAGTTGAGCATGTCGTAGTCCCGCATCTGGATGAAGAGCGGGATGACGAGCGCCTCCAGCGGCACCATCTGCACGATCAGGATCATGATCAGCACGGAGGTGCGGAAGCGGAACTTGAACCGGGCCACCGCGATGGCGGCGAAGAGCGAGAGCAGCGCGGCCGCGACGATCGTGGTGAGGCCGACGATCGCCGAGTTCATCAGGTACGTGCCGAAGTTGCCCTTGTCGAAGACGAACTCGAAGTGCTCGAAGCTGATGCCGCTGGGCAGGACGTCCGAGCCGCGCAGCGACGCCTTCGGGTCGAGCGCCGTGGAGACCATCCAGTAGACCGGGAACAGGGTGAAGAGGAGGAGCCCGACGACCGCGGCCGGCAGGCCGATGCGCGAGGCGAGCGTGGTGCGGCGGGTCGTCACAGGTCCTCCTCCCCCTGGCGGAACAGCGTGCGGATGTAGACGACGGTGATGATCAGGAGCAGCACGGTCAGCAGGACCGCGGCCGCGGCGCCCGTGCCGTAGTCGTTCTTGGCGAAGGCCTGGATGTACGAGAAGACGCCCAGGTTGTAGACCTCTTCGTTGGAGCCGTCGCCGCCGGGTTGCAGGTACACCTGGGTGAAGACCTTGAAGTCCCAGATCGTGGAGAGGATGGTCACCACGAGGAAGACGGGCTTGATGGTCGGCACGGTGATGTTCCAGAACCGCTGCCAGGCGTTGGCACCGTCCAGTTCCCCGGCTTCGTAGAGCTCCTTGGGGATCGTCAGCAGTCCCGCGAAGACGGTGATGGCGACGAACGGGAAACCGTGGTGGATGACGTTGAGCGTGGCGATGGCATAGAACGGGACGCGCTCGGTGAACCAGTTGGTGGTCTCCGGGTCGATCAGGCCGACCGATCCCGCGATCTGGCTGACCATGCCGTCCTGCGGCTGGAAGAGCCAGATCCACACGTACGTGCCCGTCACCGCCGGCATGGCCCAGGCGGCGAGGATCGCGATGGAGCAGATCATCCGCCAGGTGGCGCCGAGGCGGTTGAGGAGCAGTGCGACGAGGGTGCCGAGCGCGACGGTGAGGCCGACGCAGGCGAAGGCGAAGAAGACGGTGTTGGGCAGGACGGTCTTCCACAGCAGGCTGCTGGTGAGCAGGTCGCTGTAGTGGTCGAAGCCGGTGAACGTGGCCTCGCCGCCGCCGAACTTGACCTTGTAGTCCTGCAGGGAGAGTTTGCCGACCTGGATCAGCGGCCACAGGAGCAGGCCCGCGAGGACCACGAGGGAGGGCGCGAGGAGGAGCCAGGGGCGGGTGAGGGTGATGAGCTTCTTGCGACGGCGGGCCGATTCGGCGGCGCCGTCGGGCTGCCGGGGGCCGCGGGGGGCCGGGATCTTCTTCGGCCCCCCGCTGACGAGCGTGTCTTTCACGGTAAGTCCTTCACAGTGCCGAACTCGCCCTTTTCTACTCGTCCTTGGCGAAGATCGCGTCCATGTCCTTGGCCGCCTTGTCCGCGGCTTCCTTCACGGACGCCTTGCCGGTGAGGATCGACTGGACCATGCCGGGGATGACCTTGGAGGCCTGGATCTCGCCGTACGACTTCGTCTTCGGGACGGTCGCGCCGGCTTCCAGCATCTGCTTGGCGAAGGGCTCGACGAGCGGGTCCTTCTTCGCCTCGATCTTCTTCAGTTCGGAGTTCTGGCCGGGGAAGTAGTTGGTCTCCTCGGCCCACTTGGCGGCGAACTCGCCGGTGGTCAGCATCTTCACGAACTCCCAGGCGAGGTCCTTCTTGTCCGTGTTGAAGGTGGACAGGTAGGAGCCGCCGAGGAACGACTTGCTCATGCCGCCGTTCTGGCCCGGGATCGGCACCGCGCCGAGCTTGCCCTTGAGGTCCGGGTTGTTGTCGACGATGGCCTTCGGCGTCCAGTTGCCGCCGATGGCCATGGCGATCTCACCCTTGTTCCAGGCGTCGCCGACCTCCTTCTCGGTCCAGGTGTTGACCTTGGCCGGGGAGACCTTGTCCTTGGTGGCGAGGCCCGTGTAGAACTCGATGCCCTTGATGGCGTCGGGCGAGTTGATGCCTGACTTCCACTTGCCGCCGGACTCGGTGGCGAGTTCACCGCCCGCGCCCCAGATGAAGGGGGCCGCGAACATCTCCGCGCCGCCCGCCACCGGGAAGGAGACGAGCTTCGGCTCCTTCTCCTTGAGCGTCTTGGCGGTCTCCTGGAGCTCCTTCCACGTGGTCGGGGGCTTCAGGTCGTGCTTCTCGAAGATGTCCTTGCGGTAGACGATCGAGCGGACGCCCGCGTACCAGGGCATGCCGTACTGCTTGCCGTCGAGCGTGCCCGCGTCCTTGAGGCCCTCGACGAGGTCGTCGTTCAGGCCGGACTTCTTCACTTCGTCCGTGACGTCGACGAGGGCGTCGGTCTCGGCGAACTGCGGCACCCAGGTGGTGCCGACCTCGGCGACGTCGGGCACCTGGTCCGCGCCGCCCTCGATGGCGGTCGTGAACTTCTTCTGGGCGCTGGCCCACTGCTGGTACTCGACCTTGATCTTGGCGCCGGTCTTCTTGGTGAAGGCCTTCTCGGCCTCCTCGAAGAAGGGGCGCGCGTCGGGGTTGGTCCCCTCCATGATCCACACGGTGAGGGTCTTGCCCTTGCCGTCGGTGGCCTTGTCGCCCGAGTCGCCGTCATCCCCACCGCACGCCGTGGCGGTCAGTCCGAGACTCATGGCGATACAACCAGCGGCGATGACACGTCGATTCATGCCGGCCCCCTCCAGGTTCCGATTGGTGGGAGCGATTGTGGTCACACCAGACGGGGGCGGTCTAGACCCATTGGTATAAGCGGCCGAACCGTAATGAGGGTTGCGGGTGACGCAACATACGCTCATAGCATTGCGCACCACGCAACGCTCTGGTCGCACAAACAGCCCCAAACGCCACGACGCCCGCCTCGGGTCCGGTCGGGGACGAGGCGGGCGTCGCTCAGTTCCGTACGCCGTTGTACGGGACGTATATGGGGTCGTACGGGATCAACCGTACGGGGTGGTCCGTCAGACCGTCAGGGCGCGGTCCGTGGGGCGGATCGGGGCCGGCAGGTCGCTGGCGCCGGTGAGGAAGCGGTCCACGCCGCGCGCCGCCGAGCGGCCCTCGGCGATCGCCCAGACGATGAGCGACTGGCCGCGGCCCGCGTCACCGGCGACGAAGACACCGGGGACGTTCGTCTGGAACTCGCCGTCGCGCGCGACGTTGCCGCGCTCGTCGAGCTCCAGGGCGAACTGGTCCACGAGGCCGTTCTCGCGGTCGGTGCCGGTGAAGCCCATCGCGAGGGTGACGAGCTGCGCGGGGATCTTCCGCTCGGTGCCGGGCTTCGGGGTCGGCCTGCCCTCGATGAACTCCACCTCGACGAGGTGCAGCGCCTGGACGTTGCCGTCCTCGTCGCCCTCGAAGTGGGTGGTGTTGACGGCGTAGACCCGCTCACCGCCCTCCTCGTGCGCGGAGGTGACCTTGTACAGCATGGGGAAGGTCGGCCACGGCTGGTGCGGGGCACGGTCCTCGCCCGGCTTCGGCATGATCTCCAGCTGCGTCACGGAGGCCGCGCCCTGGCGGTGGGCGGTGCCCACGCAGTCGGCGCCCGTGTCGCCGCCGCCGATGACGACGACGTGCTTGCCCTCGGCGGAGACGGGTGTGGTGACGTAGTCGCCCTCCTGGACCTTGTTGGCCAGGGGCAGGTACTCCATCGCCTGGTAGATGCCCTTGAGCTCACGGCCGGGGACGGGCAGGTCGCGGGCTGTGGTGGAGCCGGCGGCGATGACCACCGCGTCGTAGCGCCTGCGGAGCTTCGCCGCGTCGATGTCGCGGCCGATCTCCACGCCGGTGCGGAACTTGGTGCCCTCCGCGCGCATCTGCTCGATGCGGCGGTTGATGTGCCGCTTCTCCATCTTGAACTCGGGGATGCCGTAGCGGAGCAGGCCGCCGATGCGGTCGGCGCGCTCGTACACGGCGACGGTGTGGCCCGCCCGGGTCAGCTGCTGGGCGGCGGCGAGACCCGCCGGGCCCGAGCCGATGACGGCGACGGTCTTGCCGGAGAGCCGCTCGGGCGCCTGCGGCTTGACGTCGTTGGCGTCCCACGCCTTGTCGATGATGGAGACTTCGACGTTCTTGATGGTGACGGCCGGCTGGTTGATGCCGAGCACGCACGCCGACTCGCAGGGCGCCGGGCAGAGCCGACCCGTGAACTCCGGGAAGTTGTTCGTGGCGTGCAGGCGCTCGGAGGCCGCCGACCAGTCCTCGCGGTACGCGTAGTCGTTCCACTCCGGGATCAGGTTCCCGAGCGGGCAGCCGTTGTGGCAGAACGGGATGCCGCAGTCCATGCAGCGCGAGGCCTGCTTGGAGATGATCGGGAGGAGCGAGCCGGGAACGTAGACCTCGTTCCAGTCCTGGACGCGCTCGCCGACCGGGCGGGTCTGCGCGACCTCGCGGCCGTGGTTAAGGAAGCCCTTGGGATCAGCCATTGGTCGCCGCCTCCATCATCTTCTCGGTGATCTCGGTCTCGGAGAGACCGGCTCGCTCGGCGGCGTCCTTGGCGGCGAGCACTGCCTTGTACGTACTGGGGATGATCCTGCTGAAGCGATCCACCGCGGTGTCCCACTCGGCCAGGAGCTTCTCGGCGACGGTCGAGCCCGTCTCCTCCTGGTGGCGGCGCACGACGTCGTGCAGCCACTGCTTGTCGGTCTCGTCAAGGGGTTCGACGGCCGCCAGGTTCCCGGCGTTGACGTTGTCGCGGTCGAGGTCGATCACGTACGCGATGCCGCCCGACATGCCGGCCGCGAAGTTGCGGCCCGTCTCGCCGAGGACCACCGCGTGGCCGCCGGTCATGTACTCGCAGCCGTGGTCGCCCACGCCCTCCGAGACCACGGTCGCACCCGAGTTGCGGACGCAGAAGCGCTCACCGGTGCGGCCGCGCAGGAACAGCTCGCCGCCGGTCGCGCCGTACGCGATGGTGTTGCCCGCGATCGTCGAGTACTCGGCGAGGTGGTCGGCGCCCCGGTCCGGGCGGACGATGATCCGGCCGCCGGACAGGCCCTTGCCGACGTAGTCGTTGGCGTCGCCCTCCAGGCGCAGCGTCACACCGCGCGGCACGAACGCGCCGAAGGACTGGCCCGCCGAGCCGGTGAAGGTGATGTCGACGGTGTCGTCGGGCAGGCCCGCGCCGCCGAACTTCTTCGTCACCTCGTGGCCGAGCATGGTGCCGACCGTGCGGTTGATGTTGCGGATGGCGACCTGCGCGCGGACCGGGTGGGCGTCCGTCGCGCTGGACGCGGCGAGGGCGTCGGCGGCGAGCTTGATCAGCTCGTTGTCGAGCGCCTTCTCCAGGCCGTGGTCCTGGACGGTGACCTGGTGCCGGACGGCGCCCGCGGGCAGCGCGGGCACGTGGAACAGCGGCTCCAGGTCGAGGCCCTGCGCCTTCCAGTGGCTGACGGCCTTCTCGGTGTCGAGGAGCTCGGCGTGGCCGACGGCCTCCTCGATGGAGCGGAAGCCGAGCTCGGCGAGGAGCTCGCGGACCTCTTCGGCGATGAACTCGAAGAAGTTGACGATGTACTCGGCCTTGCCGGAGAAGCGCTCGCGCAGCGCCGGGTTCTGCGTGGCGATGCCGACCGGGCAGGTGTCCAGGTGGCAGACGCGCATCATGACGCAGCCGGAGACGACGAGCGGCGCGGTCGCGAAACCGAACTCCTCGGCGCCGAGCAGCGCGGCGATGACGACGTCGCGGCCGGTCTTCAGCTGGCCGTCGGTCTGCACGACGATGCGGTCGCGCAGGCCGTTGAGCAGCAGGGTCTGCTGGGTCTCGGCGAGGCCGAGCTCCCAGGGGCCGCCCGCGTGCTTCAGCGAGGTCAGCGGGGAGGCGCCGGTGCCGCCGTCGTGGCCGGAGATGAGCACCACGTCGGCGTGGGCCTTGGAGACGCCCGCGGCGACCGTGCCGACGCCGACCTCGGAGACCAGCTTCACGTGAATCCGCGCCTGCGGGTTCGCGTTCTTCAGGTCGTGGATCAGCTGGGCGAGGTCCTCGATGGAGTAGATGTCGTGGTGCGGCGGCGGCGAGATGAGGCCGACGCCGGGCGTCGAGTGACGCGTCTTGGCGACCCACGGGTAGACCTTGTGGCCGGGCAACTGGCCGCCCTCGCCGGGCTTGGCGCCCTGCGCCATCTTGATCTGGATGTCGTCGGCGTTGACGAGGTACTCGCTGGTCACGCCGAAGCGGCCGGAGGCGACCTGCTTGATGGAGGAGCGGCGCGCCGGGTCGTACAGGCGCTCCGGGTCCTCGCCCCCCTCACCGGTGTTGGACTTGCCGCCCAGCTGGTTCATGGCGATGGCGAGGGTCTCGTGCGCCTCGCGGGAGATCGAGCCGTACGACATGGCGCCGGTCGAGAACCGCTTGACGATCTCCGAGACGGGCTCGACCTCGTCGATGGAGATCGGCTGGCGGCCCGACTTGAAGCCGAAGAGCCCGCGGAGCGTCATCAGGCGCTCGGACTGCTCGTTCACGCGGCCCGTGTACTGCTTGAAGATGTCGTAGCGGCGACCGCGCGTGGAGTGCTGGAGGCGGAAGACCGTCTCCGGGTCGAACAGGTGCGGCTCGCCCTCGCGGCGCCACTGGTACTCGCCGCCGATCTCCAGCGCGCGGTGCGCGGAGGGGACGCCGGAGGCCGGGTAGGCCTTGGCGTGCCGGGCGGCGACCTCCTGGGCGACGACGTCGAGTCCGGCGCCGCCGATCTTCGTCGTCGTACCGCTGAAGTACCGCTCCACGAAGGACGCTTCGAGACCGACGGCCTCGAAGACCTGCGCGCCGCGGTAGGAGGCGACGGTCGAGATGCCCATCTTGGACATGACCTTCAGGACGCCCTTGCCGAGGGCGTGGATCAGGTTGCGGATGGCCTGCTCGGCGCCGCCGTCGACGGACTCGAGGAACGTGCCCGCGCGGACGAGGTCCTCGACGGACTCCATCGCGAGGTAGGGGTTGACGGCCGCGGCGCCGTAGCCGATGAGGAGGGCCACGTGGTGGACCTCGCGGACGTCGCCCGCCTCGACGAGCAGACCCACCTCGGTGCGCTGCTTGGTGCGGATGAGGTGGTGGTGGACGGCCGCGGTGAGCAGCAGCGACGGGATCGGCGCGTGCTCGGCGTCGGAGTGCCGGTCGGAGAGCACGATCAGGCGGGCGCCGGCCTCGATGGCGGCGTCGGCCTCGGTGCAGATCTCGTCGATGCGGGCGGCGAGGGCGTCGCCGCCGCCGCCGACGCGGTAGAGGCCGGAGAGCGTCGCGGCCTTCATGCCGGGCATGTCGCCGTCGGCGTTGATGTGGATGAGCTTGGCGAGCTCGTCGTTGTCGATCACCGGGAAGGGCAGGGTGACCGAGCGACAGGAGGCCGCCGTCGGGTCGAGCAGGTTGCCCTGCGGGCCCAGCGAGCTGTGCAGCGAGGTGACGAGCTCTTCACGGATGGCGTCCAGCGGCGGGTTGGTGACCTGCGCGAACAGCTGCGTGAAGTAGTCGAAGATCAGCCGCGGGCGGGCGGAGAGGGCCGCGATGGGGGTGTCCGTGCCCATGGAGCCGAGCGGCTCGCCGCCGGTCTTGGCCATCGGCGCGAGGATGATGCGGAGCTCTTCCTCGGTGTAGCCGAAGGTCTGCTGGCGGCGCGTGACGGAGGCGTGCGTGTGCACGATGTGCTCGCGCTCGGGCAGGTCGGACAGCTCGATCTCGCCGGCTTCCAGCCACTCCTGGTACGGCTTCTCGGCGGCGAGGCCCGCCTTGATCTCGTCGTCCTCGACGATGCGGTGCTCGGCGGTGTCGACGAGGAACATGCGGCCGGGCTGGAGGCGGCCCTTGCGGACGACCTTCGCGGGGTCGATGTCGAGGACGCCGACCTCGGAGCCGAGGACGACGAGGCCGTCGTCGGTGACCCAGTAGCGGCCGGGGCGCAGACCGTTGCGGTCGAGAACGGCACCGACCTGCGTGCCGTCGGTGAAGGTGACGCAGGCGGGGCCGTCCCAGGGCTCCATCATCGTGGAGTGGTACTGGTAGAAGGCGCGGCGCGCCGGGTCCATGGAGGCGTGGTTCTCCCAGGCCTCCGGGATCATCATCAGGACCGAGTGCGGAAGCGAACGGCCGCCGAGGTGGAGGAGTTCGAGCACCTCGTCGAAGGACGCGGAGTCGGAGGCGTCGGGCGTGCAGATCGGGAAGATCCGCTCCAGCTTCTCGTTTCCGAAGAGCTCCGAGGCCAGCTGCGACTCGCGGGCCCGCATCCAGTTGCGGTTGCCCTTGACGGTGTTGATCTCGCCGTTGTGCGCGACGAAGCGGTACGGGTGCGCGAGCGGCCAGCTCGGGAACGTGTTCGTCGAGAAGCGGGAGTGGACGAGCGCGACGGCCGTGGCGAAACGGCGGTCGGACAGGTCGGGGAAGAACGGCTCCAGCTGGCCGGTGGTCAGCATGCCCTTGTAGACGATGGTGCGGGACGACAGGGAGGGGAAGTACGTCCCCGCCTCGCGCTCGGCGCGCTTGCGCAGCACGAACGCCTTGCGGTCCAGCTCCAGGCCCTCGGTGTCGCCGTCGGCGACGAAGATCTGCCGGAAGACGGGCATCGTCGAGCGGGCGGTGGCGCCGAGGAGTTCGGGGGCGACGGGCACGTCGCGCCAGCCGAGGACGGTCAGGCCCTCTTCGGAGGCGATCGTCTCGATCTGTGAGACGGCGCCGTCCGTGGTTCCGGCGGTGTCGACCGGCAGGAAGGCGATGCCGACGGCGTAGGCGCCGGCCGCGGGCAGCTCGAATCCGGCCACCTCGCGCAGGAAGGCGTCGGGAACCTGGAGCAGGATGCCCGCGCCGTCACCCGAGTCCGGCTCGGAGCCGGTGGCGCCGCGGTGCTCGAGATTGCGCAGTACGGTCAGCGCCTGTTCGACCAGTTCATGGCTGGGCACACCGGTCAGGGTGGCCACGAATCCGACACCGCAGGCGTCGTGTTCGTTGCGGGGGTCGTACATGCCCTGGGGGGCGGGGCGACCGTCCATGGGCGACCAGGCGTGGGTACGCATCGGCACTCCCGTCGTCGTCGGGGCAACTACATGTGGCAAGGGACGACGTTGGCCCTGGCAAAATTTCGTGCAGATTACATGATGGAACGCTTCTCGAAAAGCGGATAGCTGATTCCACCATGTGGACACCGCTCGTGAAGGTGGGAGCGGTACGAGGGGGACCTCTGCGGGCAGATCCATGACCGAAGGCCCGGCGCGGCACAGGCCTCATTGCCCGCAGCGCTTACGGCTCATGCCCCGTGATCACGGTGTCGAAACCGTCGAGTAACGACTACTTATGCAAGGTCCCGCATAGGCCTGCAATGGCTCATCCTACGGCGGTACCGAACAGGCTGCCCAGGACGTACGTCACACCGGCGGCCGCCCCGCCGAGCGCGAGCTGCCGCAGACCGCTGAACCACCAGGACCTCGCGGTCACCTTGGCCACCACGGCACCGCAGGCGAAGAGCCCGATGAGCGCGAGCAGCAGGGCGGGCCAGAGCACGGTGGCGCCCAGCAGATACGGCAGTACGGGGAGCAGGGCACCCAGCGCGAACGAGCCGAAGGACGACACCGCGGCGACGGTCGGCGAGGGCAGGTCGCCCGGGTCGATGCCGAGCTCCTCGCGGGCGTGGATCTCCAGGGCCTGCTCGGGGTCCTTGGACAGCTGGCGGGCGACCTCGCGGGCCAGGCCGGGCTCGACGCCGCGCGACACGTACAGCTCGGCGAGCTCCCGCTCCTCGTCCTGAGGGTGCTTGCGCAGCTCGCGCCGCTCCACGTCCAGCTCGGCCTGGACGAGCTCGCGCTGCGAGGCCACGGAGGTGTACTCGCCCGCGGCCATGGAGAAGGCGCCTGCGGCGAGCCCGGCCAGCCCGGTGATGACGATGGTCTGCTGCGAGACGGCGCCGCCGGCCACGCCGGTCATCAGCGCGAGGTTGGAGACGAGGCCGTCCATCGCGCCGAAGACCGCCGGGCGCAGCCAGCCGCCGTTCACATCGCGGTGGGTGTGGTTGTCGCGGTGCGCCTCGTGCAGTGCCGCTTCGGTCTCGATGATCGCCATGGTGAGCCCCCTCGTACGTGTTGGACGACCTCGAAAGTACGCGCGAAAAAAATCTCCCGCCAGCAAGGAAGGCCGTACTTACCTGCGAAAACGCGCCGCGGACGAGGGGCGGACGAGGCGGCCAAGGGTCCACCCGGGCACCTCGTTCCGCACCCCCGGGAGGCGCGAAGGGGTGATCTGAGCTCAGGCATGCTCTTTTGAGCGCCCGGCGTGGCAGAGATGCTCCAAGCACCGCTTCCAGCGGTCCGCCCTCAGTCGGCGGCCGCCGCGGTCCGCACCCAAGGGAGGCACGGCATGGCGTCCACCGCATGCGTTCCCTCGGTCCCGGCGCCAGGTGACGCCGACGACCTCCGCGAGCGGGCGCGCGGCGCGCTGCTCGGCCTCGCGGTCGGCGACGCGCTCGGCGCGCCCGCCGAGAACATGAAACCGTCCGAGATCCGCCGCCGCTGGGGCCGCATCACGGGATACGTCGCCGAACACCCGGCGGGCACGGACGACACGGAGTACGCGATCTTCTCCGGCCTGCTCCTCGCCCGGCACGGGTCGGCGCTCACGGTCGCGCACGTCGAGAAGGCGTGGCACCAGTGGATCGCGGACCTGGACGAGGGCCCGTTCCGCGGCGCGGGCTTCAGCGAACGCGGCACCCTGGAGAACCTGCGCAGGGGCCTCGCCGCGCCGATCTCCGCCCAGCACCGGCACGCGTGGAGCGACGGTCTCGCGATGCGGGCCGCGCCCTTCGGCGTCTTCGCCGCGGGCGACCCGCACGAAGCGGCCCGCCTGGTCGCGATCGACGGCTCCGTCAGCCATGACGGCGAGGGGATCTACGGTGGCCGGGCGGTGGCGGCGGGGGTCGCCGCGGCCATGACGGGCGCCCCGGTGGAGGCGGTGGTGGCGGCGGCCCTCGCGGTCATCCCCGAGGACTCCTGGACATCCCGCTCCCTGCGCCGCGCGGTGGCGGTCGCCGACCGCGGCGAACGCGCGGTGCGCTCCGCGGTGGTCATCGGCGGCTACCCCTGGACGGACCTCGCGCCGGAGGCGGTCGGGCTCGCCTTCGGGGCGTACGCGGTGGCGCGCGGGGACTTCGGCGACGCGGTGCTCTGCGCGGTGAACATGGGCCGGGACGCGGACACGACGGCGGCGGTGGCGGGCGCGCTCTCCGGCGCGACGTGCGGCGCCTCGGCGATCCCCCTTGCTTGGTCGACGGCGATCGCCGCGGCGCGGGGCACGTGCTTGCCGTCGATGAGGGGCCACCACGTACTGGACGTGGCGGACCTCTTGACCCCGGACGGAGAGACACGGTGAACGGCCGGCCTGCCGCCGCGACCCCCTCCCCTCTCGGCGGCACCGCCGCTACCACCGCGGCCGGGCAAGCCGCCACCCCTGTGGGCAGGCGTGCCGCAGGGCGATGGGGGTCCCCCCTGCGCGAGCGCGGCCGAGAGCTTGGGGGAGGGTGGGCACAGCCCCCGGTGCCGGCTGCGACATACGGGAGCGCCCCGGAACGCAACGGCTCCCACGCCGAAGCGCTACTGCTGGGCCTGGCCGCGGGCGACGCCGCAGGGTGGCCCGCAGCCCGCCACAGGGCATCCCGCATGCCCGAGTGGACACGGCGACTCACCCGCGAGCTCGACACCTTCGCCGAGCAGAACGCCACGACCACCCTCCCCGTCCCCATCGCCCTGAACCAGCCCCCGGAACCCCTCCGCCTCGGCCCCTCCGACGACGCGGAATGGGCGGCGTTCACCGCGGAGTCCGTACTCCGCGCCGGACCGGGCAACGACCACCTGGACGTACGGACCGCGCTCGACCTCGCCTGGACCACCCTCGCCGCCGAGATCGCCGCCGCCGCGGACCGCGCCCCCGAGGTCGAGTCCGCCGTGCTCCCCCTGCGCGCCCGCATCTCCGTCCGCGCCGGTCTCGGCAACCTCGCCACGGGCCTGCGCCCGCCCGCCACCGGTCACGACAACCCGCACTACTTCGACGACGCGGCCTGCGTACGGGCCTGCGTGCTCGCCCTGGTCCACCCCGGCGACCCCGAACGGGCCGCCGGTCTCGCGGAGTTCGACGCCCGCTACACCCAGGACGGCGACGGTGTGCACGGCGCCCGCGCCATGGCCGCCGCGGTCGCCGCCGCGCTCGGCGGCGCCGACGTCGACACCGCCGTGGACCGCGCGCTCGACCAGCTCCCGGAGCACACGGAGATCGGCAGGAACGCCCGGCACGCCGTGAAGACGGCCCGCGCCCAGCCGGAGGAGGACGGCGCCTTCGCCCTCGTACCGTTCCTGGAGCACCAGATCGTCGACCACGTCTACAGCTACGGCATCGCCGCCGCCGAGACCGTGCCGGTCGCCCTCGCCCTGGCCACCGCGGCGCGCGGCCGCATCGGCGAGGCGGTGCCCGCCGCCGCGTGCCTGTCGCGCGTCGCGGACTCCGCGCCCGCGCTGGCCGGGGCGCTGACCGGCGTCCTCGGCACGGCGGCCGCGATCCCCGCCGCCTGGCGCGACGCCTGCCGCGCCCTGTCGGGCTGCGCGCTCCCCCGGCTCGCCGGCACCGACCTGGTGGAACTCGCCGGGCGCCTCGCAGACGCGGAACGGGCCACCCCAGGTGGACAATCCCGACATGACGTCCATGACAACCAAATCGACCTCACCGGTTCCGGCGGACACGACGGCGCACCCTGAGCCCTCGCTGTCCGACCGCGTCACGGGCTGCCTCGTCGGCGCCGCCGTCGGCGACGCGCTCGGCGGCCCCGTCGAGGGGTACGCGCCCGAGCAGATCGCCGAGCGGCACGGCGGCCGCGTGCACGGCATCGTCGGCCCCTGGAACGGCGACGACTGGCGCACCGCCCGGCCCATCGCGCCGTACCACAAGGGCGACGGACACGTCACCGACGACACCTTGATGACGCACGCGCTGGTCCGCGTGTACGCGACCGTCCGCGACCACCTCGACGCCTACGCCGTGGCCGACCACCTGGTCCCCGACCTGATGACGACCCCGCGCTGGATCCCGGAGCTGGAGGCCGACGCGCTGCCCCTGCACCGGATCTTCCTCGCCGAGAAGTGGCTCGTGGCCCGGCTCCACTACGGCCACGTCGACCCGCGGGAGGCCGGGGCCGGGAACATCGTCAACTGCGGTGCGGCGATGTACATGGCGCCGGTCGGCCTGGTCAACGCCGCCGACCCGAGGGCCGCGTACGGCGAGGCCCTCGACGTCGCGGGCGCCCACCAGTCGTCGTACGGCAGGGAGGCGGCCGGCGTCTTCGCGGCGGCGGTCGCGGCGGCCTGCACGCCGGGCGCCACCCCGGAGTCGGTGGTGGAGGCATGCCTCGCCCTCGCCAAGGACGGCACGCGCGCCGCGATCGAGGCGGTGGCCGAAGTCGCCGTGCGGCACCGGGAGTTCGAGACGGCGCTGGCCCCCGTCCGCGCCGCCGTCGCCCCCTTCGACACCGTCGGCCCGGACTACCGCGCCCCGTCCCTCGGCGCCCGCCGCCCCTCCCGGCTGCACTCCATCGAGGAGCTCCCCGTCGCCCTCGGCATGCTCCTGGTCGGCGGGTCCGACTACCGCCGCACGGTGCTCGGGTCCGTCAACTACGGCCGCGACTGCGACTCCATCGCGACGATGAGCGGCGCGATCGTGGGCGCGCTGCACGGCGAGGAGGCGGTGCCCGACGACTGGTCCGTGCGGGTCGCCGAGGCCAGCCGCCTCGACCTGCGCGCACCGGCGGCGGCCCTGACCGAGGTGGCGCGGGAGATCTTCGCCCGTGACACCGGGCGGCGCCGCGCCCACGAGGCGGCCTTCGCGGCCCTGACGGCCGGCGCCCCCGCGGGGGCCGAACGGTGATCCGCCTGACCTGGGTCCAGCCGGAGGACCTCGTCGGCCACGAGCTGCGCCAGGCGGAGCTGGAGGGGCGCGACGTGGCGGCGGTGCGCTGCCGCTGGCTGACGGCGGGCGGCGAGAGGGCCCCGGCGACCGCGGGCGCGTCCCCGGCTCCGGCACCGGCCCGCCTCCGCCTCCTCGCCGAGCGGCTCCTGGACGAGCTGCGCCCTCCCCCGTGGCACGGCGGGCCGGACATCCCCGTGCCGAACGCCGAACCCGGACCCGGCCCCACGGCCGGGGCGTCGGAGGCGGCCGGACTGCGCGACCGCCTGCACGCCGCCTGGCTCGGCAGGGCCGCGGGCTGCCTCCTCGGCAAACCCGTGGAGAAGCTCCCCCTCGACGGCATCCGAAGCCTCGCCAAGGCCACCGGCAACTGGCCGCTCACCACCTGGTTCACGGAGCGCGGCGTCCCGCCGAGGCTCAAGGCCGCGTACCCCTGGAACCGCCGCTCCGCGCCGACCTCCCTCGCCGAGAACATCGACGGCATGCCCGAGGACGACGACCTCAACTTCCCGCTCCTCAACCTCGTCCTGCTCCAGCGCCACGGCAAGGGCTTCACCACCGACGACGTGGCGCGGCTCTGGCTCGACGAACTCCCCGCCGGCCGCACCTTCACCGCCGAACGCGTCGCCTACCGCAACCTTCTCCAGGGCATCGAGCCCCCGCACACCGCCACCCACCGCAATCCGTTCCGCGAGTGGATCGGCGCCCTGATCCGCGCCGACGTGCACGGCTGGACCAACCCCGGGGCGCCCGGCGCGGCCGCCGGACAGGCCCGCCGCGACGCCGTGCTCAGCCACACGGAGAACGGCGTGTACGGCGCCATGTTCACCGCGGCCACGATCGCGGCGGCGGCGGGCGGCCGCGCCGACGTCCACGCCTGCCTGGACGCGGGCCTCTCCGTCGTACCGGCCGAGTCGCGGCTGGCCCACGCGGTCCGCCACGCAGTCCGACTCGCGCACGACACCGCGGACTTCGACGACGTCGTGGACGACCTCCACGCCCGCCACGGCACCCACCACTGGGTCCACGTCGTCCCCAACGCCGCCCTGCTCGCCGCCGCGCTCACCCACGCCGACGGCGACTTCACCGGCTCCATCACCCGCGCGGTGTCCGGCGGCTGGGACACCGACTCCAACGGCGCGACCGCGGGCTCCGTCGCCGGGCTGCTCGCCGGCCGCGCCGACGCGCTCCCCGACCGGTGGACGGCGCCCCTCAAGAACCGGCTCGCCACCTCCGTGGGCGACTTCAACGGCATCGGCTTCGACGCCCTGGCAGACCTCACCACCGAACTCTCCACACGGGAGGCACCCCCCTCATGACCCCCACGCCCCACATCGCCGTCCTCGGCAGCGCCAACATGGATCTCGTCGCGTACGTCACCGAGGCACCGCGGCGCGGCGAGACCGTGACGGGCCGCGAGTTCCGCACCGTCCCCGGCGGCAAGGGCGCCAACCAGGCCGTCGCGGCGGCCCGCGCGGGCGCCACCGTCTCGATGATCGGAGCCGTCGGCAACGACGCGTACGGCGCGCAGCTCAGGTCCGCCCTCGAACACTCCGGCATCGAGACCGACTCCCTGCGCACCGTCGAGGCGCCCACCGGCACCGCGCACATCGTCGTCGACGACGAGGGCGGCAACGCGATCGTCGTGATCCCCGGCGCCAACGGCACCGTCACCGCGCTCGCCCCCGGCGACGAGGGCCTGATCGCCTCCGCCGACGCGCTGATGCTTCAGCTGGAGGTGCCGCTCGACGGGGTGCTCGCCGCCGCGCGGGCCGCCCGGAGCCACGGCGTCCGTACCATCCTCACGCCCGCACCCGCCCAGCCCCTGCCGCCCGAACTCCTCGCCGCGGTCGACCTGTTGCTCCCCAACGAACACGAGGCCGCCACCCTCACCGGCATCGCCGACGACCCGCACGCCGCCGCGCGCGCACTGCTCTCCCAGGTGCCCGAGGTCGTCGTCACCCTCGGCTCGCGCGGCAGCCTGTACGCCTCGCGCGACACCGAGCCCGTGACGGTGCCCGCCCGACAGGTCGCGGCGGTCGACACCACGGGCGCGGGCGACACGTTCGCGGGCGCGCTCGCCGTGGCGCTCGCCGAGGGCAACTCCGTTGCGGAGGCGCTGGGTTGGGCGTCCGCGGCGGCGGCACTCTCGGTACAGCGCCCGGGGGCATCGGCGTCCATGCCGTGCCGCAAGGAGATCGACGACGAGGCAGGCACGACATCATGACCACCCATACGGCCCCCGAACCCGCCCCTCTCACCGGGCTCCGCGTCCTCGACCTCGCCACGCTCTTCGCGGGCCCCCTCGCCGCCACGATGCTCGGCGACTTCGGCGCGGAGGTCATCAAGGTCGAACACCCCACGCGCCCCGACCCCTCCCGAGGCCACGGCCCCTCCAAGGACGGCGTCGGCCTGTGGTGGAAGCTGCTGGGCCGCAACAAGCGCACGACGACCCTCGACCTGTCCACGCCCGGCGGCCGCGCCACCCTGCTGCGCCTGGCCGCCACCAGCGACGTGATCGTCGAGAACTTCCGCCCCGGCACGCTGGAGAAGTGGGGACTGGGCTGGGAGGAGCTGAGCGCGGCCAACCCGCGCCTCGTCCTCGCCCGCGTCACCGGGTTCGGCCAGTTCGGCCCGTACTCGCGCCGTCCCGGCTTCGGCACGCTCGCCGAGGCCATGAGCGGCTTCGCGGCGATCACGGGTGAGCCGGACGGGCCGCCGACCCTGCCGCCGTTCGGCCTCGCCGACTCGATCGCGGGCCTCGCGACGGCGTACGCGGTGATGACGGCCCTCGCCGCCCGCGACCGCACCGGCGAGGGCCAGGTGGTCGACATGGCGATCATCGAGCCGATCCTCACGGTCCTCGGCCCGCAGCCGCTCTGGTACGACCAGCTGGGCCACGTACAGCCCCGCACCGGCAACCGCTCCACCAACAACGCGCCGCGCAACACCTACCGCACGGCGGACGACAAGTGGGTCGCCGTCTCCACCTCGGCCCAGTCGATCGCGGAACGGCTCATGCGTCTGGTCGGGCGCCCGGACCTGATCGCGGAGCCGTGGTTCGCGACGGGGGCGGAGCGGGCCCGCCACGCGGACGTCCTGGACGGGGCGGTCGGCGCGTGGATCGCGCAGCACAGCCGCGCCGAGGTGATCGAGGCCTTCGAGGCGGCGGAGGCGGCGGTCGCCCCCATCCAGGACGTACGCGAGGTCATGGCCGATCCCCAGTACGCGGCCCTCGACACCCTCACGACGGTCGACGACCCGGAACTCGGCCCCCTGCGCATGCAGAACGTCCTCTTCCGCCTCTCCGCGACCCCCGGCGCGATCCACTGGGCCGGCCGCCCCCACGGCGCCGACACGGAAGCGGTCCTCACGGAACTGGGCCTGACCCCCGACGACATCACCACCCTCCGCAAGGAGGGCGCCCTATGACCACCCCCTCCCCGCACGCCAGGCCGCACGCCCCCGATGACCACCCCGAGACGACCACCAGGGCCGACCGCGCAAGGGCCGACGCAAAGGCCGCCGCACCGAACAACACCACCGCCCCACCCCGCAAGGAGGGCGCCCCATGACCACCCCCTCCCCCCTCACCTGGCTCTACGCCCCCGGCGACCGCCCCGACGTCGTCGCCAAGGCCCTCCTCGCAGGGGCCGACGCCGTCATCGTCGACCTGGAGGACGCCGTCGCCCCCGACCGCAAGGAGTACGCACGCGCCGCGACCGTCGAGTTCCTCTCGTCGCCGCAGCCGCTGCCCGTCCACGTGCGCGTGAACGCCCTGGACGGGCCCCTCGCCGAGGCCGACCTGCGCGCCATCGCCCCGCTTCCGGGCGTGGCCGGGCTGCGGCTGCCCAAGGTCACCACCCGCGCCGAGGTCATCCGCGTCGCCGAACGCGCCGTCCCCGCCGACGGCGGCGCCCCCGCCCTGCACGCCCTCGTCGAGTCCGCACTCGGCCTGGAGCACGCCTTCGCCATCGCCACCGCGCACCCCGCCCTGCGCGGCATCTCCATCGGCGAGGCCGATCTCCGCGCCGACCTGGGCGTACGCGACGACACGGGCCTCGACTGGGCCCGCTCCCGCGTCGTGGTCGCCGCACGGGCGGCAGGTCTCGCGCCGCCCGCGCAGTCGGTCCACCCGGACATCCGCGACCTCGCCGGACTCGCCGCGTCCTGCGCCCGGGGCCGCACCCTCGGCTTCCTCGGCCGCGCGGCGATCCACCCGCGTCAGCTCCCCGTGATCGAGCGGGCCTACCTCCCCACCCCCGCGGAGATCGAGCGGGCGGAGGAGATCACCAAGGCGGCCGCGTCGGACGAGGGCGCCCTGGCCCTGCCGGACGGCCGCTTCGTGGACAAGGCGGTGGTGGAGGGGGCCCGGCGGGTCCTGGCACTGGCGCGCAGGAAGTGACCGTGTCGCGGCCGGGCCCGGGAACGCGAAGGGCCGCCGGATCACGTGATCCGGCGGCCCTTCGGCGTACGACCGATGAACGTCAGCTCTTCTTCGCCGACCCGGCTCCCTCGTCGGACGCCGCGGACTTGGCGTCGACCTTCGAAGCGTCGGCCTTGGCAGCGTCGGCCTCGGAGGACTTGTCCTCCGAAGACTTGGCCTCGGAGGACTTGTCCTCGGACTTCGTGAGCTTCGGGGAGTCCGTGGCGCTCCCGGCGGCCGACGCGGACGCCTCGTCCTCCGGCTCCACGATCTCCTCGCGCCCGGGGTGCTTCTTCGCCGACACCACGAGGTACGCGACCGCGAGCAGGAACACCACGATGGCGGTCCACACGTTCAGACGCAGGCCGAGCACGTGGTGCGCGTCGTCGACCCGCATGTACTCGATCCAGCCGCGCCCCGCGCAGTACGCGGCGACGTACAGCGCGAACGCCCGGCCGTGGCCGAGCTTGAAGCGGCGGTCGGCCCAGATCACCAGGGCGGCGACGCCGATGCACCACAGCGACTCGTACAGGAACGTCGGGTGGTACGTGCCGGGAACCCGGCCGTCCTCCGCCGACGTGATCTTGAGCGCCCAGGGAACGTCCGTGGCCTTGCCGTACAGCTCCTGGTTGAACCAGTTGCCCCACCGGCCGATGGCCTGAGCGAGGGCGATGCCCGGGGCCAGCGCGTCGGCCCAGGCCGGCAGCGGAATCCCGCGGCGGCGACAGCCGATCCACGCACCGACCGCGCCGAGCGCGATCGCGCCCCAGATGCCGAGGCCGCCCTCCCAGATCTTGAAGGCGTCCACCCAGTCACGGCCGTCGCTGAAGTACAGCTGGTAGTCCGTGATCACGTGGTAGAGGCGTCCGCCGACGAGGCCGAACGGCACGGCCCACACGGCGATGTCGGCCACGGTGCCTGACCGGCCCCCGCGAGCGATCCACCGCTTGTTGCCGAGCCAGACGGCTACGAAGACGCCGATGATGATGCAGAACGCGTAGCCGCGCAACGGGATGGGTCCTAGTTCGACCACACCGCGCGACGGACTGGGAATGAAGGCAAGGTCCATGACACGACCGACGCTACCGTGCCGGGCAGCGGGGGCGGCAACCGGTCCGGCTACGGGTCCATAACAGCCCGTGCCGTTCCGGTCGCCGCTCCGCGCGTCAGTTCCGGTTCGCCTCTTCGACCTTCTGCTTCAGTTTCTGCGGCGACAGCGGGTTGTTCTGGTCGCCGAAGATGTCCTTGCCGTTGAGCCGCACCGTGGGCGTGCCCCGCAGCTTCGCGTCCTGGAACGCCTTGTTGGACTTGTCGACCCAGCTGTCGTGCTTGCCGTCCTCGACGCACTTCTTGAAGGAGTCGCCGTCCAGGCCGTCCACCTGCCCGGCGAGCTCGATCAGCTTGCTGTTCTTGCTGAACGCGTCGTCCGTCTCGGCGGGCTGGTTCTTGAACAGCACGTCGTGGTACGGCAGGAACTTGCCCGCGTCCTGGGCGCAGGCCGCTGCGTTGGCCGCGCGCTTGGAGCCGCTGCCGCCCATGTTCCCGTCGATGAGCGTGGCCAGGTGATACTCGATCTTGAGCTGCCCCTTGTCGGCGAGCTCGTGGATCGTCGAGCGATAGCCGTCCTCGAAGCCCTTGCAGGCCGGGCAGCGGAAGTCCTCCCAGATGGTGAGGGTGGACTTGGCGCTGTCCTTGCCGACGGGGATCGCGGGCCCGTCCTTGTCACTCGCCCCCTCGGGCGCGACCACCGGGCCCGCCGTGTCGCTCTTGTCGTCGCCGGAATTGGCGGCGAGCAGCCCCACCACGGCGGCGAGTCCGAGGACGCCGACCACCGCGGCGCCCACGATCAGTGCCCGGCGCTGCTTCTCGCGCGCCTTCTGCCGATCTCGCTCTTCCGCCAGCCGCTCACGGGCCGATCGTTTTCCCTCACGGTTCTTCTCGCTCACACCCCGCCAAACGAACCGGGGAGGCACGAGCGTGCCTCCCCGGTCCATGTCCACCCGTACGAGTTACGGGCCTGTCGTCACGCCTTCCCGCGGACCCCGTCCGCGAGCTCACCGGCGAGCGCGCGCACGGCGGCGAGCCCGGCGGCCTCGTCCGGCGCGTCGAGCATCCGCTGCACGAACGCGGAGCCGACGATCACGCCGTCGGCGAAGCCAGCGACCTCGACGGCCTGGCGTGCGTTGGAGACGCCGAGGCCGACGCAGACCGGCAGTTCGGTGGTGGCCTTGGTGCGCCGCACCAGGTCCTGCGCCTGCGCGCCCACCGACTCACGGGTGCCGGTGACGCCCATCAGGGACGCCGCGTAGACGAAGCCGGAGCCCGCCGCGGTGATCGTGGCGAGCCGCTCGTCCTTGCTGCTCGGCGCGACGACGAAGACCGTCGCCAGGTCGTGCTTCTCGGCGTGCTCCCGCCACAGCGCGGACTCTTGGACGGGCAGGTCCGGCAGGATGCAGCCCGCGCCGCCCGCCTCGGCGAGCTCGGCGGTGAAGCGCTCCACGCCGTAGCGGTCGATCGGGTTCCAGTACGTCATGACGAGCACCGGCTTGCCGGTCGCCGCGTGGGCCTCGCGGACGGTGCGCATGACGTCGCGGATCTTGAGGCCGCCGCGCAGCGCGATGTCGTCGGCGGTCTGGATGACCGGGCCGTCGAGCACCGGGTCGGAGTGCGGCAGGCCGACCTCGACCACGTCGGCGCCGCCGTCGAAGACCGCCTTGACGGCCGCGATGCCGCCGTCGACGGTGGGGAAGCCCGCGGGCAGGTAGGCGATGAGGGCGGCGCGGCCCTCGGCCTTCGCGCCGGCGAGGGCGTCGTTCAACAGCTGGATGTTGCCGCTCACTTGGCGTCCCCCTCGATCTCCGCGCCGGTGCCGGGCTCGTCCGCCTCGACGACGGCGTCCGTGTCGTACAGGCCGAAGTAGCGTGCGGCCGTGTCCATGTCCTTGTCGCCCCGCCCGGACAGGTTGACGACGATCAGGCCGTCCTTGCCGAGCTCCTTGCCGACCTCCAGGGCGCCGGCGAGCGCGTGGGCGCTCTCGATGGCCGGGATGATGCCCTCGGTGCGCGACAGGAGGCGCAGGGCCTGCATCGCGGCGTCGTCGGTGACCGCGCGGTACTCGCCGCGGCCGCTGTCCTTCAGGTAGGCGTGCTCGGGGCCGATGCCGGGGTAGTCGAGTCCCGCGGAGATCGAGTAGGGCTCGGTGATCTGGCCCTCCTCGTCCTGGAGGACGTACGACCGCGACCCGTGCAGGATGCCGGGCTCGCCCGCCGTCAGGGTGGCCGCGTGCTCGCCGGTCTCCACGCCGTGCCCCGCGGGCTCGCAGCCGATCAGGCGCACGTCCGCGTCCGGGATGAAGGCGTGGAAGAGGCCGATGGCGTTGGATCCGCCGCCGACGCAGGCGACGGCGGCGTCGGGCAGGCGTCCCGCGCGCTCCAGGATCTGCCGCCTGGCCTCGACGCCGATGACGCGGTGGAAGTCGCGCACCATGGCGGGGAAGGGGTGCGGTCCCGCCACGGTCCCGAAGAGGTAGTGGGTGCGGTCGACGTTGGCGACCCAGTCGCGGAACGCCTCGTTGATGGCGTCCTTGAGGGTGCGGCTGCCGGACTTCACGGCGACGACCTCGGCGCCGAGCATCCGCATGCGGGCGACGTTGAGGGCCTGGCGCTGGGTGTCGATCTCGCCCATGTAGATGGTGCATTCGAGGCCGAAGAGCGCGCAGGCGGTGGCCGTGGCGACGCCGTGCTGGCCGGCGCCGGTCTCGGCGATGACGCGGGTCTTGCCCATGCGCTTGGTGAGCAGGGCCTGGCCGAGCACGTTGTTGATCTTGTGCGAGCCGGTGTGGTTCAGGTCCTCGCGCTTGAGGAAGACGCGGGCGCCGCCGGCGTGCGTCGCGAACCGGGGCACCTCGGTGAGGCTGCTGGGCCTGCCGGTGTAGTGCACGAGCAGGTCGTCGAGCTCGGCGGCGAAGGCGGGGTCGCTCTTGGCCTTGTCGTACTCGACGGCGACCTCGTCCACGGCGGCGACGAGGGCCTCCGGGATGAACGTGCCGCCGAACGCGCCGAAGTAGCCTTCGGCGCTGGGAATCCGACCCTCCGGGTCGGGGATGAAGTACTCGCTGGACATGACAGATCCTTGTCAGAGCTGACGATGCGGACGGGTGCTGGGCGCGCCTCTCACGGGCGCGAGGAACTGCGCGACAAGCCCACGACGGGCCGCGGTCGCGACGAAAACCCCGGCCGACAACGGCGGGAGGGTTCTTCAGTTCACGCGGCGCTCAGGCGCCGCCCTGCCATCGCATCCCAGGAATCTGGCCCGGCTCCGAGCCGATGTGGTACCGCACCCGCCTGCCCCGCACCCGCCGCGCGGGCGCCCGGCAGCCGCGGGGGCGGCAGCCGGGTGCGAGGCGGGCGGAGATCGACATGGGGAGGGTCAGCTCCGTCCGTGACGGAGCGCCGGGTGCGTGCCCGCGGCGACGAGGTCGGCGACCGCGCCCTTCGGGTCGCGGCCGGTGACCAGGGACTCGCCCACGAGCACCGCGTCGGCGCCCGCGTTGGCGAACGCGATGAGGTCGTGCGGGCCGCGCACACCGGACTCGGCGATCTTGACGACGCCGTCCGGCAGCTCGGGCGCGACGCGCTCGAAGGTGGAACGGTCGACCTTGAGGGTCTTGAGGTCACGGTTGTTGACACCGATGACGCGGGCGCCCGCGTCGACGGCGCGCTCGGCCTCGTCCTCGTCGTGCACCTCGACGATCGGCGTGAGGCCGATCGACTCGGCGCGCTCGATGAGGGACTCCAGGGCGGGCTGCTCCAGGGCGGCCACGATCAGCAGGGCGAGGTCGGCGCCGTACGCCCTGGCCTCCCACAGCTGGTACGAGGTGACGATGAAGTCCTTGCGGAGCACCGGGATGTCGACCTTGGCGCGGACGGCCTCCAGGTCGGCGAGCGAACCGCCGAAGCGGCGCTCCTCGGTGAGCACGGAGATGACGGCGGCGCCGCCCGCTTCGTAGTCGGCGGCGAGACCCGCCGGGTCGGCGATCGCGGCGAGCGCGCCCTTGGAGGGGCTGGAGCGCTTCACCTCGCAGATGACCTTGACGCCGTCGCCGCGCAGGGCCGCCGCGCCGTCCTTGGCCGCGGGAGCCTTGGCCGCACGCTCCTTGAGCTCGTCGAGGCTGACGCGTGCCTGCCGCTCCGCGAGGTCGGCACGGACTCCGTCGATGATCTCGTCGAGCACACTCACGCGAGCGGCCCCCTTCCTGACGGTTGAGCTGACGTTCAAGCTGGTCACTGCGATGGTATCCGCAGGAGGGCGAAGGGCTCGCATCCGGTTGACGCCCGTCCCACGACCTGGACAGGCGGCGGGCCCGCTGCCTGCGGTTTCAGGGATGCAGCCATGACCCGAACGGCAGATTGCGCGCCACGGTGAACACGGCGATGACGGCGCCCAGACCCCACAGCTGCGCGGGCCCCAACGTGATCCGCAGTGGCCGCCCGCGCACCGCCGCGGCCACCCACACGGTCCACACGACGGCGAAGACGACGTACCCGGCGACGGCGAGCGCGTTGGCGCCGAGGGCCGCCGTGAGATCGCCGTGCACGAAGGCGTGCGCGCTGCGCAGGCCGCCGCAGCCGGGGCAGTAGATGCCGGTGAGGCGCAGCAGCGGGCAGGCGGGGTAGTGGCCGGGTTCGTTCGGGTCGACGGCGCCGACGTAGGCGAAGGCTCCGGCGACCGAGGCGAGCAGTCCCGCGGGGACGAGCAGGCGGGTCAGGAGGGCGGGCGCGGCGCTCTCGGGTTCGGCGGTCACCCGTGCATTGTGCCGCGCGGCCGGGCGCGTCGCCCGGTGGCCGGGCCGGGGAGCTCGGGCACGCCCGTTCCGGCCCCCCGTACGCGGAAGAGGCGGCCCCGGCACCCGCCGGATCCGCCTCTCGTCACACTCCTCGTCCGGCGAGGTCAGCTCCGGGCACTCGCCGCCTGGCGGTGCGGACGCTTCTCCTTGCCGAGGCCCGCGAGGCGCATGGCGCCGCCCACGAGGGCACCGATGGCGATGATCGCCATGCCGGCCCAGAAGCCGGGGACGTTGGCCATCACCATGAAGACGCCCGCGACGCAGAAGCCGACGAAGGCGATGATGGAACCGGTCCAGGCAGCCGGGGTGTGTCCGTGGTCATGCGCCATGAAAGTGCTCCTTGTTGCTGTGTGCGCGGCAGTTGCTGGGAGCCCGCCGCGCGTCGGACGCTCACTGCATTGTCCCGTACTCGCGCGCGAGCCCCGAGCGCGGGGTCATGTTCCGTGCGTCGGGTCCTCGCCGCGGTCGAGGGCCTTCCACAGCTCCTCGGGCCGCTCCGGGTCCGGGGCGCGGCGCGCCTTGCGCGGGCTGGGGGTGCCGTCGCGTTCGTAGCGCCCCGACATGGCGGGCCACGAGCGGCCGTAGGTGAGGGCGAGAAGTCCGGCGAGGAGGATCAGCGCGCCCGCGGCGGCCGCGGCGTACGGCCAGCCGGTGTGCGACAGGTCGCCGATGGTGGTGGCGGCGTCGCCGGAGGCGGTGGCGGCCTTCTCGTCGAGGGCGTCCCTGTCCTCGGCGCCGAGGAGGGCGGCGGCCACGATGCCGGCGCCGCTGAGCGTCAGCAGCAGGGAGACGAGGAAGCGTCCGGCGCGGCGGACCGCGAAGACCGCGACGAGGGCGGCGAGGCCCACTATGGCGAGGGCCGCGGGGACGCCCGTGACGTCGCTGCCCTTGGCGGTCAGCGGCAGCTCGCCGCCGGCCACCGACGCGGTGCCGTGGGCCCAGGCCTGGCGGGACGCGAGGAGCGCGAGGGCCGCGCCGACGGCGCCGAGCAGCAGCGCGGCGGCGATGCTGCGTCTGCTGCTGCGCTGGGCCGGGCTCTCGGGCGTGTCCTCGGTACGGGGCGGAGGTACGGCTGAAGTCACCTGTCCACTATCCCTCACCGCTCGAACGGTCGTGCAAGCGGTTCGCCGTGTGGATGGCGCGGAGCACCGCGGCGGCCTTGTTGCGGCACTCGGTGTCCTCGGCGACGGGGTCCGAGTCGGCGACGACCCCGGCTCCGGCCTGCACGTACGCCGTGCCGTCGCGGAGCAGGGCGGTGCGGATGGCGATGGCGGTGTCGGAGTCGCCCGCGAAGTCGAGGTAGCCGACGCAGCCGCCGTAGAGCCCGCGGCGGGACGGCTCCAGCTCGTCGATGATCTGCATGGCGCGGGGCTTGGGGGCGCCGGAGAGAGTGCCCGCGGGGAAGCAGGCGGTGAGCACGTCGAAGGCGGTGCGGCCCTGGGCGACCTGTCCGGTGACCGTCGACACGATGTGCATGACGTGGGAGTACTTCTCGATCGACATGAAGTCGACGACCTCGACGGAGCCCGGCTCGCAGACCCGGCCCAGGTCGTTGCGGCCGAGGTCGACGAGCATCAGGTGCTCGGCGCGCTCCTTGGGGTCGGCGAGCAGCTCGTCGGCGAGTGCGGTGTCCTCCTGCGGGGTGGCGCCGCGGTGCCGGGTCCCGGCGATGGGGTGGACCATGGCGCGTCCGTCCTCGACCTTGACGAGGGCCTCGGGCGAGGAGCCGACGACGTCGAACCCGTCGAAGCGGAAGAGGTACATGTACGGCGAGGGGTTGGTGGCGCGCAGGACGCGGTAGACGTCCAGGGCGCCGGCCGTGCACGGGGTCTCGAAGCGCTGCGAGGGCACGACCTGGAAGGCCTCGCCGGCCCGGATGCGCTCCTTGATGTCCTCGACGGCCTCCTGGTACTGCTCGCCGCCCCACAGGGCGGTGTATTCGGGGAGCTCGGAGGGCGGCAGGGCGGCCGGGGGCTGGGAGACGGGCCGGGAGAGGTCGGTCTCCATGGCGTCGAGGCGGGCGACCGCGTCGGCGTACGCCTCGTCGATCCCCGTCTCCAGGTCGTTGTGGTTGATCGCGTTGGCGATCAGGAGCACCGAGCCGTCCCAGTGGTCGAGGACGGCGAGGTCGCTGGTGAGCAGCATGGTCAGCTCGGGCAGCTGCAGGTCGTCCCGCTCCCCCGGGCCGATCTTCTCCAGGCGCCGCACGATGTCGTAGCCGAGGTAGCCGACCATGCCGCCGGTGAAGGGCGGCAGGCCGTCGGCGCTGACGACGTCGCGGGGGGTGTGCAGTATCCCGATGGTGGCGCGCAGCGCGGCGAGCGGGTCGCCGGAGGTGGGCACGCCGACGGGCGGGGTGCCGAGCCAGTGCGCCTCGCCGTCGCGGACGGTGAGGGCGGCGGCGCTGCGGACGCCGACGAAGGAGTACCGGGACCACGAGCGCCCGTTCTCCGCGGATTCGAGGAGGAACGTGCCGGGGCGTTCGGCGGCGAGCTTGCGGTAGAGGCCGACGGGGGTGTCGCCGTCCGCGAGGAGCTTGCGGCTGACGGGGATGACGCGGCGGTCGGACGCCAGCTTGCGGAAGGTCTCGAGGTCCATGTCAGCCGACCCTACTGACCGGGGGCGGGTGCGCCGGGCACGGGCACCACGGGCAGCACGTCGGTGTCGAAGCAGGTGCGGGTGCCGGTGTGGCAGGCCGCGCCGATCTGGTCGACCTGGACGAGGACGGTGTCCGCGTCGCAGTCGAGCGCGACCTCCTTGACGTACTGGAAGTGCCCCGAGGTGTCGCCCTTGACCCAGTACTCCTGGCGGCTGCGCGACCAGTAGGTGCAGCGGCCCGTGGTGAGGGTGCGATGCAGCGCCTCGTCGTCCATCCAGCCGAGCATGAGCACCTCACCGGTGTCGTACTGCTGGGCGATGGCGGGGACGAGCCCGTCGGCGCTGCGCCTGAGGCGCGCGGCGATGTCCGGGTCGAGGCTGCTGCTGGGCGGAGGCACGCTGGTCATGGGCCCATTGTGCCGCGCCGGGCGGGCCGTCCCCGGCGGCGTCCACTGTCCGGACCCCGCGGCCGGTCGTAGGGTGGCTGCATGTCGACCCATGCGAAGCGTGAACGACTTCTCCTTGCCGATCTGTTGGAAGCGGAGGGCCCGGAGGCGCCCACCCTGTGCGAGGGCTGGAGGACGCGTGACCTGGCGGCCCACGTGGTGGTGCGCGAGCGCCGCGCGGACGCGGCGGGCGGGCTCCTGATCAAGCAGCTCGCGCCGCGCCTGGAACGGGTGCAGGCCGAGTTCGCCGCGAAGCCGTACGAGGAACTGATCCAGCTGATCCGTACGGGCCCGCCGCGGTTCTCGCCCTTCTCCCTCAAGCAGATCGACGAGCTGTCGAACGCCGTCGAGTTCTACATCCACACGGAGGACGTGCGGCGCGCGCGGCCCGGCTGGACGCCGCGCGAGCTCGACCCGGTCTTCTCGGACACCCTCTGGTCGCGCCTGGAGCGCTCGGCCCGCCTGGTCGGCCGCAAGGCCCCGGTGGGCCTGGTGCTGCGCCGCCCGGACGGGCAGACGGCGGTGGCGCACCGGGGCGCGCCGGTGGTGACGGTGACCGGTGAGCCGTCGGAGCTGCTGATGTACGTGTACGGCAGGCAGGAGGTGGCGGACGTGGAGCTGGACGGCGACAAGCAGGCGATCGCCTCGCTGCACGATTCGAAGCAGCTGGGACTGTGACGGCTGGGTGAACTCCCGTGATCAACGCGGGAGTTCGGCTCGGCGCAAGGTGCCCGAGCAGAGGCCGATGACGCCGCCCGCCGCACTGAGCGCGGCGCACACGGCGTACACCGGCTCGACGCCCCATGCCCCGATCGCGGCCCCCACGACCGGATAGCAGAGCGGTGCGACGCCCATGGTGAACAGGGTGGCGACGGAGGTGACGCGCCCGAGGTAGGCGGGGTCGGCGGCGGTCTGCATCAGGGCCGCGATCAGGGCGCCGCCCAGCCCGGTGCACAGCCCCACGCAGAGCCCGGCGGCGGTGGCCGCCGCGACCGAGGGCGCGAAGCCGATGCCGGCCAGGGCGACGGAACCGAGGACGACGCCCGCGGACAGCACCACCCCGGCCCGGGGTATCCGGCCGCGCACGGCGAGCAGGAGGGCGGCGAGCCCCGCGCCGACGCCGAATCCCGCGATGATCCAGCCCATCCCGGTGGCGCCCCAGCCGCGCCGGTCGGCGAGGAGCACCAGGCCGATGTTGGCGGGCCCCGCGAAGCCGAGCTCCGTCACCGCGGCGACGAGCGTCAGCGGGGCGAGGAGCCGGTGCCCGCGGATGTACCGCAGCCCGTCGGCGAGTTGTCGCACGGCCGGGTCGCCGCGCCTCGCGTCGTCGTCGGCGGGCAGCGGGCGCAGGCGTACGGCCGTGAGCAGCACCAACGAGACGACGAACAGCGCGCCACCGACGGCGAACGCGGCCGACGGCCCGCCGAGCGCCACGGCGAGGCCGCCGAGCGGCGCCGCGACGACGGTGGCGACGCGCTGGGCCAGGCCCCGCATGCCCTGGACCCGGCCGAGCTGGTCCGGCGCGGTAATGCGGGGCGGCAGCGCGCCCACGCTCGGCAGGAACAGGGCGTCGACGGCGCCGAAGACGAGGGCGAGACAGGCGAGCAGCCAGATGCCGGGCGAGGAGACGAGGAGCAGCAGGGCGGCCGCGAGGAGCACGGCGCAGCGGACTGTGTCGCTGCCGATGACGACGCGGCGCGGGCCGAGGCGGTCGGCGACGACTCCCCCGCCGAGCATGAGGACGGCGCGGGGCACGGCGCCGACGGCGAGGACGAGACCGGCCTGTCCGGCGCTGCCGCTGCGGGCCGCGGCCCAGGACAGCGCGACGAAGTAGATCCCGTCGCCGACCATCGACGTGGTGTACGCGCCGAGCCAGCGCAGGACGTTGGGGTCGCGGTGGGCGGGGCGGGCCGGTGCGACGACGGGGGCGGTCGTGGTGGTCACGGCGTGGCCTCTCAGAGCCGGAACGGGAAGCTGGCCAGGTGCACGGCGACGTTCTCCCGGCCCTCGGTGTCCCCCGCGGTCTCGGCGGCCTTGCCGCGTTCCGTGTACGCCTGGACGAGGGCGTGGATCTCGCCGTTGAGGGCCGTGAGTTCGGCGGGGGTGAGGCGGGCGAGGAAGTCCGACTGGTCGGCTGCCTTGCGCCACTCGGCACCCCAGGCCGCCTGCTGGTCGAGGTACGTCTCGTACTGCTCCCTGCGGTGGGCGATCAGGCCGCGGATGACGGCGGCGTGTGTGGCCGCCCCCTCCGGCGTGTCCTTGAAGTCCTCGTGGCGGAAGCTCAGCGTGTCCTGCGCGGCCTGCCACCAGCGCTCCCGCGCGTCCTCGCTCTGCGCGTCCGCCTCCTCGATGAGGCCGTGCTCGGCGAGTTTGCGCAGGTGGTAGCTGACGAGCGAGACGGCCTCGTCGACCTGCGCGGCCAGATGCGAGGCGGTCGCGGGGCCGCCCACGCGCAACGTGCTGTACAGCTTCATGCGCAGCGGGTTGCCGAAGGCCTTCAGAGTGCCCAGGTCCGTGATCCGGCGTCGGTTCTCCATACCCCCACCGTAGATACGAAAGAAAAGTTGCACAACATTTATTGCGAAACTTTCCCTTCGCATCTGCCCAAGGAGAAGCCCCGGCCACCCCACCGGATGACCGGGGCCCAGAAGATCCGACCGACCGCTAGCGGACCGGGTGCCCGGCCTGCCGCAGCGTCTCCTTCACCTCACCGATCCGCAGGTCACCGAAGTGGAAGACGGACGCCGCGAGCACCGCGTCCGCGCCCGCCGCGACGGCCGGCGGGAAGTGCTCCAGGCGGCCCGCGCCACCGGAGGCGATCACCGGAACGGTCACGTGCTTGCGTACCGCCGAGATCATCTCGATGTCGTAGCCGTCCTTCGTGCCGTCCGCGTCCATCGAGTTGAGCAGGATCTCCCCCGCGCCGAGTTCCGCGGCCCGGTGCGCCCACTCGACCGCGTCGATCCCCGCGGACTTGCGGCCGCCGTGGGTCGTGACCTCGAAGCTCCCGGAGGGAGTGCGCCGCGCGTCCACGGAGAGGACGAGCACCTGGCGGCCGAACCGCTCCGCGATCTCGCGGATCAGCTCGGGCCGCGCGATCGCCGCCGTGTTGACGCCGACCTTGTCCGCGCCCGCGCGCAGCAGCTTGTCGACGTCCTCGGCGGTGCGGACGCCGCCGCCCACCGTGAGCGGGATGAAGACCTGCTCGGCGGTGCGGCGGACCACGTCGTACGTCGTCTCGCGGTTGCCGGACGACGCGGTGATGTCCAGGAAGGTGAGCTCGTCGGCGCCCTCGGCGTCGTACACCTTGGCCATCTCGACGGGGTCGCCCGCGTCGCGCAGGTTCTGGAAGTTGACGCCCTTGACGACGCGGCCGTTGTCCACGTCGAGGCAGGGGATCACGCGTACCGCGAGCGTCATGCGGGGGCTCCTCGGAAGGCTTCCAGTTCCACTTCGACCAGGATGCGCGGGTCGACGAAGCCGGAGACGACCGCCATGGTCATCACCGGACGCACGGCGTCGAAGACCTCCTTGTGGGCGCGGCCCACCTCGTCGACGTCGCGCGCGTGGGTCAGGAATATGCGGACGCGGATCACGGACTCGGCTCCGACGCCGAGTTCGCCGATCGCCTCCAGCGCGTTGGCGATGGCGACCCGCGTCTGTTCGTAGGGGTCGCCCTCGCCGTACAGGACGTCGCCCTTGAAGGAGGTGGTGCCGCCGACCACGACCCGGTCGCCCGCCTGGACGGCGCGGGCGAAGCCGAAGGCCTCCTCCCAGGGACTGCCGCTCTGCACTCGTCGCACGTCGGTCATCGCGACACGGCCTCCAGCGCTTCCTCCAGCGTGAACGCCTTCGCGTACAGCGCCTTGCCGACGATGGAGCCCTCGACGCCCTGCGGGACGAGCTCGGCGATGGCGCGCAGGTCGTCGAGGCTGCTCACCCCGCCGGAGGCGACCACAGGGCGGTCCGTCACCGCGCAGACGTTCTTCAGGAGCTCCAGGTTGGGACCCTGCAGCGTGCCGTCCTTGGCGATGTCGGTGACGACGTAGCGCGCGCAGCCCTCGGCGTTGAGGCGCTCCAGGGTCTCGTAGAGGTCGCCGCCGTCGCGGGTCCAGCCGCGGCCGCGCAGCGTCGTGCCGCGTACGTCGAGACCGACCGCGATCTTGTCGCCGTGCTCGGCGATGACCTTGGCGACCCACTCCGGCGTCTCCAGGGCGGCCGTGCCCAGGTTGACGCGGGTGCAGCCGGTGGCGAGCGCGGCGGCCAGCGAGGCGTCGTCGCGGATGCCGCCCGACAGCTCGACCTTGATGTCCATGGCGCCGGCGACCTCGGCGATGAGGGCGCGGTTGTCGCCGGTGCCGAACGCGGCGTCCAGGTCGACCAGGTGCAGCCACTCGGCGCCCGACCGCTGCCAGGCGAGGGCGGCCTCCAGCGGGGAGCCGTAGGAGGTCTCCGTGCCGGACTCGCCGTGGACGAGGCGTACGGCCTGGCCGTCGCGGACGTCGACGGCGGGAAGGAGTTCGAGGGTGCTCACAGGGTTCCGATCCAGTTGGTGAGGAGCTGGGCGCCGGCGTCGCCGGACTTCTCGGGGTGGAACTGGGTGGCGCTCAGGGCGCCGTTCTCGACGGCCGCCACGAAGGGCTCGCCGTGCATGGACCAGTGCACGTAGGGGGCGCGCATCGCCGGGTTCACGACCTCCAGGGACCAGTCGTGGACCGCGTAGGAGTGCACGAAGTAGAAACGCGCCTCGTCGTCCAGGTCCTTGAAGAGCGGTGATCCCGCGGACGCCTGGACCGTGTTCCAGCCCATGTGCGGCACGATCTCGGCCTTCAGCGGCTCGACCGTGCCGGGCCACTCGTCGAGGCCCTCGGTCTCCACGCCGTGCTCGATGCCGCGCGCGAAGAGGATCTGCATGCCGACGCAGATGCCCATCACGGGGCGCCCGCCGGACAGGCGACGGCCCACGATCCAGTCGCCGCGCGCCTCCTTGAGCCCCTGCATGCAGGCGGCGAAGGCACCGACGCCGGGCACGAGCAGGCCGTCGGCGTTCATGGCCCTGTCGTAGTCACGGGTGATCTCGACGTCGGCGCCCGCGCGCGCGAGGGCGCGCTCGGCGGAGCGCACGTTGCCGAAGCCGTAGTCGAAGACGACGACCTTCTTGGGAGTGCTCATACGCGTACGCCTCCCGTCAGTTCCAGTAGTCGAGCCGCAGGATGCCCGCGGCCAGACACATCGCGGCGCCGATGGAGAGCAGCGTGATGAGGCTCTTGGGCATGCCCTGCTTGACGAAGGAGATGATGCCGCCGATCAGGAAGAGACCGACGACGATGAGGATGGTGTTGAGCCCGGTCATGGGTTACAGCGCGCCCTTCGTGGAGGGAAGGATGCCCTCGGCGCGCGGGTCGCGCTCCGAGGCGTACCGCAGGGCGCGGGCCAGGGCCTTGAACTGGCACTCCACGATGTGGTGGGCGTTGCGCCCGTACGGCACGTGGACGTGCAGCGCGATCTGGGCCTGCGCGACGAAGGACTCCAGGATGTGCCGGGTCATCGTCGTGTCGTAGGCACCGATCATGGGCGCCATGTTCTCGGGCTCGGTGTGCACGAGGTACGGGCGGCCGGACAGGTCGACGGTCACCTGGGCGAGCGACTCGTCCAGCGGGACGGTGCAGTTGCCGAAGCGGTAGATGCCGACCTTGTCGCCGAGCGCCTGCTTGAAGGCGGCGCCGAGGGCGAGCGCGGTGTCCTCGATGGTGTGGTGCGAGTCGATGTGCAGGTCGCCGTCGGTCTTGACCGTCAGGTCGAAGAGGCCGTGGCGGCCGAGCTGGTCGAGCATGTGGTCGTAGAAGCCGACCCCGGTCGACACGTCGACCTTGCCGGTGCCGTCGAGGTCGATCTCGACGACGACGGAGGTCTCCTTGGTGGTCCGCTCGATTCTTCCGACGCGGCCTTCGCGAGTCATGCGCTCTGCTCCTTCTTGAGTTCGCGTACCGCATCGAGGAACGCGTCGTTTTCGTCGGGGGTCCCGGTGGACACGCGCAGCCATCCCGGCACGCCGTTGTCCCGCACCAGGACACCCCGGTCGAGGATCCGCCGCCACACCTCATGAGAGTCCGGGAACCGCCCGAACTGTACGAAGTTGGCGTCGGAGTCGGTCACTTCGTACCCCATCGCGCGCAGCTCGGTGACGATGCGGTCGCGCTCGCCCTTGAGCTGCTCGACGTACTTCAGCAGCGTGTCGGTGTGCTCCAGGGCGGCGAGCGCGGTGGCCTGGGTGACGGCCGACAGGTGGTAGGGCAGGCGTACGAGCTGCACCGCGTCGACGACCGCCGGGTCGGCGGCGAGGTAGCCGAGGCGGAGCCCGGCCGCGCCGAACGCCTTCGACATGGTGCGGGAGACGACGAGGTTCGGCCGCCCCTCGATCAGCGGGAGCAGCGAGTCGCCGTGGCTGAACTCCACGTACGCCTCGTCGATCACGACGAGGGACGGCTTCGCGGCCTGCGCCGCCTCGTACAGGGCGAGGACGGCGTCGGCCGGGACGGCGTTGCCCGTGGGGTTGTTGGGCGTGGTGATGAAGACGACGTCCGGGCGGTGCTCGGCGATGGCCCGCCTGGCCGCGTCGACGTCGATGGTGAAGTCGTCGTGGCGCGGTCCCGGGATCCAGCCGGTGCCGGTGCCGCGGGCGATGAGGCCGTGCATCGAGTACGAGGGCTCGAAGCCGATGGCCGTGCGGCCCGGCCCGCCGAAGGTCTGGAGCAGCTGCTGGATGACCTCGTTGGAGCCGTTGGCCGCCCACACGTGGGCGCGCGTCACCTCGTGCCCGCCGGTGCGGGTGAGGTAGCGGGCGAGCTCGGTGCGCAACTCGACGGCGTCCCGGTCGGGGTAGCGGTTGAGGTCGCGGGCGGCCTCGCGGACCCGCTCGGCGATGCGCTCGACGAGGGGTTCGGGCAGCGGGTAGGGGTTCTCGTTGGTGTTGAGGCGCACGGGCACGTCGAGCTGGGGTGCGCCGTAGGGGGACTTGCCGCGCAGCTCGTCGCGGACGGGCAGGTCGTCGATGCGTACGTCGCTCACTGGCCCGGCACCTCCCACCCGAACCGGGCCTTGACCGCCGCCCCGTGTGCGGGCAGGTCCTCCGCCTCGGCAAGCGTCACGACGTGGTGCGCGACGTCGGCGAGGGCCTCGCGGGAGTAGTCCACGATGTGGATGCCGCGCAGGAACGACTGGACGCTGAGCCCCGAGGAGTGGCAGGCGCAGCCGCCGGTCGGCAGGACGTGGTTGGAGCCCGCGCAGTAGTCGCCGAGGGAGACGGGCGCCCACGGGCCGACGAAGATCGCACCGGCGTTCTTGACGCGCCCCGCGACGGCGGCCGCGTCACCGGTCTGGATCTCCAGGTGCTCCGCGCCGTACGCGTCGACGACCTGGAGGCCCTCCTCCAGCCCGTCGACCAGGACGATCGCGGACTGGCGGCCGCTCAGCGCGGGCACGATGCGGTCCTCGACGTGCTTGGTGGCGGCGACCTGCGGTGCCAGTTCCTTCTCGACGGCGTCCGCGAGCGCCACGGAGTCCGTGACGAGGACGGCGGCCGCGAGCGGGTCGTGCTCGGCCTGGCTGATCAGGTCGGACGCGACGTGCGCCGGGTCGGCGGTGTCGTCGGCGAGGACCGCGATCTCGGTGGGGCCCGCCTCGGTGTCGATGCCGATGCGGCCGGTGAAGTAGCGCTTGGCGGCCGCGACCCAGATGTTGCCGGGGCCCGTGACCATGTTGGCGGGGGCGCAGGTCTTGGTGCCGTACGCGAACATCGCGACGGCCTGGGCGCCGCCGACCGCGTACACCTCGTCGATGCCGAGGAGGGCGCAGGCGGCGAGGATCGTGGGGTGCGGGAGGCCCCCGAAGTCGGCCTGCGGCGGGGACGCGAGCGCCATCGACTCGACGCCGGCCTCCTGCGCCGGGACGGCGTTCATGATCACGGAGGAGGGGTAGACGGACCGGCCGCCCGGTGCGTAGAGCCCGACGCGCTCGACGGGCACCCACTTCTCGGTGACGGTGCCGCCGGGGACGACCTGCGTGGTGTGCGGGGAGCGGCGCTGCTCGCGGTGGACGGTGCGGGCACGGCGGATGGACTCCTCCAGGGCCGCGCGCACGGCCGGGTCGAGGCCGTCGAGGGCCTCGGTGAGGGCGGCGGCGGGGACGCGGACCTGGTCCAGGCGCACGCCGTCGAACTTCTCCGCGTAGTCGATCAGGGCCGCGTCGCCACGATGATGCACGTCCTCGCAGATGGGCCGCACCTTCTCCAGGGCGGCCGCGACATCGAAGTCGGCACGGGGCAGCAGGGCGCGCAGGGCGGCCCCCGACGGAAACTCCGTGAGGGCATCGCCGCGCAGATCGATTCGAGAGATCACATGGCCAATTCTCTCAGACCTTCATTCGACGCCGGACGCGCGTATCACTGGCTGATATGAACCCCGCCGCACCCCGTTGACCACTAGGGTCTCGCTGGCTTTCAGCGGGTCGCCCAGCGGGCATGAAACAGGTGTACGAGAGACGTGCGCCGCAGGACGGAGGGCATCAGCAGTGGTCGACGATCCCGGCACCGGGGATCCGCCGGACGGACTGACCGCCGCGGAGATCGGCATGTGGCAGGCCTTCCGCAACGGCAGTGTGTACGACCTCAGATCGGGCGATCCGGCCGTCGACGATCCGCACGGCGGGCACCCCTGGGGTCCCGAGCGGAGCGTGCGGGCCCGCATCGTGTGCTGGCTGCTGCTCGACGGCCCGCCGGCGCTCGCGGGCCGCGTCTCGTCCCTGAAGCTGGCGGGCGTGCAGATCATCGACCCGCTCGACCTCGCGGGCGGCACGGTCGTCCCGTATACCGAGATGAAGCACTGCCGCTTCGAGAAGGAGGTCCTCCTTCCCGAGGCCCGCTTCGCGACGCTGCGGCTCGTCGACTGCTCGATCCCGCGCGTCGAGGCGGCCCGCCTGCACACCGAGGGCGACCTGCACCTGCCGCGCTGCCGCATCCACAACGGCATCCGCCTCACCGACGCCCACATCGGCACCGACCTGCTCCTGAACCAGGCGGTGGTCTACCGCGACCGGCGCAGCCACTCCATCACCGGCGACGGCCTCACCGTCGGCCAGGACCTCCAGGCCGAGATGATGGAGTCGCACGGCGAGCTGAGCCTGCGCGGCGCGAAGATCGGCGTGTCCCTGAGCCTGCGCGGCAGCAGGCTCGTGAACCAGTACGGCAGACACGCGCTGAACGCCCCGCAGATGACCGTCGAGCGCACTCTCTATCTGACCCCGGCCGCCGTCGGCAATCCCCCGCAGACCAGCGGCACCACACCGGCCCGCGGCACCCGCGTGCAGCGCTTCGAGTGCGAGGGCGGCATCCGGCTCGACGACGGCCGCTTCGGCGACGCCATCGACTTCGCGCACGCCCGCTTCACGCTCCAGAACGACCAGGAGATCTCGCTGCGCCGCGTCCAGACGCCCGAGCTCCGCTTCCTCGGCGAGGCGCCGCAGCGCGGGAAGGTCGTCCTGTCCGGCGCCCGGGTCGTCAACCTCATCGACCGGGCGTCGAGCTGGCCCGGGCCCGGCGGCCTCCAGATGGGCGGCTTCACGTACGAGAACCTCGTGCCGCAGGGCAGCTTCCCGCTCTCCCGGCGGCTGAGCTGGGTGATGGCGGCGACCGCCGAGTACAACCCGGAGCCGTACGAGAAGCTCGCCACCGTCCTGCGCAACGGCGGCGAGGACGCCGACGCCCGCGAGGTGCTCCTCGCCAAGCAGCGGCGGCGCCGCGAGACCCTGCCCCTCGCCGCGAAACTCTGGGGGTACGCGCAGGACTGGACCGTCGCCTACGGCTACCGGCCGGGGCGGGCCGCGGTCTGGATGGCCGTGCTCTGGGCGGTCAGCGCGGTGGCGTTCTCACGCGCCGAACACCCCGCGATCAAACCGGGCGAGCACCCGAACTGGAACCCCGCCCTGTTCTCCCTCGACCTGCTGCTGCCCGTCATCAACCTCGGACAGGACACCTACTGGCAGCTCAACGGCGGCTGGCAGTGGTTCTCGACCGCGCTGATCCTGCTCGGCTGGATCCTGGCGACCACGGTGGCGGCCGGGGCCACGCGGCTCCTGCGGCGCAGCTGAGCCGCAGGACGCCCGCACGTCTTACGCCGCGGCCGGATCCAGCCGTGTTCGGCCGAACCGTTACGCAACCTCGGGCAACCATCCCCCGCCGTGGGCCGTCATCCCTGCGACCGACGAACAACCACAACGGTGACCGGCCCCGCGCGAGCGGCGCCGGTCGATGCGCAAAGGAGGGCACGGTGCTGCGTGCCTTCATCCGTACCGCCCGCATGGTCCGGCACACCCCACGGCTCGCCGACGGGCTGCCGCCGGACGACGAGGTGCTCCTCGACGTGCCCGACGAGCGGCTCGCCCCGGCTCTGGTGGCCGCGGGACGCGGTGACCACGGCCCGGCCTCGAAGCTCCTCGCCACCACCCGCGAGGCCGCCGAGTGGGAGAACCGCGACCGCTACACCACACGGCTCGCCGCCTTCGCCCGCTCCCGCCCCGAGTGGTTCGACGACTGGCTCGGCGCGTCCCCGCACGACCCGGACGCCCTGCTCGTCAAGGCCGAGCTCGCGGTGGTGCGCGGCTGGGAGTCGCCGGCCCGCGCCGAGCTCCTGCGCGAGTCGGGCCCACTGCTCACCGCGGCCGCCGAGGCCGACCCGCGCGACCCGGTGCCGTGGCGGATCGCCCTCGACCACGCCCGCGGCACGCACGCCTCGCACACCGTGTTCGAGCAGCTGTGGGAGGAGGCGGTGCGCCGCTCCTCGTACCACTACGGCTGTCATGCCTCGGCCCTGCAGTACCTGTCGGCCGCCTGGTACGGCTCGCACCGCGAGTGCTTCGACTTCGCCGAGCGCGCCGCGGCCGACGCACTGCCCGGCTCGTTGATACAGGTCCTTCCGGCGCGGGCCGCCTTCGCCTACCTGACGAGCCCGTCGGGGAACCTGCCGCGCGAGCGTCTGGACGCGGCGGCCGACCTCGCGATCGCCCTGTCGCGGGAGTACGCCGCCGGGGACCCGTGGCCCGCGGAGGTCCGCAACCTCCTCACCTACGTCCTGGTCCGCCTGGAGCGGTGGGACGACGCCCTGGAGCAGCTGCGCCTGATCGGTCCTTACGCGACGTCGTTCCCCTGGGACCGGATGGCGGACGATCCGCTCGGCCAGTTCCTGGAGCTGCGCGACGGCGTGCGCATCGAAGTGGCGTCGCGGACCCCGCTGCGCGGTCCGCGGGGACGCGACCGCTCCGGCGACCATTAGGCTTGCCGGTCGTGACCACCCGGCTTCCGCTCTTTCCGCTCAACTCGGTGCTGTTCCCCGGCCTCGTGCTGCCGCTGAACGTCTTCGAGGAGCGATATCGCGCCATGATGCGCGAGCTGCTCAAGACCCCCGAGGAGGAGCCGCGCCAGTTCGCCGTCGTCGCGATCCGCGACGGCCAGGAAGTGGCGCCCAGCTCACCCGGCCTCCCCGACCCGACGGCGCTGCCCGAGCACGGCCCCGCCGCGGGGTTCGGCGACGATCCGCTCAAGGCCTTCCACACCATGGGCTGCGTGGCGGACGCCGCGACGATCAGGGAGCGCGAGGACGGCGGCTTCGAGGTCCTCGCGACCGGCACGACACGGGTGCGCATCACCTCCGTCGACGCCTCGGGGCCGTTCCTCACCGCCGAGGTCGAGGAGGTGCCGGAGGAGTCCGGCGAGGGCGCGGGCACGCTCGCCGAGGGCGTCCTGCGTGCCTTCCGCTCGTACCAGAAGCGGCTGGCCGGGGCACGGGAGCGGTCCCTGTCGACGGGCGCGGAGCTGCCCGACGACCCGTCCGTCGTCTCGTACCTGGTCGCCGCCGCTGCCGTCCTGGACACCGGCACGAAGCAGCGGCTCCTGGAGGCGGGGGACACGGCGGCGCGGCTGCGTGACGAGCTGACCCTGCTGCGCTCCGAGACCGCGATCATCCGCAATCTGCCCTCGCTGCCCGCGACGGACCTGACGCGCGGGACGACGAGCCTCAACTGACGTAAGGCACGAGCACCTTGGCGAAGAAGCAGAAGAAGCAGCCGGCCCAGGCCGGAGGGACGCCCGCGACGGTCGCCCTCACCGCGGCCGGCACGTCCTTCACGGTCCACTCCTACGACCACGACCCGTCCCACCCCTCTTACGGCGAGGAGGCCGCCGAGGCGATGGGCGTGTCGCCCGACCGGGTCTTCAAGACGCTGGTCGCCGAGGTCGACGGCGCGCTCACCGTGGCGATCGTCCCGGTGGCGGGCTCCCTCGACCTGAAGGCGCTGGCCGCCGCGGTCTCCGGCAAGAAGGCCGTGATGGCCGACCCGGCGGCCGCCGAGCGCACCACGGGCTACGTACGGGGCGGCATCTCCCCGCTGGGCCAGCGCAAGAAGCTGCGCACGGTCCTGGACGAGTCGGCGTCGGCACACCCCACGATCTGCGTCTCGGCGGGCCGCAGGGGCCTTGAGGTGGAGCTTGCGCCGGGCGACCTGGCGTCGCTCACGGACGCGGTGCTGGCGCCCATCGGCCGGGCGTAGGGCCGCCGCCCGTGAGGTCGACGTGAAAGCGCCCTCGACACCCGTCCCGCACGGGACTAGTACCGAGGGCATGTCGAAGAAGACGCGCATGCGGAAGTGGCGGGCCAAGAAGCGCAAGGCCAACCACGGCAAACGTCCCGCCTAGGGCCCGGGGCCCTGAGGGCCTGTGTCCTCAGGCCCCCGGGTACGGCTCCGGATCCTGCAGGTAGGGCTCCGGGTCCCGCGGGCCGAACAGTCCCGTGAGGCCGAGGTGCACGGCCAGCGCGGCCACCGGCCAGGCGAGGACCGTGCCCATCGCCTTGAGTTCCAGCGGCGCGTCGAAGACGACGCCCTTGCCGACGGACTTGGCGTGCGCCACCACGTCCGTCTCGGGTCCGAGGAAGATGCCGACCCGCCATGCGAGCAGCGCGCCGAGCAGGCTGCCCACGGCGAGGCCCGCGACCAGCGGGATCCCGCCGCGCTTGCGGAGCAGGAAGACGACGACGCCGCTGACCAGGCCGAAGCCGAGCGACAGCAGGGTGAACGTTCCGTCTGTGGCGATGGCCTGCTCGCCCTCGGTGTCCTTCAGGTACACCGCCTTGCCGTCCGAGACGAGCGGCACCCGCGGCGCGAGCCACATCCACAGCGCGCCGAGCAGCACGCCGGCCACGGCCACCGCGACCATGACCACCGCGGCCTGCACCACTTCGGCCCGCAGGCCGTCACCGTCCCGCCCGTACCCGTGGGGAGACGTCGCTCCCGAGGGCTGCGCGGGGGTCTGCCAGGGGCCGTGCGGGGGTTGTTCGTCCGGCGGTGGGGAGGGTGTCAACGGTGCGGTCACCCCCACATCGTGCCAGCACACCCTGTGCGGCGCGTCACCGGACGGCCGCCCGGCGGAACGCCCACGTGGCGACGGCCAGCGAGACGACGCCGACGCCCGCGCAGACCGCGAGGTCCAGGGCGACGACGGCCCAGTCCGGATCGGGCCCGAACGTGCGGGCGAAGGCCTCCACGCCGTACGTCGACGGCAGCAGGTCACGCGCGTACTGCAGCACGGCCGGCATCCGGTCGGCCGGGAGCACACCGAGCAGCAGCGCCGCCGACATGCCCATCTGGCCGAGCAGGGTGGCCAGTTCGGGCCGCGGCGCGAGCAGGCCGAGGGCCGCGCCGAGTCCCGCGAGGGCGGCGCCGGCCAGCGGGATCACCGCGAGCAGGACCCACAGGTGGGTGAAGGGGAGCCCGAAGAGCCCGCACCCGACGATCGCCGTCACGAACGTCCCGGGCACCGTGAACGAGGCGTACGCCGCCGCGGCACCCAGGACCACGGCCGCGGGCGGCACGGGAAGCGTGGCGTAGTGGTCGAGCCCGCCGTCGGAGCGGAGCTGACCGAAGTACTGGGCGAGCAGGTTGAGGGCGACGAACGCGACGACGAGCACGGAGGACCCGGCGACGACGGCCCGCGCCTCACCGCCCCCGTCGACGACGCCGCGCATCAGGATCATGATGCCGACGGACTGGAAGGTCGCGACGAAGAGCAGCGGGATGCGGGCGACCCTGGCCCGTGAGAGCTGGGCTCGGTAGACCGCCGAGAGCGCCGGAAGCAGCCGGGCCGGCGGCCCGAGGGGCGCCGGGGCTGGATCGGCCGCCTCGGCGGGCCCGTCGGCCCGCACCACGGCTTCGAGGGGAACGGCACTCACCGGGCAACCCTTCTGTCGCTGTTCCTACGCACTGTGCTCGGTGTCACGCCTTCACCAGCCCCCGTCCGCTGCCGCCCAGGGCGAGGTAGACGTCCTCCAGGCTGGGTGTGGCCAGCGTGAAGTCGTCGAGCGCGGCGAACGCGGCACCGCCGGTGACGGCCGCGACGGCGGCCCGCGCCTCGTCCGGGGCGAGCCGCAGGGACCACCGGCGCCCCGACTCGACCGCGGAGGACCGCAGCGCGGCCACCTCCGGCACGTCGAGCGGCGCCCGCTCCCGCCACACCAGTTCCACCCTGACCTCGTCCGCGACCTTCTCCTTGAGTCCGGCCGGGCTGTCGCAGGCGATGACCTTGCCCTGGTCGAGCACGGCGACGCGGTCGAGGACGGTCTCGGCCTCGATGACGTTGTGGGTCACGAGGACCACCGTCGTGCCGCGCTCGGCCCTGCGCCAGTCGATGGCCGCCCAGACGGCGCGCCGCGCGACCGGGTCCATGCCGGTGGTCGGTTCGTCGAGGACGAGCAGCTGCCGCTCCCCCACCAGCGCGGTGGCGAAGCAGGCGAGCCTGCGCTGCCCGCCGGAGAGCTTCTTCAACGGCCGTGCGGCCAGCTCCGTGAGCCCGAGCTCCTCGAGGACCGCGTCCCGCTCGGCCCGCGCGCGCGGCACGTCGAGCCCGCGCAGCCGTCCGGTCGTCTCGACGGCGAGCGACACGGTCAGCTCGTCGAGGGCGGTGGACTCCTGGCCGAGGTAGGCGAGGATGCGCGCGGCCCGCTCGGGGTGGCGCACGATGTCGTGGCCGAGGATCTCGACGCTGCCGCTGTCGGGCCGCATCAGGCCGGTCAGCTGGCGTACGAGGGTGGACTTGCCGGCGCCGTTGGGGCCGAGCAGACCGAAGATCTCGCCGCGTTCGACCGTCAGACGGATCCCGTCGGTGGCGCGGACCTCGGGGGTCGCGGGCCTGCCGCGCCGGGCGCGGGCGGCGGGATAGGTCTTCACCAGGTCGCGCACCGCGCAGACGGCGTCGTTGCCGTGTTCCTGACGGAGTCCCTGTCGGACTGCCGGTGTCGGGCGCGTACTCACGAAGGACGAGCCTACGGGGTCGGCGGGCGCGGACTGCGCCCGGGGCGCCCCGTACGTCCCTTCTCAGTCACCCGCGCGGTCCCCCGCGGGCGCGTGCTCGGCGGCGGTGCGCGCGTCGACCTCACGCCAGAAACCGGCCCTGATCGCGTACCGGTCGTGCTCGTCGATCTGGTCGTCCTTGTGCGCGAGCAGGCCGAACCGCGCGGCGTAGCGGAGCAGCTCGCCGTCGACGCGGTGCGGGATGCGCGGGTACATCGTCGACAGCTTCTGCAGGCTGTGCTGTTCGGGGAGCCGCGCCATCCAGCGCCGCGCGAACACCTGACCGACCTCGAAGGGGTCGCCGCCGACGGTGGTGATGTCCTCCTCGCGGTCGGCCCAGCGCTGCTCGGCCGTGGTCAGCTGGGCGAGGGTGGGCAGCGCGGCGGCCTCGGCGCCCTCGGCGGCGGCACCCGGGCGCTCGACCCAGCCCTTGTCGGAGGACCAGCGCAGCGTCGCGTTGGCGGGGTGCTGCGCGGGCTGGGTGCCGGGGCCGCGCAGGGCGGCCAGGTCCTTGGGGGTGGGCACGCCCTTGCCGGGCGGCATGCGGTGCTCGTCGGGCTGCCTGCCGTTGGCGGCGGGCTCGGGGTGGTGGTCCTGGACCTCTTCCTCGGTGCGCTGCGCGGCGGCGGCGAGCGCGGACTCCGGCAGGGGGGCGGAGAGGATCGCGGCGATCTCGGGGCGCGGCACGGGCGGGGGCGCGCAGATGCCGGTGAGCTCCTTGGGGCGGACGGCCTTGGTGATCCAGGCGCGGTCGAGGACGCGGCGCTCGTCGGCCTCCGCGACGAGGTCCTCGGACTGGTTGTAGTCGCCGTCGGCGGCCTGCACGGCCCACAGGTGGACGGCGACGCCGTGTTCCTTGGCGGCCATCATGCCGGGCAGCAGATCGCCGTCCCCGGTGACGAGCACGACGTCGGAACAGGCGCGGTTGCGGGCCAGTTCGGTCAGTTCGGCGTGCATCGCGGCGTCGACGCCCTTCTGCGCCCACCGGCCGTCGCTGCGGGTCAGGGCACCCAGGCGGACGGTGACGCGCGGCATGACGCGCAGCCGTCGGTGTTCGGGCTGGGGAACGCGGTCGGGGGCCCCGTCGAACCAGTAGATGCGCAGGAGGGGGCGCTCGGTGTCGGCTTCCGCCCGCTCGCGCAGTCCCTGGATGAGGGCGGAGTGATCGACGGTGATCCGGGACCTGGACGGTTCGCCGGCGAGGAGACTCGCGGCGGCACCCAGCAGATAACCGGCGTCCACCAGGACGATGCAGCGATCCACGCGGTCCACCCTCTTTCCCTGGAGGTTCCCTGACGTGCCTGGAGGTTCCAGGACGGTGCTACGTGCCTGGAGGTCTCTGGACGTTCCCTCGATGGCCCACGAAGACACCCTGTCCGGCCGACGAATCAGGGGTGCGGGTCCGCGTCGGGTTCTCTTCGAGTCTGCCCGACCCGGCGGAGGTTAACGGCCGGAACTCGATCTTCGGCGTGGCGCATCGGCGGATCGCTCCCCGACAGGCCTTATTACGCACGGTAATTCTCCGAAATGCACACTTTGCCGCCATATGTGAATCTGGTCGCGTCCTGGCCCCCAGATCCCCCTCAGGAGGAAGATCACCATGGCCAAGAACAAGAACCGCAAGCAGGGCAGCGAGCAGAACCGCGCCTCGCAGGCCGAGCAGGCGCAGGAGCAGGCCAAGTCGACCGCCACGGAGGCCCAGTCCCCGCTGCAGTCGCAGGCCCAGGGCAGCCCTGCTGATGTTGCCCGTAAGCACCAGCGACGCTTCGGTCACAACTGACGCACACCCAGGCACACATGGCACGCGCGAGGGGCGCACCCGGTTCGGGTGCGCCCCTCATCGCTTGCGCCGGTTCCCGGCACGCGCGTCAGTCCGTGAAGCCGTGCCGCTCGTGCGCGACCATGAACGAACTCGGCTTCTCCAGCTCGGAGAGGCCCGGCCGCACGACCGTGCGGCCACCCTGGATGACGGCGTACGCGGCGCGCACGTGCCGCACCCGGTCGGTGAACTCCATCCGCGGGAAGTAGTCCCGCAGCGCCCGGCGGGTCGCCTCCGGGGACTGGTGCGTCTCACGCATCAGAAATACGGCCTTGTCGACAGCGGCACCATTCACGGCACTCCACCCTCACACGCGAGAAGAATTAGATGCACTATGCATCTTACTCTCTCGCGTGTCCGATATGGATAAGTAAAGGGCGGATCAGCCCGGCCTCATCCCGCCAGGCAGGACGGGCCGAGCAGCACCTTGAGGTCACCGAAGAGCGCCGGGTCCGGCTTCACGCGGTGCCGGTCGAGCCGCAGCACGGTGGTCTTCTGCGCCCCCTGGAGCTTGATCCGCACCTCGCTGTTGCCGCGGTGGTGGCTGAGGACCTCCCCGAGGCGGGTGATCATCGGCGGGCTCACCTTCACCGTCGGAATGGTGATGATCACGGGCGCGTTGGTGCCCGCGTTCGACAGGTCGGGGACCTGCATCTCCATCGCGACGAGCCGCGGCACGTCCTCGCGCTTGTCGAGGCGTCCCTTGACGAACACCACGGCGTCCTCGACGAGTTGCGTCGACACCAGCTGGTACGTGGCCGGGAAGAACATGCACTCGATGGAGCCGGCGAGATCCTCGACCGTGGCGATCGCCCAGGCGTTGCCCTGCTTGGTCATCTTGCGCTGCAGGCCCGAGATGATGCCGCCGATGGTCACGACCGACCCGTCGGAGAAGTCACCGCCGGTGAGCTGCCCGATGCCCGCGTCCGCCTTGTCGGACAGCACGTGCTCCAGGCCGAAGAGCGGGTGGTCGGAGACGTACAGACCGAGCATCTCGCGCTCCTGGGCGAGCAGGTAGGTCTTCTCCCACTCGTCCTCGGAGAACTCCACGTCGAGCCCGAAGCCCGGCTCGTCGCCGCCGGACTCGTCGCCCATCCCTCCGAAGAGGTCGAACTGCCCCTCGGCCTCCTTGCGCTTGACCGCGACCACGTTGTCGATCATCGGTTCGTACTGCGCGGTGAGGCCCTTGCGGGTGTGCCCCATCGTGTCGAAGGCGCCCGCCTTGATCAGCGACTCCGTGGTGCGCTTGTTGCAGGCGGCGGCCTCGACCTTGTCCAGGTAGTCCGGGAAGGAGGTGAACTTCCCCTTCGCCTTGCGGGACCGGATGATCGACTCGACCACGTTCGTGCCGACGTTGCGCACGGCCTCCAGGCCGAAGAGGATCTCGTCGTCGCCCTGGGCGGCGAAGTTGTGCACCGACTCGTTCACGTTCGGCGGGAGCACCTTGATGCCCATGCGACGGCACTCGTTCAGATAGACGGCCGACTTGTCCTTGTCGTCCTTCACCGAGGTGAGCAGCGCGGCCATGTACTCGGCCGGGTAGTTCGCCTTCAGGTAGGCGGTCCAGTAGGTGACCAGGCCGTACGCGGAGGAGTGCGCCTTGTTGAACGCGTATCCGGCGAAGGGCACCAGGACGTCCCACAGGGCCTGGATCGCCGCGTCCGAGTAGCCGTTCTTCCGGGCGCCCGCCTGGAAGAGGACGAAGTTCTTCTCCAGCTCCTCGGGCTTCTTCTTGCCCATCACGCGGCGCAGGATGTCGGCTTCGCCGAGCGAGTAGCCCGCGATGATCTGCGCGGCCTTCTGCACCTGCTCCTGGTACACGATGAGGCCGTAGGTGAGGCCGAGCGTCTCCTTCAGGGGCTCTTCGAGCTCCGGGTGGATCGGCGTGATCTCCTGGCGGCCGTTCTTGCGCTCGGCGTAGTTCGTGTGCGAGTTCATGCCCATCGGGCCCGGCCGGTACAGGGCCGAGACGGCGGAAATGTCCTCGAAGTTGTCGGGCTGCATCTGGCGCAGCAGCGAGCGCATCGGGCCGCCGTCGAACTGGAAGACGCCGAGCGTGTCACCGCGGCAGAGCAGTTCGAAGGTCTTCGGGTCGTCGAGCGGCAGCGAGAGCATCTCCAGGTCGATGCCCTTGTCGTTGCGCACCATCTTGACGGCGTCGTCCATGATGGTGAGGTTGCGCAGGCCCAGGAAGTCCATCTTGAGCAGGCCGAGCGATTCGCACTGGGGGTAGTCCCACTGCGTGATGGTCACGCCGTCGGTGTGCCGCGTCCAGAGCGGGGCGTGGTCGACGATGGGCTCGCTGGACATGATCACGCCGGCCGCGTGCACACCCATCTGCCGGACCAGGCCCTCCACGCCCTTGGCGGTGTCGATGACCTTCTTCACGTCGGGCTCGTTCTCGTACATCCCCCGGATCTCGCCCGCCTCGCTGTAGCGCGGGTGCTTGGGGTCGGTGATGCCGGAGAGGTCGATGCCCTTGCCCAGGACGTCGGCGGGCATGGCCTTGGTGAGGCGGTCGCCCATCGCGTACGGATAGCCGAGCACACGCGCGGAGTCCTTGATCGCGTTCTTGGCCTTGATCTTGCCGTACGTGCCGATCATGGCGACCTTGTCGGCGCCGTACTTCTCCGTCACGTACCTGATCACTTCGACGCGCCTGCGCTCGTCGAAGTCGATGTCGACATCGGGCATGGAGACGCGCTCGGGGTTGAGGAACCGCTCGAAGATCAGTCCGTGCGTGATCGGGTCGAGGTCGGTGATGCCCATCGCGTACGCCACGATCGAACCGGCCGCGGAGCCTCGGCCCGGGCCGACCGCGATGCCGTTGTTCTTGGCCCACATGATGAAGTCGGCGACGACCAGGAAGTACCCCGGGAACCCCATCTGGATGATGATGTCCATCTCGTACTCGGCCTGCTTCTGCCGGTCCTCGGGGACGCCGCCCGGGTAGCGGCGCTCCATGCCGACCCGGACCTCCTCCTGGAACCAGGTGACCTCGGTGAAGCCCTCCGGGATCTCGAACTTCGGCATCAGGTCGCGCTTCTCGAACATGCCCGTGGTGTCGATCTGCTCGGCGACCAGGAGCGTGTTGCGGCAGCCCTCCTGCCACGCGTCCGAGGAGTCGATGGCGTACATCTCGTCCGTGGACTTCAGGTAGTAGCCCGTGCCGTCGAAGCGGAAGCGGTCCGGGTCCGAGAGGTTCTTGCCGGTCTGGATGCAGAGCAGCGCGTCGTGCGCCACGGACTCGTGCGCGTACGTGTAGTGCGAGTCGTTCGTCACCAGGGGCGGGATGCCGAGCTTCTTGCCGACCCGCAGGAGGTCGTCACGGACCCGGCGCTCGATGTCGATGCCGTGGTCCATCAGCTCCAGGAAATACCGGTCCTTGCCGAAGATGTCCTGGTAGTCCGACGCCGCCTGCACCGCCTCGTCGAACTGGCCGAGCCGCAGCCGCGTCTGCAGCTCGCCCGAGGGGCAGCCGGTGGAGGCGATGAGACCCTCCGACCACTGGGAGATGGTCTCCTTGTCCATGCGGGGCCACTTCTGCAGCCAGCCCTCCGCATAGGCGTCCGAGGAGAGCCGGAAGAGGTTGTGCAGCCCCGTGTGGTTCGCCGCCCAGATCGTCTTGTGGGTGTAACCACCCGAACCGGACACGTCGTCGCGCTTCTGGTGCGGCTGGCCCCACTTGATCTTGCGCTTGTTGCGGCGCGACTCCGGCGCCACGTACGCCTCGATGCCGATGATCGGCGTCACGCCCGCCTTCTGCGCCGAGTGGAAGAAGTCGTACGCACCGTGCAGGTTGCCGTGGTCGGACATGGCGATATGCGTCATGCCCATCTCATTGGCCGCGTTGAACATGTCCTTGAGCCGCGCGGCACCGTCAAGCAGCGAGTACTGGGTGTGCACGTGCAGGTGCGTGAAGGGCGGCTTGGTCACGGTGGAAGGCCTCCGGAGAACGGCGGGCGTCAGGCTGCGGACAGTCTGGGGGGACAGCGTGGAAGTCTAATCCGGAGCGCTGACAGCCGACGGGCACTCGGGGGTACGGTCGAGCGTTGGAAGGGACACAAGCCGGTCCCCGAAGGGCGGAACATCCGCCCCCATGTCACGTACCACCCCTGTACCAGGAGGCACCCAGCGATGTCGGTCCCGCAGCCCACGGCTGAGCAGCGCGGCGAGGAGATCCTCGCCGTCTTCGACACCGCGTTCGGCGAGCTGCTCGCCGCGGACCCCGCCGCGTTCCGGGTGAAGTTCCGGAAGATGGCCTCCTCCGCCTTCGCGTTCTACCGGGGGACGGCCTGTCTGTTCTACGGCGACCTGGAGCGCGAGCAGCACGGCGGGCCCTACCTCGACGACCGCACGGGCCGGGTGTGGATCCACGGCGACCTGCACGCCGAGAACTTCGGTACGTACATGGACGCGCAGGGCCGCCTGATCTTCAACGTGAACGACTTCGACGAGGCGTACGTGGGCCCCTTCACCTGGGACCTGAAGCGCTTCGCCGCCTCCGTGGCCCTGATCGGGTACACGAAGGCGCTGGGCGACGACCAGATCACCGACCTCGTGCGGACGTACGCGGCGGCGTACCGCGAGCGGATCCACGACCTGGCGACCGGCGCCAAGAGCGACGAGGTGCCGCCCTTCACGCTGGACACCGCCCAGGGCCCCCTCCTGGACGCGCTGCGCGACGCCCGCTCCCTGACCCGCTTCGGGCTGCTCGACTCGATGACCGAGATCCGCGACTTCGAGCGCCGCTTCGCGGCCGGCGGCGGCTCCATCGAGCTCGACGCCGCCACGCGGTACAAGGTCCTCGCCGCGTTCGACGGCTATCTGGAGACGCTGCCGGAGTCCTCGCTCACCCGCCCCGACTCGTACCGCGTGAAGGACGTCGTGGGCCGTCGCGGCATCGGCATCGGCTCCGCGGGCCTCCCGTCGTACAACATCCTCCTGGAGGGCAACAGCGACGCCCTGGAGAACGACGTCGTGATCTATCTCAAGCAGGCGCAGACCCCCGCCGTCTCGCGCCACATCACGGACCCGGCCGTCCGGGGGTACTTCCAGCACGAGGGCCACCGCACGGTCATCTCGCAGCGCGCGCTCCAGGCCCACGCCGACCCGTGGCTCGGCTGGACCGAGCTGGACGGCGCGGGCCAGCTGGTCGCCGAGGTCTCGCCGTACGCGGTGGACCTGGACTGGTCGGACATCGACGAGATCGACGAGATCTCCTCGGTCGTCGCCGACCTGGGCCGCGCCACGGCCACGATGCACGCCGCCGCGGACGACGAGAGCGGCCACTCCGACCTGGTGCCGTTCTCCACGGAGCGTGCCATCGACGCCGCGATCGCCGCGGACGAGGACGGCTTCGCGGAGCTGCTCGTCGACTTCGCGCACTCGTACGGCGCACGCGCGCGTGCGGACCACCAGATCTTCGTCGACCTGTTCCGCAACGGCCGGATCCCGGGGCTGTAGGCACCGCCCACAGGAACACATGGCACACTCCTCCGCGATGGACATATCCGGGATTCAGCTCAGAGTGGTGCGCGCGGCGCTCTTCACGGCACTCGTCGTGACGCTGTCCGCCGCGTCGCACGTGCTGCTGTCCCGCGTCCCCCTGCCGCTGACCACCGTCGCGGCGATCGCCGCCGCCGTCTTCGCCGTCGCGTACGCGACGGCGGGGCGCGAGCGCGGGTACGGACGGATCGCGGCCCTGCTGATTCCGCTGGAGCTGGCCGCCGACACGGTGTTCACCGCGGGTCAGCACGTCTGTTACGGCGAGGCGGGCGGCCCCGTCGCGGGCCCGTTGCGCGCCGTCGGCTTCGACGTGCTGTGCGGCGGGGCACCCGTGGGGACCCCGCTGGCCAGGATGACCGCCGAGGGGCACGGCGGCGCCGCCGCGCTCCTCGCCGACGTGGACCCGGCCGCGGCCTGGCTGCTGCTCGGGGCGCACGTCGGGGTGGGTCTCCTCGCGGCGGCCTGGCTGCGGCGCGGCGAGCGGGCGCTGGCCCAGCTGCTCCGCGCGGTCGCCGCCGCGACGTTCCGGCCCCTGCTGATCGCGGTCACCGCGGTCACCACCTCCCGTATGCCACTACGCCGCCTGCCGCGCCCCGCGCGCCGGGTGCGTGCGGTGCGCACGCGGCTTCTCGTGCACTTCGTGGGGCGGCGTGGACCGCCGTGCTCGGCCGTCCTCGTCTGAGCACAGCTCCCCCACGCAGTTCGTCCACACGGAGAAGAAGATCATGAGCAAGCGCAACAGCCAGGCCGCCAAGTCCGCAGCGCGCGAGCGCATCCGCGCCCAGCAGGAGGCCGAGCGCAAGCGCGAGAAGCGCAAGCGGGGCGCCATCGTCGCCGGCGCGATCGTCGGCGTCCTCGCGATAGCCGGCGGCGTCGGCTACGCCGTCATGCAGTCCAACGCCCCCTCGAAGTGGGAGGAGGCCGCCGACGCCAAGGTGGTCGTCCCGGCGAACACCGCCGGCAAGGACGGCACGACCGTCACGATCGGCAAGTCCGACAACAAGAACACGGTCCACCTCTACGAGGACCCGCGCTGCCCCGGTTGCGCGGCCATGGAGCAGTCCATCGGCTCCGCCGTCGACAAGGGCATGAAGGACGGCGACTACAAACTGACCTTCACCATCGGCACGTTCCTCGACAACAACCTCCAGGGTGAGGGCTCGAAGAACGCCCTCAGCGCGCTCGGCGCGGCCCTGGACGTCAGCCCCGACGCGTTCCTGGAGTACAAGACCGCGCTGTACTCGGCGAAGTACCACCCCTCGGAGTCCACCGACGACTTCGCGAAGGACGAGTACCTGATCAAGGTCGCGAACACCGTGGACGCCCTCAAGGACAACAAGAAGTTCAAGAGCGCCGTCGAGAAGGGGAAGTTCGACCCCTGGGCCATGAAGATGAGCGACTCCTTCCAGTCGGCGAAGGGCGTGGAGTCCACCCCGACCATCAAGATCAACGACAAGGTCGTCGAGACGCCGAAGACCCCCGACGCCTGGAAGGCCGCCCTGAAGAAGGCGGGCGTCACGAAGTAACGCGCTGATCACCCACTGATCACCCAAGAGGGGGGCGAACTTGTCGAGTTCGCCCCCCTCTTGCGAATACCGCTCAGTATCGTGATCGCCCGTGACCAGTCGAAACGATCTTCAGCCGTCGCTCAACTCCCCGGCACCCAGCCGCCGTACGGTCGTCAAGGCCGCGGCCGCCACCGCCGCGCTCGGCGCCCCCCTCGCCGCCGCGATACCCGCCCATGCGGCCGAGAGACCCGCCTTCCACCACGGAGTCGCCTCCGGCGACCCGCTGCCCGACGGCGTCCTGCTGTGGACCCGTGTGACGCCCGTACCCGACGCCGTGCCCGGCTCCGGCAAGGGCCCCGACACCGAGGTGAGCTGGGAGGTGGCCGAGGACAAGGGGTTCACCCGGGTCGTCGGCCGCGGCAGCACCACCGCACGGGCGGAGTCGGACCACACCGTCAAGGCCGACGTAAGGGGCCTGCACCAGGCGACCACCTATTACTTCCGCTTCTCCGTGGGAGAGGCGCACTCCCCCGTGGGCCGCACCCGCACCACCCCCGCGCACGACGCCTCCGCGCACGGCGTCCGCTTCGGAGTGGTGTCCTGCGCCAACTGGGAGGCCGGCCACTTCTCCCCGTACCGCCACCTCGCGGCCCGCACCGAACTCGACGCGGTCCTCCACCTCGGCGACTACATCTACGAGTACCAGAGCGGCGAGTACCCCTCCGCCGAGTACGTCGTACGGCAGCACGAACCGAAGCACGAGATCAGGACGCTCGCCGACTACCGCACCCGGCACGGCGTCCACAAGACCGACCCCGACGCGCAGGCGATGCACGCCACGCACCCCGTCATCGCGATCTGGGACGACCACGAGTTCGCCGACAACGCCTGGTCGGGCGGGGCCGTGAACCACTCGCCGGAGACCGAGGGCGACTGGGCGGCCCGCATGGCGGCGGCGAAGCGGGCGTACTTCGAGTGGATGCCCGTGCGACCCTCCACCGAGGGCACCGTCTACCGCCGCGTCCGCTTCGGCAGGCTGGCCGATCTGCACCTGCTCGACCTGCGGTCCTTCCGCTCCGAGCAGGCCGGGTTCGGCAGCGGCGCAGTCGACGACCCGGACCGCACGATCACCGGCCGCGCACAGCTCGACTGGCTGAAGTCGGGCCTTGCCGCCTCCGACGCGGCCTGGAAGCTGGTCGGCACCTCGGTGATGATCACGCCGGTCGCCTTCGGCTCCCTGCCCGCCCATCTCCTCAAGCCCCTCGCGGAGTTGCTCGGGCTGCCCGGCGAGGGCCTGGCCATCAACACCGACCAGTGGGACGGCTACACGGACGACCGCAAGGAACTCATCGCCCACCTGCGCGACAACAAGATCCACAACACCGTCTTCCTGACCGGTGACATCCACATGGCCTGGGCGAACGACGTGCCGGTCAAGGCCGCCACGTACCCCTTGTCGGCGTCCGCGGCGACCGAGTTCGTCGTCACGTCGGTGAGCTCCGACAACATCGACGACATGCTCCACGTCGCCCCGCACACGGTCTCCCTCGTGGCGGCGGCCGCCCTCAAGGCCGCCAACCGCCACGTGAAGTGGCTCGACATGGACTCGCACGGCTACGGAGTCCTCGACGTCACGGCCGAGCGCTCGCAGATGGACTACTACGTCGTCTCGGACCGGACCGACCCGGCGGCCACCTCGTCCTGGGCCCGTTCCTACCGCACGCTCAACGGCACGCAGAAGGTCGAGCGCGTCCACGCCCCGGTCCGCTGACCGTCCGGAGCAGGGGCTAGAGCGTCTCCAGGAAGCCGAGCGCCGTGCGCCACGTCGCCTCCGTGGCCTCGGCGTCGTAGTCGTCGAGGTCCGGGTCGGTGTAGAGGTGCCCGGCGCCCGCGTACCGGTAGATCTCCACGTCGGCGCCCGCCCGGCCCATCCGCAGGTACCAGGCGCTCAGCCAGTCGTCCGACTCGAACGGGTCGGGCTCGGCGACGTGCAGCTGCACGGGCAGCTCGTCCACGGCCGCGTTCTCGGCGATGTCGGACGTGCCGTGCAGGAGCAGCAGCCCGCGCGCCTTCTCGTCGCCGAGGGCGAGGGTCTGTGCGGTGGCGGCACCGAGCGCGAAGCCCGCGTAGACGAGTCCGCGCTCCGAGTAGGGCGCGGCGGCGAGGATCGCGCGCTTCAGGATCTCGTCCTTGCCGAGCTCGTCCTGGTAGGTCCTGCCTTCCTCGACGCTGTCGAAGACGCGGCCCTCGAAGAGGTCCGGGGTCCACACCTCGTGCCCGGCGGCACGCAGCCGGTCGGCCGCCGCGTGCACCGCGGGCCGCAGACCGTACGTCGAATGGAAAAGCACGATGTTCATGGGGCCATCGTGCCATCCGGGCCGTACCCCTACCCTCGGAGGCATGGAGAACGTACTGCGTCCGTTGATCGTGGTCGGCGGCTCGGTCGTGCTCACGGTGGTCGTCGGCTGGCTGGTCGACGTACTGCTGCGCCGGGCCGACGAGCGGCACCACGAGACCCCGCTGTGGGGGCTGTTGCGCCGCTGCCGCGTACCGCTGCAAGTCGTCCTGTGCACCGCGATCCTGAGAGGCTCCTTCGAACAAGCGAAGATCGCCAAGGACCACTCGGCGGTCATCGGCCGTACGCTCACCCTCGTCCTCATCGGCTCCACCGCCTGGCTCGTCGTGCGGATCGCGGCGGCGATAGTCGAATCGTCGTACGCGCGCTACGCGGCCATGCACCGCGATCCGGCCCGCGTCCGCCGGGTCCGCACGCAGGTGACTCTGATCCAGCGGGTGGTCACCGCGATCGTCGGTGTCGTGGCCGTCGCCGCGATGCTCCTGACGTTCCCCGCCATGCAGGCCGCGGGCGCCTCACTGCTCGCCTCCGCCGGCATTCTCGGCATCGTCGCCGGTGTCGCGGCACAGTCCACCCTCGGCAACCTCTTCGCGGGGCTGCAGATCGCCTTCGGCGACATGGTGCGGCTCGGCGACACGGTGGTCGTGGACGGCGAGTGGGGCACGGTCGACGAGATCACGCTGACCTTCCTGACCGTCCGCACCTGGGACGAGCGCCGGATCACCATGCCCGTGTCGTACTTCACGTCGAAGCCGTTCGAGAACTGGTCGCGGGGCGGCGCCGAGATGACCGGCACGGTCTTCTTCCAGCTGGACCACGCGGCGCCGATCGCGCTGATGCGCGACCGGCTCCACGACATCCTGCGCGACTGCGCGGCGTGGGACGGCAGGGACTGGGGCCTCGCGGTCACGGACACCACGCCGACGACGATCCAGGTCCGCGCCCTGGTCACCGCGAAGGACGCGGACGACATATGGACGGTGCGGGTCACGGTGCGCGAACAGATGATCCGCTGGCTCACCGACCACCACGCCTACGCGCTGCCGCGGGTCACCACCGGCACCGCCGAACCGGCGCCGAACGGGCACCGCCCGCACTTCGAGAAGTTCACGCCGGACGCGCCCCGCACGGGACGCGGCTGAGCCGAGGGGCGCCCCGTTCCATCGGCTCAGCGCAGGCTGCGTACGTCGAGGTGGTGCAGGACCCGGTCGACGACCTCGGGGTCGGCGCCGGGTTCGCTGCGCGCGGCGAGCACTTCGTGGCGGGCGGCGGACATCATCTCGCGCTGGATGCGCTGGACCGCCTTCCACCGGTCGACGCGCTTGGCGTACCGCTCGCGGCGCTCGTCGTCGACCAGATCCGGGCTGATCCGGGCCCCGATGTCGAACGCCCCGCGCAGCAGCCGCTCGGTGACGTCCTCGGGGAGTTCCTCGACCTCCTCGATCTCCTTGAGGCGGCGCTTGGCTGCCTTGGCGGCGCGCAGGGCGAGCGTGCGCTCCAGCTCGCGCTCCTTGTCGGCGTCGGCGCGCACCCCGAGCCTGCGCACCAGCCAGGGCAGGGTGAGCCCCTGCGCGATGAGGGTCGCCATGATGACGCAGAACGCGATGAAGATGATCTCGTCGCGGGCCGGGAACGGACTCCCGTCCTCCGTCTTGAGCGGAATGGCGAGCGCCAGCGCCACCGACGCCACGCCCCGCATCCCCGACCACCACATGACGACGGTCTCGCGCCAGGTGGTCGGGATCTCCTCGTCGACGTCGCGCAGCTTGTGCAGCCGCTTGGCCAGCCAGGTCGCGGGCAGCAGCCACAGCAGGCGTACGCCGACGACGACGGCGACGATCGCCGCGCCCCAGCCGAACATCTGCCACTGGTGCCCCTTCGCGATGCCGAAGACGTTGTGCAGCTCCAGGCCGATGAGGCCGAAGGCGATGCCGGTGACCAGGGTGTCGACGATCTGCCAGAACGTCTGCCCGGTGATCCGGCCGAGCACGTCGTCGGCGTCGACGGCGTTCTCCGCCAAATAGAGCGCGGTGACGAGGACCGCGAGCACTCCGGAGCCTTCCAGTTCCTCGGCGAGCACGTAGCTGACGAACGGCACGAGGAGGGTCAGGCCGGTCTGCAGGGTGGCGTCGCCGAGGAGCCCCATGAGCTTGTTGGTGAGCCAGCCGAGCACGAGGCCCACGGCGACGGCGACCACGGCCGACAGGACGAGGAGCCCCACGGCGGAGGGCCAGGAGAAGGAGCCGCTCACCGCCGCCGTGATCGCCACGTGGTAGAGCACGATGGCCGTGACGTCGTTGAAGAGCCCCTCGCCCTCCAGAATCGACACGAGCCTGCGCGGCAGCCCGAGCGACCCGGCGACCGCGGTCGCGGCGACGGGGTCGGGCGGTGCGACGAGCGCCCCCAGCGCCACGGCCGCCGCGATCGGCAGCCCCGGCACGAACGAGTTGGCGACCGCCGCGACCGCCGCGGTCGTCACGAAGACCAGAGCCACGGCGAGCAGCAGGATGGGGCGGATGTTGGCCGTGAACTGCCGCCAGGACGTGCGCTGCACGGCGGCGTAGAGCAGCGGCGGGAGCACCAGCGGAAGGATGTAGTCCGGCGGGATCTCCACATTGGGCACGAACGGCAGCAGCGCCATGCCGATGCCCGCCAACGTCATCAGGACCGGCGCGGGCAGCCCGAGCCGGTCCCCCAGGGGCACGGTGACCACGGCACCGAGCAGCAAGATGAGCACCAGCGCCAGTTGATCCACGTGTGCACTCCGGCGGTCGAGACTTGGACGATCAAGACCTCAACCCTGCCACGCCGGCACCGACAACCGGAGCAGCGCACTCACCGGGCTGCCTAGGTCAGTGACTTCCGCATCGCGCGGTGCGGGATGCCGGCGTCGGGGAACTCCGGTCCGTACACCTCGTACCCCAGGCGTTCGTAGAAGCCCAGGGCGTGCGTCTGCGCGTGCAGATCGACCGCGCTCAGGCCACGCGCGCGTGCCGTGTCCTCGATGGCACGGACCAGGGCGGCGCCCACACCGAGCCCGCGTGCGGCCCGTGTCACCGCGAGCCTGCCGAGCGCGCCCACGGTGGTGTCCCCGCCGTTCTTGGCGGCCGCGGCGGATCCGGTCAGGAGCCGGCCCGTGCCGAGCGGGACGCCGTCCTCGCGGACGGCCAGGACGTGCACGGCCCGGGCGTCGTACTCGTCGTACTCCAGCTCCTCGGGGACCTGCTGCTCGGTCACGAAGACGTCCTTGCGGACGGCGAAGCAGGCCTCCACGTCGTCGGTGTGCTCGGCGACCCGCACCGTCACACCCGTCACGAGCTCTCCGCCCGGACGCGGTCGAGCGCCTTCTGGAGGTCCTCGGGATAGCCGCTCTCGTACTCCACCCACTGGCCGTCGCCCGGGTGCTCGAAGCCGAGCCGGACGGCGTGCAGCCACTGGCGGGTGAGGCCGAGGCGCTTGGCGAGGGTCGGATCCGCGCCGTACGTCAGGTCGCCCACGCACGGGTGGCGGTGGGCCGACATGTGCACCCGGATCTGGTGCGTGCGGCCCGTCTCCAGCTTGATGTCGAGCAGGGAGGCGGCGCGGAAGGCCTCGATGAGGTCGTAGTGCGTCACGGAGGGCTTGCCGTCGGCGGTGACCGCCCACTTGTAGTCGTGGTTCGGGTGGCGGCCGATGGGGGCGTCGATGGTGCCGCTCATCGGGTCGGGGTGGCCCTGGACCAGCGCGTTGTAGCGCTTGTCGACCGTGCGCTCCTTGAACTGGCGCTTCAGGGAGGTGTACGCACGCTCCGACTTGGCGACGACCATCAGGCCGGACGTGCCGACGTCGAGGCGGTGCACGATGCCCTGGCGCTCGGCCGCGCCGGAGGTGGAGATCCGGTACCCGGCCGCCGCGAGGCCGCCGATCACGGTCGTGCCCGTCCAGCCGGGGCTCGGGTGCGCGGCCACGCCGACCGGCTTGACGATCACGACGATGTCGTCGTCGTCATGCACGATCTCCATGCCCTCGACGGGCTCGGCGACGATCTGCACCGGAGCGGGCGCCTGCGGCATCTCCACTTCCAGCCAGGCGCCGCCGTGCACCCGCTCGGACTTTCCGACCACCGAGCCGTCGACCGAGACCTTCCCCGCCGCGGCGAGCTCGGCGGCCTTCGTACGGGAGAACCCGAACATGCGCGAGATGGCGGCGTCGACGCGCTCGCCCTCCAGGCCGTCCGGCACGGGCAGGGTACGGATCTCGGGAATCGTGCTCACCCATTGAGTATGCAGGAGCGCACCGACACTCCCGCACCACAGGGTTCCCGCCCGCGCCCGGACGGTCGGCCCTCAGTCCTTGTGGACGGTGCCGTCCGGGTCCAGGCCGCGGAAGGAGAGCAGCACGATCAGGATGCCGCCGCAGACGATCGCCGAGTCCGCGAGGTTGAAGACCGCGAAGCCCTTCGGTGCGATGAAGTCGACGACCGCGCCCTCGAAGACGCCGGGCGAGCGGAAGAGCCGGTCGGTGAGGTTGCCCAGGGCGCCGCCGAGCAGCAGGCCCAGGGCGATCGCCCACGGCAGGCTGTACAGCTTGCGGGCGAGCCGGGCGATCACCACGATGACCGCCGCGGCGATGCACGTGAAGATGATGGTGAAGGCCTCGCCGAAGCCGAAGGCGGCACCCGCGTTGCGGATCGCGGAGAGCCGGAGCCACTCGCCGACCAGCTCGATCGGCTCGTGGTGCTCCAGCTTGGCGACCACGATCATCTTGCTGATCAGGTCGAGGGCGTACGCGACGACGGCCACCGCGAAGAGCACGGCGATCTTGCGCTTGCCCTTGCCGGCGCTCCCGGCCTCGGCCTCTGCCTCTGCCTCTGCCGCACCGTCGGGCTCGCTCCCGGGCCGCTGCCCGTCCTGCTCGGCCGCCGCCGTCTCCTCCGAGTCCGGACCGGACTGCTCCGGCCCGTCCCCGGCCGCCTCAGGGATGTCCGGCGTACCGATGATGCGCTCCGCCTCTGCCACGTGAGTCCCTCAACCTAGGTACCTGACTGGGGACGAGAGTACGGCACACACGTACGGTCCCCGGCGCCCAGGCCGCGCTCAGTAGCGGCGTTCCTGCTTCTGCTTGCACTCCACGCACAGCGTCGCGCGTGGGAAGGCCTGCATCCTGGCCTTGCCGATCGCGTTGCCGCAGTTCTCGCAGAGTCCGTACGTCCCCGCGTCGAGGCGCTCCAGGGCGCGCTCGGTCTGCAGGAGCATCTCGCGCGCGTTGGCGGCCAGCGCCATCTCGTGCTCCCGCGTGATGTTCTTCGTGCCGGTGTCCGCGTCGTCGTCGCCCGCCCCGTCCCCGGAGTCCCGCATCAGCCCCGCCAGGGCGTCCTCGGAGGACGCGATCTCGCTGCGCAGGCGCAGCACCTCGCTCTGCAGCTCCGTACGGGCCTCGGCGACCTCCGCCGGGGTCCAGGGGTCCTCCCCGGGCCGGACCGCGAGCTCGCCGGGTGCCGCCGCGGCGGCACGCGCCTTGGGCACCTCGGTCGGCTGCTTCGCCGCTGTCGCCGTGCCCGGAGTCTTCTTCGCAACCACCGTCGTGGCTCCCGTCGTCTCCGCGGCCTCAGCCGCACCCTCGGCCGCGGACGCGACCGCCTTCTTGCCCGTGCTCTTCTTGGCCGTGCTCGCGCTCTTCCGCGCGGTGCTCTTCTTGGCAGCCGCCTTCGCCGCGGGCGCGTCCTCGCCGCTGCCGGCGTCCGGAGCGTCCGCCTTCGCGTCGCCCGCCTCACCGGCGGTCTTCGCGGCAGTGGCTTTCTTGCCCGTGGCCTTCTTGGCTGCCGTCTTCCTGGCTGCCGTCTTCTTGCCACCGGCCTTCTCGGCCGCCCCGGCGACGTCGCCCTCGGTGGCCGCGCTCTTGGACGCCGTGGCCTTGCTCTTGGCCGCCGTGGTCCTGGTCGACGTGCGCTTGGTGGCCGTGGTCCCGGCCGACGTGCCCTCCGCTTCGGTGCTGCCCGGGGCCGCGGCCCCGGTCGAGGTGCGCTTGGAGCCCGTGCTCTTGGCCGCCGTGGCCTTGGCCGCCGTCCTCGGCGCCGCCTCCGACGCCGTCGCCTTGGCCGACGCCGTCTTCGGCGCCGAGGTCCTGGCGCCCGCTCCCGTGGTCGCCCCGGCGGCCGGGGCCTTCCCCGCGGCCGCGCCTGTGGATCTGCCGGACGCCGACTGCTGTACGGCGGTCTTCTTCGCCACCATGGCCGCGGCCCCTTCACATATTGTGATCTTGCTCGCGAATCGTGCTGGGACGATAAATCGACTCCAGGCCCGCGGCAACGGGGCACGCCGCCCGATTCCCCCGCCCCACGGGTGCCGCGCGGCGAGTCTGCATGCGTTGTGCCCAACTCCCTGCCGGGTAATCCGCAGGACGGAACACGCCCGGAACCGCTCGCCCCGCATGTCGCCATTCGGGTCAGTCGCCGCCTCCTCCCCCGCCCGCCGCGGGGGCCCCGGAAAACCGGTCGGAGTCGCCTCCTCGCGCGCCGTACACTGGACTGCAGCGAGAAGCGTGGATGGGGACGAGTAGCGGCGTACGCAGCCATGAGCGACCCGGGGACGGTGCGAGCCCGGGGGCCGGCGCGACGTGAAGATCACCCCGGAGCCACCGGAAGAACGCCGGAGCATCCCAGCCGAGGCAAGTAGACCCGGTATCGCGACCCCAATGAGGGGGCTCACCGGCGCGGATTCCGTTCCGGAGGGCCAAGGAGGGTGGTACCGCGGGAGCGCGCCGCACCAGGCGCACACGGCTCTCGTCCCTCCGACGGAAGGCAACACATCCGCCGGAGGACTCGTTGAATACGCCGCAGTACCGACAGGTGCCCGCCCAGGTCGACCTGCCCGCCCTCGAGCACGCCGTGCTCGACTTCTGGCGCGAGCAGAAGATCTTCGCCCGGAGCCTCGAGCAGTCCGAGGGCCGCCCCGAGTGGGTGTTCTACGAGGGCCCGCCCACCGCCAACGGCATGCCGGGCGCCCACCACATCGAGGCCCGCGTCTTCAAGGACGTCTTCCCGCGCTTCCGCACCATGCGGGGCTACCACGTGGCCCGCAAGGCCGGCTGGGACTGCCACGGCCTGCCCGTGGAGCTCGCGGTCGAGAAGGAGCTCGGGTTCAACGGCAAGAAGGACATCGAGGCGTACGGCATCGCCGAGTTCAACGCCAAGTGCCGCGAGTCCGTGACCCGGCACACCGACGCCTTCGCCGAGCTCACGACCCGCATGGGGTACTGGGTCGACCTCGACGACGCGTACCGCACGATGGACCCCGAGTACGTCGAATCGGTCTGGTGGTCGCTGAAGGAGATCTTCGACAAGGACCTCCTCGTCCAGGACCACCGCGTCGCCCCGTGGTGCCCGCGCTGCGGCACGGGCCTCTCGGACCACGAGCTTGCGCAGGGCTACGAGACGGTCGTCGACCCTTCCGTCTACGTCCGTTTCCCCCTCACCTCCGGACCTCTCGCGGGCGAAGCCGCCCTGCTGGTCTGGACGACGACCCCGTGGACCCTCGTCTCCAACACCGCCGTCGCCGCGCACCCCGACGTCACCTACGTCGTCGCGACGGACGGCGAGGAGAAGCTGGTCGTCGCCCAGCCGCTCGTCGAGAAGGCCCTCGGCGAGGGATGGGAGACCACCGGCGAGACCTTCACCGGCGCCGAGATGGAGCGCTGGAACTACCAACGTCCCTTCGACCTCGTCGAGTTCCCGGCTCCGGCGCATTACGTGGTGAACGCCGAGTACGTGACGACGGAGGACGGCACCGGTCTCGTCCACCAGTCCCCCGCCTTCGGTGAGGACGACCTCAAGGTCTGCCGTGCGTACGGCCTGCCGGTCGTCAACCCGGTCCGCCCGGACGGCACCTTCGAGGAGGACATCCCGCTCGTGGGCGGTGTCTTCTTCAAGAAGGCCGACGAAAGCCTGACCAAGGACCTCGACGACCGCGGTCTGCTCTTCAAGCACATCGCCTACGAGCACAGCTACCCGCACTGCTGGCGCTGCCACACGGCCCTGCTCTACTACGCGCAGCCGTCCTGGTACATCCGCACCACGGCCATCAAGGACCGCCTCCTCCAGGAGAACGAGAAGACCAACTGGTTCCCGGAGTCGGTCAAGCACGGCCGCTTCGGCGACTGGCTGACCAACAACGTCGACTGGGCGCTCTCCCGCAACCGCTACTGGGGCACCCCGCTGCCCATCTGGCGCTGCGAGGAGGACCACCTCACCTGCGTCGGCTCCCGCGCCGAGCTCTCCGAGCTGACGGGCACCGACCAGTCGGACCTGGACCCGCACCGCCCGTTCATCGACGCGGTCACCTTCGCCTGCCCGCAGGAGGGCTGCGGAGCGACGGCCACGCGCGTGCCGGAGGTCATCGACGCCTGGTACGACTCGGGCTCGATGCCGTTCGCGCAGTGGGGATACCCGCACAAGAACAAGGAGCTCTTCGAGAGCCGCTACCCCGCGCAGTTCATCTCGGAGGCCATCGACCAGACCCGTGGCTGGTTCTACACGCTGATGGCCGTCGGCACCCTGGTCTTCGACAAGTCGTCCTACGAGAACGTGGTCTGTCTCGGCCACATCCTCGCCGAGGACGGCCGCAAGATGTCCAAGCACCTGGGCAACACCCTGGACCCGGTCCCGCTCATGGACCAGCACGGCGCCGACGCGGTCCGCTGGTTCATGGCGGCCGGCGGCTCCCCCTGGGCGGCCCGCCGCGTCGGCCACGGCACCATCCAGGAAGTCGTCCGCAAGACCCTCCTCACGTACTGGAACACGGTCGCCTTCCAGGCGCTCTACGCCCGTACGTCGAAGTGGGCCCCCGGCGACGCCGACCCGGCGCCCGCCGACCGCCCGCTCCTGGACCGCTGGCTGCTCAGCGAGCTGCACGCACTGACCGATCAGGTCACCCAGGCCATGGAGAGCTACGACACCCAGCGTGCGGGCAAGCTCCTCTCCGTCTTCGTCGACAACCTCTCGAACTGGTACGTCCGCCGCTCCCGCCGCCGCTTCTGGCAGGGCGACAAGGCGGCCCTGCGCACCCTCCACGAGGTCGTCGAGACGGTCACGCGCCTGCTGGCCCCGCTCACGCCGTTCATCACGGAGCGTGTCTGGCAGGACCTGATCGTGCCCGTGACGCCCGGCGCCCCGGAGTCGGTGCACCTGTCCACCTGGCCGGAGGCGGACCTCTCCGCCATCGACCCGGACCTGTCCCAGCAGATGGTGCTCGTACGCCGTCTCGTCGAGCTCGGCCGCGCCACGCGCGCGGAGTCGGGCGTCAAGACCCGCCAGCCGCTGTCCCGCGCGCTGATCGCGGCGACGGGCTTCGAGTCGCTCAACCCGGAGCTGCACACCCAGATCACCGAGGAGCTCAACGTCTCCTCGCTGGCGTCGCTCTCCGAGGTCGGCGGCTCACTGGTCGACACCACGGCCAAGGCCAACTTCCGTGCACTCGGCAAGCGGTTCGGCAAGGGCGTCCAGGCGGTCGCCAAGGCCGTCGCCGAGGCGGACGCCGCCGCGCTGTCCCTCGCCCTGCGCGAGGGCACGGCCTCCGTCGAGGTCGACGGCGAGACGGTGACGCTGGCCCCGGACGAGGTCATCATCACGGAGACCCCCCGCGAGGGCTGGTCGGTGGCGTCCGAGTCCGGCGCCACGGTCGCCCTGGACCTGGAGATCACCGACGAGCTGCGCCGGGCCGGCCTGGCCCGTGACGCGATCCGCCTGATCCAGGAGGCCCGCAAGAACAGCGGCCTGGACGTGGCGGACCGGATCGCCCTGCGCTGGACCTCGGCGGACGAGGCGGTCTCCACCGCCCTGGCCGAGCACGCCGGGCTGATCGCGGACGAGGTCCTCGCGACGGACTTCGCCCAGGGCGAGGCGGACAGCAGCTACGGAGACTCGTTCACGGACGACTCCCTGAAGCTGACCTTCCGCCTCCGGAAGGTCTGACAGGCGTAACCGAAGGCCCGGCCCCCTGGGGCCGGGCCTTTCGCGCACCCCGCCCCGGGCACAGGCACACAAGGCGCAGGCACACAAAAGGGCCGGGCCCCCAGAGAATCTGGGGGCCCGGCCCTGAACGCTGCCGACGCCTAGGGCGTGCTCACGCCCGTCAGTTGTCGTCCTCGTCGATGAGGAAGCCGCGCATCGGCGACGGAGCCTGCTGCATCGGGGCGGGGCCCTGCGGCCGCACCGGCGCCATCGGCTGCGTCATCGCGGGAGACATCTGCTGCTGGCCGCCGTAGGACGGGCCGCCGTTGGGCTGGTTGTTGCCGCCCATCGACTGGTTGCCGCCGTAGGACGGGGCCCCCGCACCGGCCGGAGCCATCGACGGCGCCGGGGACGGCGGCAGCGAGGCGGTGGCCGGAGTGCGCGGCGGGGCCAGCGAGTCGTCGGCCTGGGTCTCCAGCTGACGCAGCTGCGACTCCAGGTACGACTTCAGACGCGTGCGGTACTCGCGCTCGAAGCCGCGCAGGTCCTCGACCTTGCGCTCCAGCGTGGCGCGAGCGGACTCCAGGGAGCCCATCGCGACGCGGTGCTTCTCCTGCGCGTCCCGCTCCAGGGCGTCGGCCTTGGCGCGGGCGTCACGCTCGAGGCCCTCGGCGCGCGAACGGGCCTCGCCGACGATCTTGTTGGCCTCGGAACGGGCCTCCGCGATCGCCTGGTCGGCGGTCTGCTGCGCAAGGGAGAGCACACGGGCGGCGCTGTCGCCACCGGGGCCCTGACCGGGCTGCGGCATCTGCGGGCCGTGGCCGCCCATCGGACCGCCCATGGGGCCACCCATCGGACCCTGACCCATCGGGCCGGGACCCTGCGGGCCGCCCTGCGGACCGTGTCCACTGGGGCCTGCGGGCAGCTGCGGAGCGCCACCGGGCAGCTGCGGCGGGCCGCCCATGGGGCCACCCATCTGCTGCTGCGGCGGGACCGGCTGCGGACCCGATATTGCGGCGGGCACGGGGGCACCGGGACCGCGCTGGTCCTGGGGGCCGGGGCCGTCGGGGCCCTTGCGCATCCCGCCCTGCTGCTGGTTCTGCGCGGCGGCACGGGTGGCCGCGGCGAGCTTGGCACGCAGGTCCTCGTTCTCACGGAGGAGCCGCGTCAGTTCGGCTTCGACCTCATCGAGGAAGGCATCGACCTCGTCCTCGTCATAGCCTTCTCGGAGGCGGACGGTCGTGAACTGTTTGTTCCGCACGTCCTCGGGGGTCAACGGCATCTCTTCACCTCAACGTAGTCGTCGGCATTCGGCAAGACCGTATTAGACATCGCACTCATCACAGCTGACTCACGATGTGGATCAGGATGTAGACGATGATCATCAGTACGAAGAAGGACAGGTCGAGCGCCACGCCCCCGAGACGCAGCGGCGGAATGAACCGCCGCAGGAGCTTGAGCGGTGGATCAGTGACAGTGTAGGTGGCCTCCAGAACGACCACCATCGGCTTGCCGGGTTGCCATGAGCGGGCGAACTGGAAGACGTAGTCCATGACCAGCCGGAAGATCAGCACGATGAGGAAGCACATCAGCGCGATGTAAAGCACCTGCACGACCACGCTCATGTTCGCGGTTCCCTCTCCCCTGTTACTCGTACTTCGTCGTTCCGGTACTGCGTCTACGGCAACTACTGCATCACTGCGTCTCAGCTCTGGTTGAAGAACCCGCCCTCTGCGATGCGAGCCTTGTCCTCCGCCGTTACATCGACGTTAGCAGGCGACAACAGGAACACCTTCTGCGTCACTCGCTCAATGCTGCCATGCAGGCCGAAGACCAGACCGGCGGCAAAGTCGACAAGTCGCTTCGCATCCGTGTCGTCCATCTCCGTCAGATTCATGATCACCGGAGTGCCTTCACGGAAGTGTTCCCCGATGGTACGGGCCTCGTTGTAGGTCCGGGGGTGCAATGTGGTGATGCGGTAGGGCTCCCGCTCGGACACGACCTTGGGCATGATCACCGGTGCGTTCTTCTCCAGGCTCTGGCGTTCAGGTGTGATGGATGCCACGGGGGCGATTCGTGCCGGACGTCCGGATTCCGCGGCTGGTGAAGCGGAATGGGCCGCCGGCTCGCGCGGGGCGGGCGGCTGCACCACTCGCACCGATTCGTCCCTTTGTGACTGGTGGGACTGGTGCGACTGATGCGACGGTTCGTGCCTTCTGCGGTCACGCTCCGGCTCCGGCTCGGGTTCGAACTCGTCATCGGGGTCGAACCCCGGACCGTCGTACCCATCGTCCTCCACGAGGCCGAGGTAGACCGCCATCTTGCGCATCGCGCCGGCCATGCTCTGAGTCCTCCGCTCTGTGGTGGATCGGCTGTCGTCACCAACTGCTCGCGATCCACTAGGTATCCCCGCCCAACAGCGAGAATGACCATATTTTCTGCTGTGGTCCGACTTCTTGGCGACGTTACCCGAGCCCGGGTCGGACTCCGAGTACCGCCGTTCCGACGCGCACATGTGTCGCCCCGGCCGCAACAGCCTGTTCGAGGTCCGCACTCATCCCTGCCGACACCATGTTCGCAGCAGGATGAGCCGCGCGCATGAGGGTTGAGAATTCCATCAACCGCTCGAACGCCGCCTGTTGCCGGCCCGCGTACGGTCCGGTCAGCGGCGCGACGGTCATCAGACCGTCGAGCCGCAGTCCCGGCGCACCGGCCACGAGACCGGCCAACTCTTCGATTCCGCCCGGCCCGATGCCCCCGCGCTCGCCCCGGCCGTTCTCCTCCGCGTCGAGCGCGACCTGGATCAGACAGCCGAGCTCGCGCTCCGCGCGCACCGCGCCCGCCGACAGAGCTGTGACGAGTTTGGGACGATCGACGGACTGCACCAGATCGGCATAACCGACCACGGAACGGACCTTATTGGTCTGCAACTGGCCGACGAAGTGCCAGGTGAGAGGGAGATCCGCGCACTCGGCGGCCTTCGGCGCCGCGTCCTGGTCGCGGTTCTCCGCGACGTGCCGCACGCCGAGTTCGGAGAGGATCCGCACATCGCTGGCGGGGTAGGTCTTCGTGACCACGATCAGGGTCACTTCTTCCCGCTTGCGCCCGGCCGCGGCGCACGCCGCGGCGATGCGCTCCTCGACCTGCGCGAGGTTCGCGGCCAGTTGGGACTTTCGCTCCGTCATGCCGTATCAGTCCAGCCAGACATAGCCCGCGAGACGACCGGTGGTCCGGTCGCGGCGGTACGAGAAATGGTCACCGGATTCCAGGGTGCACACCGGCGACTGCTCCCGGTCGCGCACCCCGAGCCGCTCCAGCTGGGCGTGCACCCCGGCGGTCACGTCGACCGCGGGCGTGCCCCAACTCGTCTCGGCGTACGCCGCGGGCTCGATCGCGGCGGCGTCGGCGCGCATCGCCTCCGGCACTTCGTAACAACGCCCGCAGACCGCGGGACCGGTGCGGGCGACGATGCGACCGGGCTCCGCGCCGAGCTGCACCATGGCCTCGACGGCGGCGGGAACGACGCCCGCCAGCATGCCGGGGCGGCCCGCGTGGGCCGCGGCCGCCACCCCGGCGACCGGGTCGGCGAGCAGAACGGGCGTGCAGTCGGCGGTGAGGACCGCGAGGGCGAGGCCCGCGCGGGTGGTCACCACCGCGTCGACGGCCGGGATCTCGGCGTCCGGAGCCCAGGGCTCCTCGACCACCGCGACATCGCGGCCGTGCACCTGGTTCATCCAGACGACGCGGACCGGGTCGAGGTCCAGGGACTTGGCGGCGAGCGTGCGGTTGGTGCGCACGGACTCGGGGTCGTCGCCGACCGCGCCGCCCAGGTTGAGCTCTTCGTACGGAACGGCGCTCACCCCGCCCCACCTGTCGGTGAAGGCGAAGTGCGCGCCGCTCACGGTGCTGTGCTTGCTTATCACTTCAAGAAGTCCGGCACGTCCAGCTCTTCGGCCTGGCTGTCCTGGTAGGGACGGGCCGGCGGAACCTGCGGCGGGGCCGAGGGCGCGGACGGGGTCTCGCTCACCGGGGCCGCCTCCGCGGGCTCCGGGGTGGCGGGCTCGTCGCGCGGGGTGACGGAGCCGAGTCCGCCGAAGGCCGGACGGGACGATTCGGCAGGCCGGGCGGGCGTCGCGGGCTCTTCCCGCTTGGCCTGGCCGGACGATGCCGAGCCGAGCACGTTGTCGCGCTTGGACGGTGGCTGCCCGCCGTCGAAGCCCGCCGCGATGACGGTGACCCGGACCTCGTCGCCGAGCGCGTCGTCGATGACGGCGCCGAAGATGATGTTGGCCTCGGGGTGCGCGGCCTCGCTGACCAGCTGGGCCGCTTCGTTGATCTCGAAGAGGCCGAGGTCCGAGCCGCCGGAGATGGAGAGCAGCACGCCGCGGGCGCCGTCGATGGACGCCTCCAGGAGCGGCGAGGAGATCGCCATCTCGGCCGCGGCCACCGCGCGGTCGTCGCCGCGGGCCGAGCCGATGCCCATGAGCGCCGAACCGGCCTCGGACATGACCGACTTGACGTCGGCGAAGTCGAGGTTGATCAGGCCGGGCGTGGTGATGAGGTCGGTGATGCCCTGGACACCGGAGAGCAGGACCTGGTCCGCCGACTTGAAGGCGTCGAGGACGGAGACCTGGCGGTCCGAGATGGACAGGAGCCGGTCGTTGGGGATGACGATGAGGGTGTCGACCTCTTCGCGCAGCTCGGCGATGCCGTCCTCGGCCTGGTTGGCGCGGCGGCGGCCCTCGAAGGTGAAGGGCCGGGTGACCACGCCGATGGTGAGGGCGCCGAGCGAGCGCGCGATGTTGGCGACGACGGGTGCGCCGCCGGTGCCGGTGCCGCCGCCTTCGCCGGCGGTGACGAAGACCATGTCGGCCCCCTTGAGGACCTCCTCGATCTCCTCGCGGTGGTCCTCTGCGGCCTTGCGGCCGACGGCCGGGTTGGCGCCGGCGCCGAGTCCGCGGGTGAGTTCACGGCCCACGTCGAGCTTGACGTCGGCGTCGCTCATCAACAGGGCTTGCGCGTCGGTGTTGATGGCGATGAACTCGACGCCCTTGAGACCGACCTCGATCATCCGGTTGATGGCATTGACACCACCGCCGCCGACACCGATGACTTTGATGACTGCGAGGTAGTTCTGCGGTGCTGCCACGTCGAAGGCCTCTCGCCTCGAGTTACGTGTCGCCGTTTCGCATCGATGCGATGCGGCGACTGATGCCGAATGGGACGGTCCGAACGCCGACCCGAACCCTAACGCTGAAGTTTAGGGTTACCAGTGTGTCTGTTCCTTGGACTCTTCCGAACAGGACACTAAGTCGACAAGTGGCGCACGTTCAACGAACACGCCGAACCTCCCGTTTTTCTTTTCACCCTATGTGATCAGCCATAGCGCTGCCGAACCAGGGTGCTGGCCTGCGGCGATATGCGTCAACTTCCGGACGATGCGGGCGCGGTGGGGACGCTCACGTCGAAGTGCCGTGCCTTGGGTGCCGCTTTCATGAGCGCGGTGAGGGTAGTGGCCTTGGAACGCCCCTTCTCGCCGCTGCCCCAGTCGACGGTTCGTCCGCCCTTCAACTCCAGGGAGATGGAGTCGTACGAACGGACCTTGACGTTCCGGGTATCGCGGGCGACCGCTTCGGGGAGGTCACCGGCGACCCGCACCGCCTCGCGGAGCAGCCGGTCGGTGCCGAAGCGGCGCAGGCTGGCCGCCGCGCCGTCCCGGTCCACCCGCAATTCGAGCTTCGGAACTCCGCCGGGCGCGCGTCCGACCGTGGCGAATCGCACTCCCTTGGCGTCCACTTCGACGAACTTTCCGCCCTTTTCGATGAGGAGAACCGGCTTGCGCTCCGTCACTTTGAGCCCGATTCCGTGCGGCCAGGAGCGGACGACGTCAACCGAGTCAATTCGGGGCAATTTTGCGCGCAGCCGGCCTTCGAGCGCATCCGTGTCGACCGAAATCAGTGGTGTCCCGACGGGGGCGTCGGCCGCCTCGCGGACTTCTTCGGGCGTCAGGACGCGCGTTCCCGACGTCTTCACGGTCTCGAGACGCAGCCACTGCGAGCCGTAGAGCAACCAGACCGCCCCGGCGCCGAGCAGTACGACGAGCACCGAAACGATGATCACAGTGCGCGAACGCGGCAGCCGGGGGCGGCGGATGCGCTGCGGGCGGGGCGGGCCGGACTTCTTCTGCTGCCGTTCGGCGGTGGTCGGTCCGGCCACGGTCCCCTGCCTTCTCACGCGTTGCGGCGTGACGCAATCGCCTCGTACACCATGCCGACGAGCAGCTCGTCGGCGTCCCTGCGGCCGAACTCCGAGGCCGCGCGGGACATCTCGTACAGCCGGTGCGGGTCGGCGAGCACGGGCAGCACATTGCCCTGGACCCACTCGGGCGTCAGTTCCGCGTCGTCGACCAGCAGTCCGCCGCCGGCCTTCACCACCGGCTGGGCGTTGAGCCGCTGTTCGCCGTTGCCGATCGGCAGCGGGACGTAGGCGGCGGGCAACCCGACGGCGGAGAGTTCGGCCACGGTCATCGCGCCCGCGCGGCAGAGCATCATGTCGGCAGCGGCGTACGCGAGGTCCATCCTGTCCACGTACGGTACCGGGATGTAGGGGGGCATCCCCGGCATCTGCTGCACCTGCGGCAATTCGTTCTTCGGACCGACCGCGTGCAGGATCTGGATGCCCGCGCGTTGCAGGACCGGAGCGACCTGCTGGACGACCTCGTTGAGGCGCCGGGCGCCCTGCGAGCCGCCGGAGACGAGCAGCGTCGGCAGGTTGGGGTCGAGGCCGAAGGCGGCGCGCGCCTCGGGGCGGACCCGGGCCCGGTCCAGCGTGGCGATGGTGTGCCGCAACGGGATGCCGATGTAGCGGGAGTTGCGCAGCTTGCTGTCGGGGGTGGCGACGGCCACCCCGGAGGCGTACCGCGAACCGATCTTGTTGGCGAGTCCGGGGCGCGCGTTGGCCTCGTGCACGACGATCGGCGTCCCCGTCCGCTTGGCCGCGAGGTAGCCGGGCAGGGCCACGTAGCCGCCGAAGCCGACGACGCAGTCCGCCTTGGTGCGCTCCAGGATCTGCTCGGCCGCCTTGATGGTGCCGCGCAGCCGCCCCGGGACGGTGATCAGTTCAGGGGTGGGCTTGCGCGGCAGCGGGACGGCCGGGATCAGCGCGAGTTCGTAGCCCCGCTCGGGTACGAGCCGGGTCTCGAGTCCACGCTCCGTGCCCAGGGCCGTGATGCCCACGGTCGGGTCCTGCCTCCGCAGGGCGTCCGCGAGGGCGAGCGCGGGCTCGATGTGGCCGGCGGTCCCCCCACCGGCGAGTACGACATGCACCGAAATTCACCGCTCTCCGGACGAACGCGCCTTGACGCGCCGTCGCATCGTGTTCCATCTCACCCGAGGTTGCCGCATGGCCAGGGCCGCCTTCGCCGCCGGGTCCGATCGCGCGAAGGCGATGAGGAGTCCGATGGCGAACATGGTCGGCAGCAGGGCCGAACCCCCGTAGGAGAACAGCGGGAGCGGGACACCGGCGATCGGCAGCAGACCGAGCACCGCACCGACGTTGATCACGGCCTGCGCCGTGATCCAGGTGGTCACGCCTCCCGCGGCATACCGTACGAAGGGGTCCTCCGTGCGTCCGGCCACGCGGATACCCGCATAGCCTAGAGCCGCGAACAGGGCGAGCACCGACAGTGTCCCTGCCAGGCCGAGTTCCTCCCCGGTGATGGCGAAGATGAAGTCGGTGTGCGGTTCAGGCAGTTGACCCCATTTTTCCACACTCGCGCCGAGTCCGGAACCGAAGAATCCGCCGGAGGCCAGGGCGTAGATGCCGTGCACGGCCTGCCAGCACTGGTCGCCGGGGCCCGGATCCGTCGCGCCGATGCAGGCGAGCCTGGCCATGCGGTTGGGGCTGGTCTTGATGAGGATCACACCGAGGAGCGCCGCGATGCTGAGCACCCCCGCGAAGAGCCGGGTGGGCGCTCCGGCCAGCCAGAGCAGCCCGAAGAGGATCGCGGTGAGGATGATCGCCGTGCCCATGTCGCCGCCGAGCATGATGAGTCCGAGCAGCATGAAGGCGACCGGGACGAGCGGCACCAGCATGTGCTTCCACTGGGCCAGGAGCCGCTTGTCGTGCTTGCGCGCGAGCAGGTCGGCGCCCCACAGGACCAGGGCGAGCTTGCCGAACTCGCTGGGCTGGAGCTGGAACGGGCCGCCCAGGTAGATCCAGTTCTGGTTGCCGTTGACGCTGCGCCCTATCCCCGGGATCTGCACGAGGGCCATCAGGAAGACGGTCACCGCGAGGATCGGGTAGGCGAGCGCGCGGTGCAGCTTGATCGGCATCCGCATGGCGACCAGGAGCAGGATGGTGCCGAGCACGGCCGCCACGAACTGCTTGCGGAAGAAGTACGAGGCGGGCAGGTTCAGCTGCAGCGCCTGGATCATCGAGGCCGAGTAGACCATCACCAGGCCGAGCACGGTGATGAGCAGGCTGCTGCCGAAAATCAGGTAGTACGCGGTGAGCGGCCTGTCCCAGGCCTTGCGGGCCCTGTTGAGGAGCCGCCTGGGCCCGCTCTCGCCCGGAGGCTGGGAGGCTCCTCTGGCGCGTACCGGAGCCGGTCGTCTGGCGACCCGCACGGATGACCTGGCCACGTTCCCCTCCCAAGGGTGTGCCCGGCGCCCCGCCGGGCGGAAAGCCCGGTCAGGCGCTCGTGGAGCCGAGCTCGCGGACGGCGTCCGCGAACGCTTCACCACGCTTGTTGTAGTTGGTGAACATGTCCATCGACGCACAGGCCGGAGCCATCAGCACGGTGTCCCCCGGCTGGGCAAGATCCGCCGCCCGGCGTACCGCTTCGGACATCGCACCAGTGTCGGTCCAGTCGAGGTCGACGACCGGGACCTCGGGCGCGTGTCGCGCGAGGGCTTCCCGGATCAGCTCGCGGTCGGCGCCGATGAGGACGGCGCCGCGCAGCCGCTTCGCCGCGTTCTTGACGAGTTCGTCGAAGGTGGCGCCCTTGGCGAGGCCGCCCGCGATCCACACGATCGACTCGTACGCCGCCAACGACGCCTCGGCGGCGTGGGTGTTGGTGGCCTTGGAGTCGTCGACGTACGCGACGCCCTCGACGTCGGCGACGTGTTCGATGCGGTGGGCGTCCGGGCGGAAGGCCCGCAGACCGTCGCGGACGGCCGTCGCCTGCACGCCGAAGGCGCGGGCGAGGGCCGCCGCGGCCAGCGCGTTGGCGATGTTGTGCGGCGCGGGCGGCTGGACGTCGGAGATCTCGGCGAGCTCCTGGGCCTGCTTCTGGCGGTCCGGCACGAAGGCACGGTCGACCAGGATGCCGTCCACGACGCCCAGTTGCGAGGGCGCGGGCGCGTTCAGCGTGAAACCGATGGCGCGGCAGCCCTCTTCGACGTCGGCCTCACGGACCAGGTCCTCGGTCGCCTTGTCGGCGACGTTGTAGACGCAGGCGATCGTGTTGCCCTCGTAGATCCGCCCCTTGTCGGCGCTGTACGCCTCCATGGAGCCGTGCCAGTCCAGGTGGTCCGGCGCGAGGTTGAGGACCGTCGCGGAGTGGGCGCGCACCGAGGGCGCCCAGTGCAGCTGGTACGAGGAGAGCTCGACGGCGAGCACGTCGTACGCGTCGTCGCCCTCCAGGATCACGTCCACGATCGGGGTGCCGATGTTGCCGACGGCCGCCGTGCGCAGGCCGCCCGCCGTCAGGATCGAGGCGAGCATCTGCGTGGTCGTGGTCTTGCCGTTGGTGCCCGTGATGGCGAGCCAGGGTGCCGCGTCGGGGCCGCGCAGGCGCCAGGCGATCTCGACGTCGCCGACGACGTCCACGCCCGCTTCCGCGGCCGCCGCGAACAGCGGCGAGGTGGGCTTCCAGCCGGGCGAGGTGACCACGAGGTCGGTGCCCGCGGGCAGCGTCTGCGCGTCCCCCAGCCGTACGGAGATGCCCTCGTCCTCCAGAGAGGCGGCACGCTCCCGGTGCGCCTCTGAGGAGCCGCCGTCCACGACGGTGACGCTCGCGCCGAGGCCGGCCAGGGCGCGGGCGGCGCTGATGCCGCTCACGCCGAGACCGGCGACGGTGATGTTCTTGCCCTGCCACTCGGACACAGTGGTCACTTTTCGGCTGCCCATCCCGCGTAGAAGAGTCCGAGGCCGACGATCACGCACATGCCCTGGATGATCCAGAAGCGGACCACCACAAGGACCTCGGACCACCCCTTGAGTTCGAAGTGGTGCTGGAGCGGCGCCATCCGGAAGACGCGCTTGCCGGTCAGCTTGAACGAGCCGACCTGGATGACGACCGACATGGTGATCATCACGAAGAGGCCGCCGAGGAGCGCGAGGAGCAGCTCCGTGCGGGAGCAGATCGCGAGTCCTGCGAGCGCGCCGCCGAGGGCCAGCGATCCGGTGTCACCCATGAAGATCTTGGCGGGCGAGGTGTTCCACCACAGGAAGCCGAAGCAGGCGCCCATGAGCGCGGAGGCGACCACCGCGAGGTCGAGCGGGTCTCTCACCTCGAAGCACGCCTGGGGGTTGGTCAGGGTGACCGCGTTGGCGCAGGACTCCTGGTACTGCCAGACGCCGATGAAGGTGTAGGCGCCGAAGACCATCACGGAGGCGCCGGTGGCGAGGCCGTCCAGACCGTCGGTGAGGTTCACGCCGTTCGACATCGCGAGGATCATGAACAGCGCCCAGACCACGAACAGGACCGGCCCGATCGACCAGCCGAAGTCCGTGACGAACGACAGCTTGGTGGAGGCCGGGGTCTGGTTGCGGTTGTCCGGCCAGTTCAGCGCGAGCACGGCGAAGCCGATGCCGACGATCAGCTGACCGGCCATCTTCGCCTTGGCTCGCAGACCGAGCGAGCGCTGCTTGACGATCTTGATGTAGTCGTCGAGGAAGCCGACGAGGCCCATGCCCGCCATCAGGAAGAGCACCAGCAGCCCGGAGAGCGTCGTCTCCGTGCCGGTGATGACCTTCGTGAGGAAGTACGCGATGAGCGTGGCCAGGATGAAGGCGATACCACCCATGGTCGGCGTACCGCGCTTGCTGTGGTGCTCGCGCGGGCCGTCGTCCCGGATGAACTGGCCGTAGCCCTTGCGGGCCAGGAGCTTGATCAGCAGCGGGGTACCGACCAGGGTCAGGAAGAGCCCGATCACACCCGCGAAGAGGATCTGCCTCATCGGCCGGAGACCTGCCCCTCAGAAGACACCGCGGCGTCGTCGAGAAGCGCCGTGGCGACCTTCTCGAGACCGACCGATCTGGACGCCTTCACCAGTACGACGTCTCCCGCGCGCAGCTCGCTGCGCAGCAGGTCGATCGCCGCCTGTGCGTCGGACACGTGCACCGACTCCTCACCCCACGAACCCTCGTTGTATGCGCCCAGTTGGAGCCAGGACGCTTCCCTGCCCCCGACTGCCACGAGCTTGCTCACGTTGAGCCGGACGGCAAGGCGTCCGACCGCGTCGTGCTCGGCGAGCCCCTCGTCCCCGAGCTCGGCCATGTGGCCGAGCACCGCCCACGTACGGCCCCCCTTTGCCTGTGAGGCTTTGCCCATGGCCACGAGCGCGCGCAGGGCGGCTCGCATGGACTCGGGGTTCGCGTTGTAGGCGTCGTTGACGACCGTCACGCCGTCGGGGCGCTCGGTGACCTCCATCCGCCAGCGGGACAGCGTGCCCGCCTCGGAGAGCGCGAGGGCGATCTCGTCCACGGACATGCCCAGCTCATGGGCGACGGCGGCCGCGGCAAGCGCGTTCGACACGTGGTGCTCACCGTACAGCCGCAAGGTCACGTCGCTGCACCCGGAGGGTGTGTGCAGCGTAAAAGCAGGCTGTCCGTTCTCTGTGAGCCGGACATTTTCCGCCCGTACGTCGGCGTCGTCGGACTCCCCGAAGAGGAGGACGCGGGCCTTCGTGCGGGAAGCCATGGCGCGGACGAGCGGGTCGTCGGCGTTGAGGATCGCGGCCCCGTCCGCGGGCAGCGACTCCACCAGCTCACCCTTCGCGACCGCGATCTGCTCGCGGCCGCCGAACTCGCCGATGTGGGCGGTGCCGACGTTCAGGACGAGCCCGATCTTCGGCGGGGTGAGTCCGGTGAGGTACCGGATGTGGCCGATTCCGCGCGCTCCCATCTCCAGGATGAGGAAGCGCGTCTCGTCGGTGGCGCTGAGCGCGGTCAGCGGGAGGCCGATCTCGTTGTTGAACGAGCCGGGGGTGTAGACCGTGGGCGCCTTGCGCTGGAGCACCTGCGCGAGGAGGTCCTTGGAGCTGGTCTTGCCGACCGAGCCCGTCAGCGCCACCGTGACGGCGCCGAGCCGCTCCACGACGTGGCGCGCGAGGGCTCCGATGGCCGCCTGCACGTCGTCGACGACGACGGCGGGCACGCCGACGGGGCGCGACGCGAGCACGGCGACGGCGCCCGCGGCGACCACGTCGGCCGCGTAGTCGTGGCCGTCGACGCGCTCGCCGACGAAGGCGACGAAGAGGCTGCCGGGCTCCACCTCACGGGAGTCCCGGACGACGGGCCCGGTGACCTGGACGGCCGGATCCGGTATGTCGTACGTCTGCCCGCCGACGACGTCTGCGATCTCGGCGAGGGAGAGGGCGATCACAACTTCATCCCTGGGTTTGCTGGATAGCTTCGCGAAGCACCTGGCGGTCGTCGAAGGGACGCACCACCCCGGCGATGTCCTGTCCCTGCTCGTGGCCCTTGCCCGCGACCAGGACGGTGTCGCCCGGCTGCGCACGGCGGACGGCGGCGCGGATGGCGGCGGCCCGGTCCTCGAAGACGGCGACGTCGCCGCGCTCGTGGGCCGGCACGTCGGCGGCGCCGGCGAGCATCGTGGCGAGGATCGCGAGGGGGTCCTCGCCACGCGGGTTGTCCGATGTCAGTACGGCGGTGTCGGCGAGGCGGGCCGCGGCCGCGCCCATCGGCATCCGCTTGGTCTTGTCGCGGTCGCCGCCGCAGCCGAGCACGATGTGCAGCTTGCCCTCGGTGACCTTGCGCAGCGCGCGCAGGACCGATTCGACGGCGTCCGTCTTGTGCGCGTAGTCGACGACGGCGAGGTAGGGCTGGCCCGCGTCGATGCGCTCCAGGCGGCCGGGCACGCCGGGCACCGCGGCGACGCCGTCGGCGGCCTGCTGGGGGTCGATCCCCGCGACGGCCAGCGAGACGATCGCGGCGAGGGTGTTGGCGACGTTGAAGGGGCCCGCGAGCGGCGACTTGGCGTTGATCCGCTCGCCCTTGGGTCCGACGGCGACGAACGTCGAGTCGAGCGGCCCGACCTCGACGTCCTCGGCACGCCAGTCGGCGTCGGGGTGGCCCTCGGCGGAGAAGGTGGTGACGGGCACCTCCGACTCGGTGATGAGCCTGCGCCCGTACTCGTCGTCGAAGTTGACCACGCCGACCCGGGAGCGCAGCTTGGTGAACAGCTGCGCCTTGGCCTGGAAGTAGTCCTCCATGCCGGAGTGGAACTCCATGTGCTCCGGGCTGAGGTTGTTGAAGACGGCGACGTCGAAGACGCAGCCGTCCACCCGGCCGAGCACCAGCGCGTGGCTGGAGACCTCCATGGCGACCGCCTCGACGCCGCGTTCGCGCATCACCGCGAACAGCGCCTGGAGGTCGGTGGCTTCGGGGGTCGTCCGCTCCGACTTGATGCGCTCGTCGCCGATGCGCATCTCGACCGTGCCGATGAGCCCCGTCGAGCGCACGCCCTTGAGACCGCCCTCGATGAGGTACGCGGTCGTGGTCTTGCCGGACGTGCCGGTGATGCCGATCTGCAGGAGGTCGCGTCCTGGGTGGCCGTAGACCGTCGCGGCGAGCTCGCCCATGACGGCGCGCGGGTCGTCGACGACCAGGACCGGCAGGCCGGTGGCGGCCGCGCGCTCGGCACCCGTCGGGTCGGTGAGCACCGCGGCGGCGCCGAGGTCGGCGGCCTGCGCGACGAAGTCGGCGCCGTGCATGCGGGCGCCGGGCAGCGCGGCGTAGATGTCGCCCGGGCGGACGGCGCGCGAATCGTGCGTGATGCCCGTGATCTGCGCGCTGCCCGGGTCGGCGACGCCCAGCCGGCCGGCGAGGTCGGTCAGCGAGGTCGGCGAGACCCGGTCCGGCCGCGGCGGTCCCGGATAGGTCACGGGAGCGCCCTTCTGGGTGGTTTGGGACTGATCAGCGTGTGGCACGGCGGTGAGCGTACCGGGCGTACCCCTCTCGGAGCGAAGTGAGGGGCGTGCCGGGGGGCGGTTCCCCGGGTCGGGGGTGATCGTTGTCACGGGTGGTTCCTGGTCGGTCTCAGGGCTTGAAGGTCACCGGCAGACGGGCCGGGCCGGTTCCGGTGGGCGGGACTTGGAGCGTCTTGAGGGCGAACTCCATGACCTCCTTGTAGATGGGACCGCAGATCTGGCCGCCGAAGTAGCTGCCCTTGGTGGCGTTCTGGATCGCGCAATAGACCGTCACGCGCGGCTTGTCGGCGGGGGCGAAGCCGGCGAACGACGACGTGTAGCCCTTGTAGCGGCCGGTCTCGGGATCGACCCGGTTGGCCGTACCGGTCTTGCCCGCGACGCGGTAGCCGGGGATGCGGGCCTTGGTGCCGGTCCCCTCCTCGTCGTCGACGACGGACTCCAGCATCTGCGCCACGGTCTTCGCGGTCTTCTCACTGACGACCCGGTTCTTCTTCGGCTTGGGCGCCGGCGTGAAGCGGCCGTCCGCGCCCTTCGTGCCGCGCACCAGGGTGGGTTCGATGCGTACGCCCCCGTTGGCGATGGTCGAGTAGACGGAGGCGGCCTGCATGGCGTTGAGGGAGAAGCCCTGGCCGAAGGGGATCGTGAACTGCTGCGAGGTGGACCACTTGGCGGGGCGCGCGAGGATGCCGGACGTCTCGCCGGGGAAGTCGAGCCCGGACTCCTTGCCGAGGCCGAACTCGCGCAGGTACTTGTAGAGGACCTTGTTGACGTCCTTCTGCGTCTTGCCCAGTTCCCCGGTGGCGAGGATCGTGCCGATGTTGGACGACTTGGCGAGGACGCCGTTGAGCGTCAGGTGCCAGGTGGGGTGGTCGATGTCGTCCTGGAAGAGGCGGTCGCCGCGGTGCAGCCGGTTGGGCACCGTCACGCGCGTACCGGGCGTCGCCGCCTCCTCCTCAAGGACGGCGGCCATCGACATGACCTTGGCGGTGGAGCCGGGCTCGAAGGCGTCCTGGAGCGCGGCGTTGCCGAGGGCCGCGCCGTTGGCCTGCGAGAGGTCGTTCGGGTCGAAGCCGGGGGCGTTGGCCATGGCCAGGACCTCGCCGGTCCGGGTGTCCTGCACTATCACGTAGCCACGGTCGGCCCTGGACTTCTTGACCTGCTCGCTGATCGCGTTCTGCGCGGCCCACTGGATGTCGCGGTCGATGGTGAGCTCGACGTCGGAGCCGGGCACGGCGGGCGTCTCCGTGGAGCCCGCGGTCGGCACCCGGCGGCCGCCGGACTGGGCGTAGCGGATCTTGCCGTCCTCGCCCGCCAGCTGCTTGTCGAGCTGCGCCTCCAGGCCGCCCGCGCCCTTGCCGTCGGAGTTGACCCAGCCCAGTATCCCGGCGCCCAGCTCGTCGTTCGGGTAGACCCGCTTGCTGCTCGGGTCGGCCAGGACGCCGGCCAGCACGTTCGGGGAGGCCGGGTCGGCGCCCGCCCGCTCGGCGAGCGCGCCGCGCAGGTCCTTGATCTGCTTCCACACCTGCGGGGTCTGGCGGCGGGCGAGCAGGACGTAGCGGGTGTCGGGGGTCTTGAGCTTCTTGGTGAGCTCGGCGGTGTCCTTGCCGAGGATGGGGGCCAGGAGCGCGGCCGCCTGTTCGGGCGCGTCCTTGGTCTTGGCCTCCTTCGGCGTGAAGAGGGTGGGGTCCGCCGTGATGTCGTACGCGTCGACGCTGGCGGCCATCTCGACGCCGCCGCGGTCGGTGATGCGCCCGCGCTCGGCGGCGAGGGTGTGGGTGAAGTAGCGGTTCTTCTCGGCCTTGGCGGCGTACGCGCTCGCGTCGACGGCCTGCACCTGAAGGAGCCGTACGACGAAGGCCAGCATCACCAGCGTGAGGCCGAGGCTGACCATGCGCAGGCGCGGCCGGGGGCTGCCCAGGCGGATGGTGCGGGCCTTGGTCCTTCCCTTGGCCGCGGGGCGGCGGGCGGCGGGGCGGCCGCCCGGTGCCGGTCGGCGCGGCGCGCCGGACCGTGCGGGCCTGACGGGCCTCGCGGGTCCTGGCACCCGGCGCCGCGGGGGTTCCCTGTCGGACACTTGCGTCACCTGCCGGAGGTCGTCGTGGGCCGGGGAGTCGTGGGGGCCTGGGCAGCAGGCGTCTCGGCGGGCTGCGCGGGCGTCTGGGCGGGCTGCTCGGGCGGCGGTGCGGCGGAGGACGAGAGGGCCGGGTCCGGGGCCGCGGGTGACGCCGGGGGCGTGACCGGGACGGAGACGGAGGCGGCGGGGGACGCGACCTCCTGCGGGCGGGGCGCGGGGTACGACAGCGAGGAGGGGCGGGCCGCGGTGCCGGGGACGCCGCGCACGGTGCCGTCGGGGTTCAGGAAGGCCGGGTCGCCGCCGGGGACCATGCCGAGCTCCTGGGCGCGGCGCTGCAGGGCGTCGGGGGCGGCATAGCCGTCGACCTCCCGCTGGAGCTCCTGCTCCTCCTCGGTGAGGTCCTTGGTCTCCTTCTTCAGCTCGCTCAGCTGGAACGAGCCCTCGTTGAGGGAGGAGTTCAGGATGAGCAGCGCGATCAGGCCGCCGCCGAGGAGCAGGACGACGAGGAGCACGAAGGGAGTCCGTGCGGCCTGGCTCGGGCCCTGGGGCAGCAGCCGCGCGAGGCGGGCGGCCCTCCCCCGCAGCTCGGGCTTCTTGCTCATGGAGCCTCCTCGCGGCCTGAAGATCAGCGGGTTCTGCGCGGAGCAGGGCTATCCGACGTCTTCGCGGATGCGCTGGGCGCCCCGCAGCCGGGCCGGCGCCGCCCTGCGGTTCTCGGCGACCTCCTCCTCGGTGGGGAGTTCGGCACCTCGGGTCAGGAGCTTGAGCCGCGGCTGGTAGCGCTCGGGGACGACGGGCAGGCCGGGCGGCGCGGTCGTGGCGGCGCCGGCCGCGAACACCTGCTTGACGAGGCGGTCCTCCAGCGAGTGGTACGAGAGGACGGCGATCCTGCCGCCGACGGCGAGCGACTTCACGGCCGCGGGGACGGCCCGCTCCAGGACGCTCAGCTCGCCGTTGACCTCGATGCGCAGGGCCTGGAAGGTGCGCTTGGCGGGGTTGCCGCCGGTGCGCTTGGCGGCCTGCGGCAGGGAGTCGCGGATGAGCTCGACAAGCCGTGCGCTGTTGCTGAACGGCTCCTTCTCGCGCTCGCGCACGACGGCGCTCACGATGCGCTTGGCCTGCTTCTCCTCGCCGTACGCCCGCAGGATCCGCACCAGTTCGCCCGGCGCGTAGGTGTTGAGCACCTCGGCCGCGCTGACGCCGGTCGTCTGGTCCATGCGCATGTCGAGGGGGGCGTCCTGGGCGTACGCGAAGCCGCGGTCCGCCTCGTCGAGCTGCATGGAGGAGACGCCGAGGTCGAAGAGGACGCCCTGGACGCGCGGGATGTCGAGGCGGTCGAGCACGTCGGGGAGTTCGTCGTAGACCGCGTGGACCAGGGTGGCCCGGTCGCCGTAGGGGGCGAGGCGTTCGCCGGACAGGCGCAGCGCCTCCTTGTCGCGGTCCAGGGCGACGAGGCGGACCGAGGGGAAGGTGGCGAGGAGGGCCTCGCTGTGGCCGCCGAGGCCCAGGGTGCAGTCGACGACGACGGCGCCCGGCTCGGCGAGCGCGGGGGCCAGCATGTCCAGGCACCTCTGAAGCATCACCGGGACGTGTCGGCTGTTGTCGCTCAAGGGGCCCTCTCAGGTCCGGCGCGGCGTGCGTACGCACCGCCGGGCCCCCACCCGCTCCGTGAAGGGGAATGGACTGCTGGCGCCGGGGAAGTGGCGTCAGCCGACCGGGAGCGGGAGGAGGCCGAGCCGTACGTACGCGCCGCGCACGTGGGGGGATTCAGGGAATCCCCGGGATGTGCGGTCCAGCAGGGAGCAGGTCACGTCTCCCGCTTCGCGTCACTTTAGTCCACCGTGTCTCCCGGTCAATCAACCGGCCTGCGCGTCGCGGCGGGGTCCCCGACGGGGGGACGAGAACCGGCTGGACCACCCGTTCGGCCGCATCCTCCACGCCCTGTGGGTTAGCTCACAACAAGAGTCTTTGACGTTCTTTGTCCCTCCTCACAGCGGGCCCGGACGATCAGCGCGCATTAACGTCATAGCCATGTCGACTTCCGCAGCCTCCCCGGACCGCACGCCCGACACGCCAGACGCCATAGGCGCCGGAGACGTCACCGACCGCCTCGTCGAAGCCAACGGAAAATACGCCTCCCGGTTCACCGACCCCGGCATGGACGCCCGCCCCGTCCTGCAGGTCGCCGTCGTCGCGTGCATGGACGCCCGTCTCGACCTGCACGGTGCCCTCGGTCTCGAACTCGGTGACTGTCACACCATCCGCAACGCGGGCGGCGTGGTGACCGACGACGTCATCCGCTCCCTGACCATCAGCCAGCGCGCGCTCGGCACCCGCAGCGTCGTGCTGATCCACCACACCACCTGCGGCCTCGAGTCCCTCACCGAGGAGTTCCGGCACGACCTGGAGATGGAGGTCGGACAGCGCCCCTCCTGGGCGGTGGAGGCCTTCCGCGACGTGGACCAGGACGTGCGGCAGTCGATGGAGCGCGTGCGGACCTCGCCGTTCCTGCTGCACACGGACGACGTCCGGGGTTTTGTGTTCGACGTGAAGACAGGGTTGCTGCGGGAGATCGACCCCGCCTGACCGACAAAGGGCGTGACTGACAAAGGGCCGCAAGGTCCGGCAAATCGCCGCCAGTTATCCACAGGCGAGTGACACGACCCGGTATGCCCAACAACAATGCGGGGGTGGCATCACGCGGAACCATTCCCGCGTGCTGCCGATGAATTCTGGGTGGACCGGGTCGTGCGCGCGAGCGTCCGGCCCGGACATGGGGTATCCCCTGCTCCTCGTGAGCTCGGGGAAGGGCCGAGGAGGGCCGGGTGACGACCTATGACGATCGAGCGAGCCTCACAGATCTGACCACGACCGCGGAGCGTGTCCGCAGGTCGGTGGAGGGTGTGATCGAGGGCAAGCCAGAGGTCGTACGGCTTTCGCTGACTGTGCTCCTGGCGGAGGGGCACCTGCTCATCGAGGATGTGCCGGGCGTGGGCAAGACCATGCTCGCCAAGGCACTCGCGCGGTCCATCGACTGCTCCGTGCGGCGGATCCAGTTCACACCGGATCTGCTGCCGTCGGACATCACCGGGGTGTCCATCTTCGATCAGCAGCGCAGGGACTTCGAGTTCAAACCGGGGGCGATCTTCGCGCAGATCGTGATCGGCGACGAGATCAACCGCGCGTCTCCGAAGACGCAGTCCGCGCTCCTGGAGTCCATGGAGGAGCGCCAGGTCACCATCGACGGGCAGACGTACGAACTGCCGAGTCCCTTCATGGTGGTGGCCACGCAGAACCCCGTGGAGATGGAGGGGACCTACCCCCTGCCCGAGGCGCAGCGCGACCGCTTCATGGCGCGCGTCTCGATCGGCTATCCGGGGCCGGAGGCCGAGCTGCAGATGCTCGACGTCCACGGCGGTGTCTCGCCCCTGGACGACCTCCAGCCGGTGGCGCACGCGCACGAGATCGTGAAGCTCATCGACGCGGTGCGCACGGTCCACGTGGCCGAGCCCGTGCGCAGGTACGCGGTGGACCTGGTCGGCGCGACCCGCAACCACCCGGACCTGAGACTCGGGGCGTCTCCGCGCGCGACGCTGCACCTGCTGCGCGCGGCCAAGGCCTCCGCCGCCCTCAGCGGCCGTGAGTTCGCGCTGCCGGACGATGTGCAGGCCCTGGCCGTCGCGGTCCTCGCGCACCGTCTGCTGCCCACGGCGCAGGCCCAGTTGAACCGGCGCACCGCCGAATCCGTCGTCCAGGAGATCCTGCAGCACACCCCGGTGCCCGCCGCGGTGCAGCCCGGTCCGGGCGCCTACTTCAACCAGCAGCCGCCCGGCGCCCGGAGGCTGTGATGACGGCCGGGGGGAGGCCGGCGGGCCCCGCCGAGGGCGAGAAGGGCGGGGTGCGCACGGCTCTCGCGGGACTGACCACCCGCGGCCGCTCCTTCCTCGCGGCCGGCGTCGCCGCCGCCATCTGTGCCTATGTGCTCGGCCAGAGCGACCTGCTGCGCGTCGGGCTGCTGCTCGCCGTACTGCCCCTGGTGTGCGCCACCGTCCTGTTCCGCACCCGGTACCGCGTGGCGGGCAGCCGCAGGCTGTCCCCCGCGCGCGTGCCCGCCGGTTCGGAGGCCCGCGTCCATCTGCGGATGGACAACGTCTCGCGGCTGCCCACCGGGCTGCTGATGCTCCAGGACCGGGTGCCCTACGTGCTCGGGCCGCGGCCCCGGTTCGTCCTGGACCGCGTGGAGGCGGGCGGACGGCGCGAGGTGTCCTACCGCGTCCGCTCCGACCTGCGCGGCCGCTATCCGCTGGGCCCGCTGCAGCTGCGCCTGACGGACCCGTTCGGCATGTGCGAACTGACGCGCTCCTTCTCGACGTACGACACCCTGACGGTCATCCCGCGCGTGGAGGCACTGCCTCCGGTGCGGCTGACCGGCGAGGCGAAGGGGTACGGCGACGGGCGCAACCGCTCGCTGGCCCTGGCCGGCGAGGACGACGTCATCCCGCGCGGCTACCGACACGGCGACGACCTGCGCCGGGTCCACTGGCGCTCCACGGCGCGCTACGGCGAGCTGATGGTGCGCCGCGAGGAACAGCCGCAGCGCGCCCGCTGCACGGTGCTCCTGGACACCCGGAGCGCCGGGTTCCGGGGCGCGGGGCCCGACTCGGCCTTCGAGTGGGCGGTCTCGGGCACGGCGTCGACCCTGGTGCACATGCTCGAACGGGGCTTCTCGGTGCGCCTGCTGACCGACACGGGCGCCTCGGTGCCGGGCGAGGGCTCGGACGGGTTCGCGGGGGCCAGCCAGGAGTCGGCGGACGCGGCCGGACTGATGATGGACACCCTCGCGGTGGTCGACCACTCGGACGGCGCCGGGCTCTCCCGGGCGTACGACGTGCTGCGCGGCGGGAACGAAGGGCTCCTCGTCGCCTTCCTCGGCGACCTGGACGAGGAGCAGGCCGCGGTGGTCGCCAAGATGCGCAGGCGCAGCGGCTCCGCCGTCGCGTTCGTACTGGACAGCACGGCGTGGGCGCAGGGCCAGGGTGCTCTGCCGTCCGCTGCGGGTGAGTCGTGCGTGCAGATGCTCCGGGAGGCGGGCTGGGCGGCGCTGTCGGTGCCGCCGGGGGCGGGCTTCGCTGACCTGTGGCGGCAGGCGGACCACGCCCGCTCGGCCGCGGGCCCGGCTCCCGCGGCGGGCACGACGACCGGGGGTTGGGCATGAACGGCCGGGGCCGTTGGACCGTGGAGAACAGTGACATGGGGGAACTTTCATGAGCGGACGCGCGCGGCTCGCGGTCTGCGCCACGGCGGCCACGCTGATGGCGTCGGGCTCGCTGCTGCCGCTCGTCGATCCGGCGACGTGGTTCCTGCAGGCGATCGTCCTGCTCGTACTGCAGAGCGGGGTGGGCGCGCTGGCCCGGCGGGTGCCGCTGGCCAGGCCGCTCACGGTGGCGGTACAGGCGCTGGTGTCGCTGTTCCTGCTGACGCTGGTGTTCGCCCGGGAACAGGCGCCGGCGGGCATCGTGCCGGGACCGGACGTGTTCCGCCGGTTCGGCCTGCTTCTGGAGGCGGGCGGCAACGACGTCAGTCAGTACATGATCCCGGCGCCGCTGAGCGACGGCATCCGGCTGATGCTGGTCGGCGGCGTGCTGGTGATCGGCCTCGCGGTGGACGCGCTCGCGGTGACCTTCCGTACGGCGGCACCCGCCGGACTTCCGCTGCTCGCCCTCTACTCGGTCGCGGCGGGCCTCTCCGACGGCGGCGCCGGGTGGCTGTGGTTCCTGCTGGCCGCCGCCGGGTATCTGCTGCTGCTCCTGGCCGAGGGCCGGGACCGGCTCTCGCAGTGGGGCCGTGTCTTCGGCGGCGCGGCGCGCACGCCGGGGCGGGTCACCGGAGGCCTGGAGAGCAACAGCGGCGCGCTCGCCCCGGTCCGCACGGGGCGCCGCATCGGGGCGGTCGCCCTCGGCATCGCCCTGGTGGTGCCGCTCGCGCTGCCCGCCCTGGACGGCGGTCTGCTCGACGGCTCCGGCGGCGCGGGCGGTGACGGTTCGGGCGGCGGCGGAACGATCTCGGCGGTCAATCCGCTGGTGGCCCTCCAGGACAGCCTGAACCAGCCGGAGGACCGCGAGGTCCTGTCGTACCGCACGAACGCCGAGACGACCGACGAGATGTATCTGCGGATCGTCTCGCTCGACCAGTTCGACGGCACGACGTGGAAGACCACCGTCCGGCGCATCCAGGACGTGCCGTCACCGCTGGAGACCCCCCAGGGCCTGCGTCCCGACGTCCGCAGGACCGAGATCCAGACGAACATCGCGGCCGCCGACAGCTACGCGCAGAACTGGCTCCCGATGCCGTTCCCCGCCAGCCAGGTGGAGATCGACGGCCGCTGGCGGTACGAGCCGGTGGGCCGCGCCCTCGTCGGCGACCGGGGCCAGACCACGCGAGGCGCGCAGTACAAGGTGAAGAGCCTGGTCGTGGAGCCCACGGCCGAGCAGCTCGCGGCCGCGCCGGAGCCGCCCGACGATCTGCGGCGCGAGTTCACGAAGGTGCCGGACTCGCTGCCTCAGCTGGTCGCGGAGCGGGCCCGGCAGGTCACCAAGGGCGCCGGGAACCAGTACGAGCAGGCGGTCAAGCTCCAGGACTACTTCGCCTCGGACGGCGGGTTCACGTACAACACCCAGGTACGCGCGGGCAGCGGCCCCTCGGCGATCGAGCGGTTCCTGAAGCAGAAGGAGGGCTTCTGCGTCCACTTCTCCTTCGCGATGGCCTCCATGGCGCGGACGCTGGGGATACCGGCGCGGGTCGCGGTGGGCTTCACCCCTGGCACCGCCGCGGGGGACGGTTCGATGTCGGTCGGGCTGCGCGACGCGCACGCCTGGCCCGAGCTGTACTTCGAGGGCGTGGGCTGGACCCGTTTCGAGCCGACGCCGAGCCGCGGCACGGTGCCGGACTACACACGCGCGGACGTCCCCTCCGGTGACACGGACGACCCGGACGCCCCGGAACCCACCACCTCGTCCGAGCCCTCCACGGCGCCGTCCGCCTCGGACACCTGCCCGCCCGACCAGAAGAAGCAGGGCGGCTGCGCGAGCATCGCTCCGGCGATCGCGACCGGATCCGGCGGTGACGGTTCGCCCATCCTGATGATCGTGGGCATCGGCCTGGCGGCGCTCCTCGTCCTCGCTCTGCCGCTGCTGCCGTTGCTGTGGCGGACCAGGGTCCGGGCCGCGCGCCTGGGGTCGGGGGCGCGCACCCCGGCGGAGGCGGCGGCGCGGACGCTGGCCGCCTGGCTGGAAGTGACCGATTCGGCCTGGGACCACGGCATTGCGCCGGACGAGTCACAGACCCCCCGGAAGGCCGCCGCGCGGATCGTCCGCGTGGGGCAGCTGACCAGCGGTCCCGCGGAGGCCGTCCACCGGGTGGCGGCCGCGGTGGAGCAGGTGCTGTACGCGCCGAACCCGCAGCCCGTGGCGGGGCTCGCCGAGGACGTCCGGCGCGTCCATGACGGCCTGAACGCTTCGGTGAGCCGGCTGACGCGACTGCGTGTGACGCTCGCGCCGCGTTCGGCCGCACGGGTGGTGTGGGCTGTCTCGGACCGGTGGACCGCGTTCGGTGAGCGCTGGCGCGAGCGGGCGACCAAGCGGTGGTCGGTGCTCGCACGGAAGCTGCCGCGACGGGCCGGCCAGCAGGGCTGAGCCCGTCGGCCGGGAAGGCTGAGGCCGTCGGACCGGGACGGCCGAGGCCCGGGTTTCACCCGTGTGAGGCCCGGGCCGTGCATGCGTGAGGCCGATCCGTACATGCGTGAGGGGCGGCCACCCGGTGGGTGGCCGCCCCTCACGCATACCTACGTCTGTTCGGTCAGTCGTGAACCGCCGGGCTCACTGACCGCCCTGCTGTTCGTCGCGGCGACGCTGCCATCGCTGCTCGATACGGTTCATGACGGAGCGGCGCTGCCTCGCCTGCCGCGGGGCCGCGGCCCCGCCTGGCGCGGCGGCCGTGCCCGAAGCCTGCTCGCCCGGTTTGGGCGCCTTGCGCCAGCCGGTGACGGCGAGCACCGCGCAGCCCAGCATGACGAGGAACCCCACCACGCTGATCCAGATCTGCTGGGCGACCATTCCGGACATGAGAAGGGCGATGCCCACAAGGAAGCCCACGACCGCTTGGTAGACCCGCTTCCGGGTGTACGTGCGCAGCCCGCTTCCCTCAAGCGCTGTCGCGAACTTGGGATCTTCGGCGTACAGCGCTCGCTCCATTTGCTCGAGCATGCGCTGCTCGTGCTCCGAGAGCGGCACGGAGTCCTCCTCATCGTGCAGTCGCCGGGGCGACCGGGGGTCCCCTTCAGGATAGGCAGGGAATCGCCCCCGTGAAACCCGCCCCTCTACGCCAACTTCGCCAAACCGGACCTTCACTCCGCTCCGGCTCGCTGAAGCGTGCATTCCCCAGCGGCCGAACCGTCATGCAGAACGGTGTCCCTCGATCATACGGCGCCCGTAGCCCGTTCGGGGGGCCTGTGGCGTACTCCATGTGCGGCTGCGTCCCTGATCAGCAGGTGAGCCACGGCAGCAGCTCAGGCCCCGGACGCCTCCCGCGCCTCACCGAGCACGTGCAGCTGAGTGGCCACGGCATGGAAAGCGGGCAGCTCGGCCGCGGCGGCCTCCAGCTGCAGGAGGGCCTCCATGGCGCCCGGCTCGGTGTCCACGAGGACGCCGGGGACCAGGTCGGCGAAGACCCGGACGCCGTGCACCGCGTCGACGCGCACGCCCGCGGACTCGACGAGCGCGGTGAGCTGCTCGGCGGTGAACCGCCTCGGCACGGGGTCGCCCGCGCCCCAGCGCCCCGCCGGGTCGGCGAGCGCGGTCTGCGCCTCCTTGAAGTGCCCGGCGAGGGCCCGGGCGAGGACGGCGCCGCCGAGGCCCGCCCCGAGCAGGCTGAGGATGCCGGCGGGGCGGAGCGCGTCGACGGCGAGGCGCACGCCCTCGGCCGGGTCGTCCACGTACTCCAGGACGCCGTGGCACAGGACCGCGTCGAAGCCGCCCCGCTCGACGACGTCGAAGAGGCCGAGGACGTCGCCCTGGACGCCGCGCACCCGGTCGGCGACGCCGGCCTCGGCGGCCCTGCGCTCCAGCGCGAACAGCGCGTTCGGGCTGGGGTCGACGACCGTGACGCGGTGGCCGAGTTGGGCGACGGGCACGGCGAAGTTGCCGCTGCCGCCGCCGGTGTCGAGCACGTCGAGCTCGGTGCGCGACTCCCTGCCGGTCACCTTGACCCGGCGGTCGAGGGCGTCCTTCAGGACGTCCCAGACCACTGCCGTACGAAGAGCGGCACGCGGACGAGGGGTGTCGGAGCGCAGCGACGCCGTCTGCGGGTGATGGGAGGCGGATGGGCGCATCGGGTCCGACACGGCAGGTGACTCCTCGGCGCATGGGGTGCGGATATGTCTCCACCTTATTGCCTGCGCCGTGGTGCCCCGGTCACGTGTCCCACCGTGCGGACGCGCCGGTCAGCCCGCGTCCGGCGGCTCCCGGCCCGCGTCCTGGGACTCCTGCCGGGGCTGGGGCAGCACGGGCTGGAGCACGAGCATCCGCTCGACGATGCGCAGGAACATCGCGACGTCGCGGAGCAGGTCGTCGGCGTCGCGTGCGGTGGCGGCGGCCGCTATGCCCGCCTCGGCGCGTGCCCTGCGGGCGGCGCCGGAGGCGAACAGGGCGCTCCACTCGGTCAGTTCGGGGGCTATCTCGGGGAGGACTTCCCAGGCGCTGCGGATGCGCTGCCTGCGGCGCGCGGTCGTCTCGGGGCGGCCGCGGGCGGCGAGGACGGCGGCCGCGGTGCGCAGGGCGGCGAGGTGTGCGGTGGCGTACCGCTCGTGCGGGGCTTCCAGGCGGGCGGCCTCGTCGAGTCCGGCGCGGGCCTGGGCGAGCAGTTCGAGGGCGGCGGGCGGGGCGGTCGCGCGGCGCAGGACGGGGTGGACATCGCTCGCCGGGCCGGTCAGTGAGGGAGCAGGGCCGACGGCGCGGTGCCGGCGGGCGGCTGCTGCGGAAGTGCTGGCCATGACGAACCTCCTGTCGTCGTGTGACGGCGCAGTGGCCGTATGTGCCCATCGTGGAGTACGCCACTGACAATCGGCTCTGAACTGGGCCTTTGCCTCGATCGCGGGTTCGGGCTTACTTTTGTACTGACCAGTCAGTTCAAAAGCCGGTGCGCGATGCGCCCGGTGCGACGAAGGGGCAGGGGGGACTGTGGACGGTCCGACCGACGGCGTGCGGGGAGCCGCCGTCACCGCCGAGGACTTCGGACTCAAGGGTCCGCGCGGCTGGGCGTTCCGCGGCATCGGGTTCCGTGCGGAGCCCGGGTCGCTGATCGCGCTGGAGGGCCCTTCGGGGTCGGGCCGCACGTGTCTACTGCTCGCGCTGACGGGACGTATGCGTGCCACCGAGGGCAGCGCGTCAGTGGGCCGCTTCCGGCTGCCGAAGCAGCTGGCCGCGGTGCGCGGGATCAGCGGGCTCGGGCCGGTGCCCGGTGTCACCGACCTCGACCCGGCCCTGACCGTCGCCGAGCACCTGCACGAACGCGCGCTCCTGGAGCGGCGGTTCGGGGGATCGCTGCGCGGGCTGCTGCGGCCGCGCGCCGAGCGACGGAACGAGACGCGGCTGCGTGTCGACGCCGCGCTGGCCGCCGCCGGGCTCGACCTGGAGTCGCTGCCCAAGGGGCGCCGGACCGCCGTGCGCGACCTGGAGAGGCTCGAAGTGCTGCGGCTGTCCGTGGCGCTGGCCCTGATCGGCCGCCCGCGCGTGCTGGGCGTCGACGACACCGACCTGAAGCTCTCCGACGCCGAACGGGCCGAGGCCTGGGGCATGCTGACGTCCCTCACGGACCAGGGCACGACCGTCGTGGCGGTGTGCAGCGAGGCGCCCGACGGCGCGGTCGTGGTCCGCACCGGCGCGCGTCCCGACGAGGCCCGGCGCGGCTCATCCGAAGACCCGGGCGACGCCCGACCCGACGACGACCGACTCGGCGACGACCGCCCCGACGACGACAAGGAGACGGCGGATGCGCTCGCCGAAGCTCGCCGCGCTTGAACTCAGGCGCTTCGGCAGGGGGAAGCTGCCGCGCGCCGCGCTCGTCGCGCTCCTGCTGCTGCCGCTGCTGTACGGAGCCCTGTACCTGTGGTCCTTCTGGGATCCCTACGGCCGCCTCGACCGCATCCCCGTGGCGCTCGTCAACGACGACAAGGGAGCCACCGCCCAGGGCAAGAAGGTCACGGCGGGCGACAACATCGTCGAGGGGCTGCGCGACAGCAAGACCTTCGAGTGGCACGAGGTGAGCGACACCGAGGCGCGCAAGGGCGTCGAGGACGGCACGTACTACCTGTCCCTGACGATGCCCACGGACTTCAGCAAGCGCATCGCGTCGAGTTCGGGGGACTCTCCGGAGACGGGCGCCCTGCGGGTCCGTACGAACGACGCCAACAACTACATCGTCGGGCAGATCTCGCGGACGGTCTTCTCCGAGGTGCGCTCCGCCGCGTCCACGAAGGCATCGCGCTCGTTCCTCGACAAGATCTTCATCTCGTTCTCCGACATCCACGGGGCGACGCAGAAGGCCGCCGACGGCGCCGACAAGCTGGACAGCGGCATCGGCAGGGCGAAGAAGGGCTCCAAGGACCTCGCGAACGGCCTCGGCGACGCCAAGGAGGGCAGCGGCAAGCTGGCCGACGGGATCGAGAAGCTCGACAAGGGCGCGGGCAGGCTCCAGACCGGCTCGAAGAAGGTCGCGGACGGCACGCAGAAGCTGGCCGACAAGGTCAACGGGACTGCGGACCAGGTGCGGCCCTTCCTGAAGGACAACGGCAAGACGATCGGGGACACGGCGCAGCTCGTCGCCGACTCCTCCAAGGCGATGCGCCGCAACCTGTCCACCTGGGTCAAGCTGGCGCCCGCGGCGGCCGAAGGTGCCAAGGACGGCTCCCGGATCATCGGCGACTTCTACCGCGAGCAGTGCGAGAAGGCCCCCGTCCCCGACCCCCACTGCGCACGGTTCAAGAAGGCCAAGACGGCCGCCGAGAACGTCTCGACCATCGCGGACGACATGAACGCCGTGATCAAGGACCAGAACAGCGACGTCAAGCAGCTCGACAAGCACCTGGCCACGCTGCAGAAGAAGTCCCAGGCGCTCGCCGACCGCGCCCCGCACCTCGACGAGGACCTCGACACCGCCGTCACTCAGATCAACGACCTCAACAAGGGCGCGGGCGAGGTCGCCAAGGGCGCCAAGAAGATCCACACGGGTCTCGGCACCGCCCACACCGGCGCCACCGACCTCGACACGGGCATCGGCAAGCTGGAGACCGGCGCCGATGACCTCAAGGGCGGCATGTTCAAGCTGGCCGACGGCTCGTCGAAGCTGTCGGGCGGGCTGCACGACGGCGTCAAGAAGATCCCGGACTACGACAAGAAGGACCGCGACGAGCGCACCGGCGTCATGGCCGACCCCGTGCAGCTCGCCTCCCAGTCGCTGCACAAGGCGCCCAACTACGGCACCGGATTCGCCCCCTACTTCATCCCGCTCTCCCTGTGGGTCGGCGCGATGGTGGCGTACATGTTGATCCAGCCGCTCAACCGGCGCGCGCTCGCCGCGGGCGCCTCCGCGTGGCGCATCGCGCTCGCCGGCTGGCTTCCGGTGGCCGCCCTGGGGGTGCTCCAGACCGCGGCCCTGCTCTCCGTACTGCACTGGGGCATCGGTCTGCAGATGGAGCGGGCGGCAGGCACGGTGGGCTTCCTCTGCCTCGTGACGGCGTGCTTCGCGGCGATCGTGCAGTGGCTCAACGCCCGCTTCGGAGCGGCCGGACGGATCCTCGTCCTCGCGGTGCTGATGCTGCAGCTGACGTCGGCGGGCGGTACGTACCCCGTTCAGACGAGCCCCGGCTTCTTCAGCGCGATCCATCCCTTCCTGCCCATGAGTTACGTCGTCGAGGCTCTCCGGAGACTCATCACGGGCGGCGGACTCGGTCCCGTCTGGCAGGGCTGCGCGGTCCTGACCGCCTTCACCCTGGGCGCCCTCGCACTGACCGCGCTCTCCGCGCGCCGCAAGCAGGTGTGGACCCTCGACCGGCTGCACCCGGAGCTGACGCTGTGAGCGGGGCCGACCCGCTCAGCACGGCGGGGCCGGGCCGCCCGGCGCGACCTGTGAGAATCAGGACCATGGACAGCAGTGCGGGCAGCACCCGCCGCGAGGCGACCCGGCAGAAGCTCTACGAGGCCGCCGTCACCCTCATCGCGGAACAGGGCTTCTCGGCCACGACGGTCGACGAGATCGCCGAGCGGGCCGGAGTCGCGAAGGGCACCGTCTACTACAACTTCGCGAGCAAATCGGTCCTCTTCGAAGAGCTGCTGCGGCACGGTGTCGGCCTGCTGACCGCCTCCCTGAAGGAGGCCTCCGAGGACGTGGCGCGGAACGGCGGCAGCAGGGTCGACGCCCTCGACGCGATGATCCGGGCCGGCCTGGTCTTCATCAACCGCTATCCGGCCTTCACCCAGCTGTACGTGGCCGAGCTGTGGCGGACCAACCGCGCCTGGCAGTCCACTCTGCTCGTGGTCAGGCAGCAGGCCGTCGCGGTGGTCGAGGACGTCCTGCGGGCGGGGGTGGAGAGCGGCGAGCTCAGCGACGAGATCGACATCCCGCTGACGGCCGCCGCGCTCGTCGGCATGGTGCTGGTCGCCGCGCTTGACTGGCAGGCCTTCCAGCCGCAGCGCTCGCTCGACGACGTGCACGCGGCGCTGTCGCGGCTGCTGCAGGGCCGGGTCAGCGGCACGCGCGCGTAGACCGCGCACAAAGACGCGTAGACCGCGCACGAAGGCGCCGGTGCGGTGCCCCCTGTTCCCGGGCGGGCGCCGCACCGGCGCGTTCTCCGTGTCCCCCCGGTGACCCCCGTGTGGTCGTCCCCCCGAGTCACCCCCGTACCTCGCGTCCGCCGTGCGGCGGACGGAGCGGCCAAGGGCGCGGCGCCGTTCCGCCGCCCCGTGTCGGCGGTACCGGCCCCGCGCCCTTCTCCGTGCCCCACACTCTTCCGTCTCCGCAGGTGGGGGCCTATCCGCGCGGGTACTCATCTCACTCACTAGGTACGGATACTCAGACGTCCGTGCTCATCCCCAGGCCGATACGTTCACAAATGGTTACGATCACGTCCGTGTCCGTACTCCCCCTGGTGTTCACCAGCGGCTGGGCCAGCGGGATCAACGCGTACGCCGTGGTCCTGCTGCTCGGCATCTTCGGCGCGACCGGTGTGAGCGACGAGGTCCCCGAGGCGCTCCAGCGGCCCGACGTCCTGATCGCGGCCGGCGTGCTCTTCCTGTGCGAGGCCGTCGCCGACAAGATCCCGTACGTCGACTCGGTCTGGGACACCGTGCACACCGTGATCCGGCCGGTGTCCGGCGCCGTGGTGGGGGCGCTCCTCGCGGGTCAGACCGGGTCCCTCTCGGATCTGGCGGCGGGCGCGGTGGGCGGTACGACCGCGCTGGCCAGCCATGCGGTGAAGTCGGGGACGCGGATGGCGATCAACACGTCGCCGGAGCCGTTCAGCAACTTCGCGATGAGCACGGCCGAGGATCTCGGGGTCGGCGGCCTCATCAGCTTCGCGATGTTCTACCCGGAGGCCGCGGCGATCATCGCGGCGGTGCTGCTGGTGATCGGGCTTCTCCTGCTGTTCTTCCTCGTCTCGCGGATCCGCCGGTTCCTGCGGCGCAGGGCGCAGCGGCGCGAGGAGAAGCGCCTCGCGGAGCGGGCGGGGGCGCCGCCGCCCTGACCGGCCGCCGCCCCGGCTGTCAGTGGCTGCCGATAAAGTCCCTGGCATGGCACGGATTGTGGTGATCGGGGCAGGTCTCGGCGCGATGTCGGCGGCCGCCCGGCTGGCCGTCGCGGGCCACCGGGTGGTGGTGTACGAACGCGGGCAGACGTTCGGCGGCGCGGTGGGCCGCGTGGCGCGGGACGGCTTCTCCTTCGACACGGGCCCGGGGCTGCTGCACCTCCCCGCGGTGTACCGCGACTTGTTCGTCAAGACGGGCAAGGAGCCCCTGGAGAAGTGCGTCGAGCTGTCCCAGGTGGAGCCCGCCGTGCGCCACGTCTTCGCGGACGGCACGACGGCCGACCTGCCGAACGCCTCGCGCGCCGGGGTGGGCGAGGCCCTGGACACGGCTCTCGGCGCGGGCGCGGGCGCACGCTGGTCGGCGTTCATGAACCGTGCCAGGGAGGCCTGGGACCGCACCCGTCGCCCCCTCCTCGAAGAGCCCCTGTGGCCGAACTGGGAGGTGCTCGCCGAGCGCGAGCCCTACCCCTCGGTGCCGCTGAAGCGCCTGCTGCGCCGCGAGCGCAGGGCGGCCACGCTCGGCGAGGTCGGCGAGCTGGAACTGGGCGGTGACGCACGCCTCGTCGCGCTGCTGGAGCAGTTCGCGCTGGCACAGGGCCTCGATCCCCGTACGACTCCGGCGAGCGCCGCGATCCTGCCCTACCTGGAGCAGACGTTCGGCACCTGGTCGGCGCGGGGCGGCATGCGTGCCCTGGCCCGCGCGGTGTACGAGCGGTGCGTGGCCCGGCGGGTCGAGTTCGTGTTCGGGGCCGCGGTGACGCGGATCGTCGAGAAGGACGGCAAAGCGGCGGGCGTGGAGCTCGCGGACGGCACCACCGCGGACGCGGACTTCGTGGTCGCCGGTGTCGCGCCCTCGGTTCTGGACGGGATGCTGTCCGGTGTGAACATACGGGCGGAGGGTGACGTTCCGGCGCGTTCCGGTCTGCCGAGCCGTCTGACGATCTTCCTGGCCCTGTCCGGCGCGCGCCCCGAGGGCACCCCGTTGCGCACGGTGCTGCACTCGGCCGACCGTCAGGACGAGCTCGGCCGTCTCTTCGGCGAGCGGCCCGGACTGCCCGCCTCCCCCACGCTCTCGGTGCTGCGCCCCGACGACCCGGAGCTGACGCCGGACGCCGCGCACGAGGCGGTGACGCTCACGGCGACGGTCCCCGCCCACCTGGAGGTCACCGCCGAGGACGTGCAGCGGGTGATCACCCGCGCCGAGGCCGTGGTCCCTGAGCTGCGGAGCCGTCTGCTGTGGCACGAGGTCCGCACCCCCGCCGATGTCGCGGAGGCCACCGGCGCGCACGGCGGCGCCGTCCCCGCTCCGGCGCTCGCCGCGGCCGGCGGGAGGCTCCTGCAGCCGTCCAACAGCACCCGTCTGCCGGGGCTCTTCGCGGTCGGCGGCTGGGCCCACCCCGGTGGCGGCCTGCCCCACGCGGGCATGTCGGGCACGCTGGTGGCGGGGCTGATCGTCGAGGGGCCGGAGTTCCGCGGCTCGCAGTGACCCGAGTTCAGTAGCGGTACTGCTGCTCGTTGTAGCCCGAGCCGTCGTGGTGGTCGCCCGCGTGCCCGCCCTGGTAGGGGTAGTGCTGCTCCGGCGGGAGTTCGCCGCTGTACTGGTCGTCGGTGGTGCGCTGCTGGGGCACCCAGACGCCGCCGGGCGGCGTGTCGGTGTACGTGCTGTCGCTGTACGTCCCGTCGAGCCCGCCGCTGTACGTGTCGCCTCCGTAGGGGGCGTACTGCTGCTGGTCGCCGTAGGTGTCGTAGCTCTGCCGGGCGCCGTAGGTCTGCGTGCCGATGTACGGGTCGGAGTACGCGGCGTACTGCTGCCCGCCCGTTTCGTCGTAGCCGTAGTTCTGCTGGTCGTAGCCGCCGCCGAAGGGCGCCGCGTCGTAGCCGTAGCCTTCGCCGCGGTGGGCGTCGCCCGCGGTGGGCGGGGCGTAGGCCGCGTCGTCGTACACGCCGTACTGGCCGGTGTCGTCGGGCATCGGCTCCGGCTCGTACACCCCGTCGCCGGGGATTTCGGGGCCATGTGCGGGCGGCGGCGGGACCTGCTCGTACTCCAGGTCGGAGACCTGAAGCGTCGGCTCCTCCTTGGCCGTCGTGTCCCGCCCGGACGCCCTGCGGCGCTTGCTCAGGCCGGGCCGACCGCCGAGCGCCCAGCCGGTGGAGAAGCCCTTGCGGAACGACAGCGTCACGTACGTCTGGCCCGTGGCGAAGGCGATGGCACCGAGCCCGATGATCCACACCGACGGAATCAGCACACCGACGACGACGCCGAGGAAGCCGACGAAGGCCAGCAGGCGCCAGCGCAGCCTGGCCTTGTACTGCAGCAGCACCTCGCCGAGCAGCCACAGCGCGACGAATCCGAACGCGATGTAGAGGACCGTCCAGCCCATGTACGCCCCTCTCCCCTGCGGCCGCCCGCGGGTACGGGTACGGGTACGGCCGTTTCAGGCCTGGTGGTGCAGGCCCAGATTCTCGTAGATTTCCAGCGTCGCCGTGGAGTTGTTGAGCGTGATGAAGTGCAGCCCAGGCACACCTTCGGCCAGCAGCCGCGCGCAGAACTCCGTCGCGAACTCGATGCCAATGGAGCGTACAGCGGCGGGATCGTCTTTGACCGCGAGGATCCTCTCTTTCAGCTCGGCCGGGAACACGGCGTTGCTGAGCTGCGGCAGCCGGTCGAGCTGGCGGACGTTGGTGACCGGCATCATCTCGGGGATGATCGGCGTCGCGCAGCCCGCGGCCTCGACGCGGTCGCGCAGCCGCAGGTACTCCTCCGGGTCGAAGAACATCTGCGTGATCGCGTAGTCCGCGCCGGCCCGGCACTTGTCGATGAAGTGCCGGGTGTCGGAGTCCCAGTCGGGCGAGCGCGGGTGCATCGCCGGGAAGGCGGCGACGCCCACGCAGAAGTCACCGGACTCCTTGATGAGCTCGACCAGTTCGGCGGCGTACGTGAGGCCCTCGGGATGGGCGATCCAGTCGCCGAGCGGATCGCCGGGCGGGTCGCCGCGGACCGCGAGCATGTTCCTGATGCCCGCGTCCGCGTACTGCCCGATGATGTTGCGCAGCTCGGCCACGGAGTGGTCGACCGCGGTCAGGTGCGCGACGGGCGTCAGCGTCGTGTCGGCGACGATCTGCTGGGTCTCCTTGACCGTGCCGGTGCGGGTGGAGCCACCCGCTCCGTAGGTCACGGAGACGAAGTCCGGGGCCACCGCCTCGACCCTGCGCAGCGCGTTCCAGAGGTTCCGCTCCCCCTTCGGGGTTTTCGGTGCGGAGAACTCGAACGAGAACGTCGTCTTACCGGTCGCGAGCATGTCGCGAACCGTGCGCGCGCGGTCAGTCCTGGTCGAAGCTGTGCCTAGGGCCATATGGGCAGGTTAGCCAGGCACGGGCGGTCCCCCAACCGGGCCCGGGAGTTTTGGCCGGTTTGCCGGTTTCTTGTCCACGGATCGGACACTCCCGGGCATGCCTCACCCGGCGCTGCGCAGCCGCTTCGCGAACTCCGCGGCCGCCGCCCCGGGGTCGTCGGCCTCGGTGATCGCCCGCACGACGACGACGCGCCGCGCGCCCGCCTCGAGCACCTCGTCGAGGTTGCCCGCGTCGATGCCACCGATGGCGAACCAGGGGCGGTCCGTGCCGAGCGAGGCCGTGTACCGGACCAGGTCGAGGCCGGGGGCGTGCCGGCCCGGCTTGGTGGGCGTGGGCCAGCAGGGGCCCGTGCAGAAGTAGTCCACGCCCTCCTGGACTGCGGCCGCGGCGGCCTCCGACTCGGCGTGCGTGGAGCGGCCGATCAGCACGTCGTCGCTGCCGCCGAGGATGGCGCGGGCGGCGGGCACCGGCAGGTCGCCCTGGCCGAGGTGCAGCACGTCGGCACCGATGGCGTGGGCGACGTCCGCGCGGTCGTTCACGGCGAAGAGCTTGCCGTGCCTGCGGGCGGCGTCCGCGAAGACCTGGAGGTGCTCCAGCTCCTCGCCGGCCTCCATGCCCTTGTCGCGCAGCTGCACGATGTCGACGCCGCCCGCGAGGACGGCGTCGAGGAACTCGGGGAGATCCCCCTGGCGCCTGCGGGCGTCCGTGCACAGATAGAGCCGGGCGTCGGCGAGCCGGTCTGCGGCCATGGAGAAATCCCCCCGTTGTTCGATGGTGTGGTCAGGTCAGACGGCCAGCGCCTGGGCGCGGCGCTTCACCTCCGTGCCGCGATTCTCGCTCAGCGCCTGCGCGGGGGTGCCGGGCAGGCTCGGGTCGGGGGTGAAGAGCCATTCGAGCATCTCTTCGTCGGAGAAACCGTCGTCCCGCAGGAGCGTCAGAGTGCCGCTCAGGCCCTTGACGACCTTGTCGCCGTCGATGAAGGCGGCCGGCACCTGGAGCGCCCGGTTCTCACCGCGGCGCACGGCGATCAGCTGGCCCTCCTTGACCAGCTGGCGCACGCGGGTCACCTCGATGTCGAGCATCTCCGCGATGTCGGGGAGGTGCAGCCACTCGGGGACGAGAGCATCGGTCTTTGCGTCAATCTCGGTCACGGGACAAGGGTATCTCCGGCCACTGACAGCCACCGGATGGCACCGTCCCGTCGCGGGGCCCCGCTACAGCACCGCCTTCTTGAGCGGCACCGACGGGTCCGCCGTCAGCGCCGGGTCGAGCCGCGCGCCCGACTCGATCAGCCGGCGGCCCTGGGCCAGGTCCCTGGGGCGGCCCACGGCGAGGACCGCGACCAGGGCGCCGTCCCGCAGCCAGCACACCGACCAGGCCATGCCGTCCGGGTCCCCGCGCCACACCAGCTCGTCGGCACCGGCGTGGTGACCCGCGTACTGCACGAAGCGGCCGAACTGCTCCGACCAGAAGTACGGCACGGGGTCGTACGCGGCCGGGGTCTCGCCGATGATGTTCGCCGCCACCGTGCGCGGCCCCTGGAGGGCGTTGTCCCAGTGGTGCACGAGGAGCCGCTCGCCGTACCGGCCCGAGGGGAACGAGGAGCAGTCCCCGACCGCGTACACGTCGGGGGCCGACGTGCGCAGGCCCTCGTCGGTGACGACCTCGCGGTGCGCGCCCAGCTCGATGCCGGAGTCCGCGAGCCAGCCGGTCGCGGGCCGCGCCCCGATGCCGACGACGACGGCGGTGGCGGGCAGCGTGGTCCCGTCGGAGAGGACGACGGCGCCGGGTTCGACGCGCTCCACGCGCGCGTGGGTGCGCAGGACCGCTCCGGAGTCCGCGTACCAGCCCGCCATGGGGGCCGCGACCTCCTCGGGGAGCGCCCCCGCGAGCGGCCGGCCCGCGGCCTCGACGACGGTGACCGAGCAGCCCGCCTCGCGCGCCGCGGTCGCGAACTCCGCGCCGATCCAGCCCGCCCCGACGACCACCACGTCGTGCTGCCCCGCGAGGACGGGGCGCAGCCGCTCGGCGTCGTCCAGGGTGCGCAGGAGGTGCACGCCGGGGATGCCCTCGGTGCCGGGCAGGCGAATCGGTTCGGCGCCGGTCGCGAGGACCAGGACGTCGTACGCGACGGGCCCGTCCGCGGTGTCCAGCTCGTGGTCGGCGGGGCGCACGCCGGTGACCTCGCGGCCCAGGTTCAGCTCGATGCCGAGCGCCTCGAAGTCGATGTCGAAGGCCGAGCCCTCCGCCTTGCCGAGCAGCACCGCCTTGGACAGCGGCGGCCTGTCGTACGGCGGGTGCGGCTCGGCGCCGACGATCGTCACCCGGCCCGTGAAGCCCTGCTCGCGCAGGGCCACCGCGGTCTGCACGCCGGCCATCCCCGCGCCCACGATCACGACGCGACGCTCCGCCTGCTGCTGCTTGCCGCCCTGCCCGTGCTGTTCGCCCCGGCCGTGCCACTCGCTCCGGCCCTGCTGCTCGCTCTGGCTCTGCTGCTCGCTCACCCGATCACTGTAGGACGGTTGTCGAGACCGCCTTCAGGTGTGGTCGGGGAGATCTCTGACACACAGTCATCGCCCATACCCGGACAGCTCCCCTACTGTCGCGCGAAGCGACGGGCTAGGGTGGCCCGTGCAGAGCACTCGCGGGAGCCCGGACGCACCGGGCTGAGAGGGAGGCTGGGACGGCCTCCGACCGTACGAACCTGATCCGGGTCATGCCGGCGAAGGGAGGGGCTGGACGCCCATGCATCCACGTACGACATCACCATCCGCCACCTCCGACGTCCTGATCGTCGGAGGCGGCATCATCGGCCTGGTCACGGCCTGGCGGACCGCGCAGCGCGGACTCTCCGTGGCGGTCGTGGACCCCGAGCCGGGCGGCGGCGCCGCCCAGGTCGCGGCGGGCATGCTGGCCGCCGTCACCGAACTCCACTACGGCGAGCAGACACTGCTCGGCCTCAACATCGCGTCCGCGCGGCGCTATCCGGCCTTCGCCGACGAGCTGACGGAAGCGACCGGCCACGATCTCGGCTACCGCGCGTGCGGCACGCTCGCCGTCGCGCTGGACTCCGACGACCGCGCCCACCTGCGCGAACTGCACGCCCTGCAACAGCGTTCGGGCCTGGAGTCCGAGTGGCTGAGCGGCCGCGAGTGCCGTCGCCTGGAGCCGATGCTCGCGCCGGGCGTGCGCGGCGGGCTGCGGGTCGACGGCGATCACCAGATCGACCCGCGCCGGCTCGCGGGCGCCCTCGTGACGGCCTGCGAGCGGGCCGGTGTGGTCTTCCACCGCGCCTGGGCGGAGCGCTTCTCGGTCGTACGCGACCGGGCGCACGGCGTCCTCCTCGCGCACGGCACCGAGCTGACCGCGGGCCTGACCGTCCTCGCGGCGGGCAGCCTCAGCGGCCGCCTCGCGGGCGTCCCCGACGACGTCCTGCCGCCCGTGCGCCCCGTGAAGGGCCAGGTCCTGCGTCTGTCGGTGCCGAAGGCGTACGCCCCGTTCCTGAGCCGCACCGTGCGGGCCGTGGTGCGCGGCAGCCACGTCTACCTCGTGCCGCGCGAGAACGGCGAGCTCGTCGTCGGCGCGACCAGCGAGGAGCTCGGCTGGGACACCACGGTCACCGCGGGCGGCGTGTACGAACTCCTGCGGGACGCGCACGAGCTCGTGCCCGGCATCACCGAGCTGCCGCTGACCGAGACCCGCGCGGGTCTGCGCCCCGGCTCCCCCGACAACGCGCCGATGCTCGGCCCGACGCGGCTCGCCGGGCTCCACCTGGCCACCGGGCACTACCGCAACGGCGTCCTCCTGACGCCCGTCACGGGGGACGTCATGGCGCATGCCCTGACCACCGGCGAGCTCCCGGACGAGGCACGCGACTTCACCCCGCGCCGCTTCGACGGCGCGTCCCCCGAGATCCCCGCCCCGACCCGCACGCAGCACGACACGGAGCAGCCCGCATGAGCACACCCTTCGCCGTCTCCGTCAACGGGGAGGAACGCGATGTGGCCTCGGGCACCACGCTCGAAGCCCTCGTGGCCACCCTCTCCTCGGCGCACTCCGGTGTCGCCGCCGCCGTCAACGAAACCGTCGTCCCGCGCGCGCAGTGGCCCACCACGGCCCTTTCCGCGGGTGACCGCGTCGAAGTACTCACCGCCGTACAGGGAGGCTGAACACCATGGCAGACGACCCCTTCGTCATCGGCGGGCTCACCCTCTCCTCGCGCCTGATCATGGGCACCGGCGGAGCACCGAGTCTCGACGTCCTGGAGCGGTCCCTCGTCGCGTCCGGCACCGAGCTGACCACGGTCGCGATGCGCCGCCTCGACCCGGGCGTCCAGGGATCCGTGCTCTCGGTGCTCGACCGGCTCGGCATCCGCGTCCTGCCCAACACCGCGGGCTGCTTCACGGCGGGCGAGGCCGTCCTCACCGCCCGTCTCGCGCGGGAGGCGCTCGGCACGGACCTGGTGAAGCTGGAGGTGATCGCCGACGAGCGCACCCTGCTGCCCGATCCGGTCGAGCTCCTGGACGCCGCCGAGACCCTGGTGGACGACGGTTTCACCGTCCTGCCGTACACGAACGACGATCCGGTGCTCGCGCGGAAGCTGGAGGACGTGGGCTGCGCGGCGATCATGCCGCTCGGCTCGCCCATCGGCTCCGGTCTCGGCATCCGCAATCCGCACAACTTCCAGCTGATCGTGGAGCACGCGCGCGTGCCGGTGATCCTCGACGCGGGCGCGGGCACGGCGTCCGACGCGGCGATCGCGATGGAGCTGGGGTGCGCGGGCGTGATGCTCGCCTCCGCGGTGACGCGGGCGCAGGAGCCGGTCCTGATGGCCGAGGCCATGCGGTGCGGCGTGGAGGCCGGGCGGCTCGCGCACCGGGCGGGGCGGATTCCGCGCCGCCACTTCGCCGAGGCGTCCTCTCCCGCGGAGGGCATGGCCCGGCTCGATCCGGAGCGGCCGGCCTTCGGGGCGCCGTAGAAGGTGCGGGGTTCCGTCCGTTCGCGGCTCACCGCCGGTGGGGGCTTGTCGCGCAGTTCCCCGCGTCCCTGACGGGGCGGCCCGTGCCGTCGCCTGTCACAGCTCGGCTGCAGTAGCGCCGTGAGCGTGCCCGGGCCGACCGGCGTGTCGGTGGCTGCTCGTAGACTCCCCCTGTGGACACGACCCTTCAGGACCCGCTCGTCGGGCAGCTGCTCGACAGCCGTTACCGCATCGACGGGCGCATCGCGGTCGGCGGGATGGCCACGGTCTACCGGGCCGTGGACACCCGCCTCGACCGCGTGCTCGCGCTCAAGGTGATGCATCCGACGCTGGCGGCGGACGCCTCCTTCGTCGACCGCTTCATCCGCGAGGCCAAGTCGGTGGCCCGCCTCTCCCACCCGAACGTGGTCGGCGTCTTCGACCAGGGCACGGACGGGTCGTACGTCTACCTCGCGATGGAATACATCGCGGGCTGCACCCTGCGCGACGTGCTGCGCGAGCGCGGGGCGCTGCAGCCGCGGGCCGCGCTCGACATCCTGGAGCCGGTCCTCGCCGCGCTCGGCGCCGCGCACCGCGCGGGCTTCGTGCACCGCGACATGAAGCCGGAGAACGTCCTCATAGGGGACGACGGCCGCGTGAAGGTCGCCGACTTCGGGCTCGTCCGCGCGGTGGACACCGTCACGAACACGACGGGCACCGTCCTCGGCACCGTCTCCTACCTGGCCCCCGAGCAGATCGAGCACGGCACGGCGGACACCCGCGTGGACGTGTACGCGTGCGGGGTCGTGCTCTACGAAATGCTGACCGGCGCCAAGCCGCACTCCGGGGACTCCCCCGCCCAGGTCCTCTATCAGCACCTCAACGAGGACGTGCCGCCCCCGTCGGCGGCCGTCCCCGGCCTCGCGTTCGCGCTCGACGAGCTGGTCGCCTCCGCCACGGCGCGCCATCCCGACATCCGTCCGTACGACGCGGTGGCGCTCCTCGCCCAGGCCAGGGAGGCGCGTGCCGCCCTGACCGAGGAGCAGCTCGACGCGGTGCCGCCGCAGGCCCACCCGGCGGACCACGACGGCTCCGAGGACCGTACGAGCGTCATCCCGCGCGCGGCGCGCGCCGTCCAGCTCCCGCTGCCCGCCGAGGGCGAGCGGAGCGGCGGGCACGGCGCGGGCGGCGAGGACGCGCTGAACCGCACCAGCATCCTGGCGACCCCGCCGCCCGGACCGCCCGCTCCGCCCAACTCCGGCCGGGCCTCCCGCAGGCGGTTCGACCCGCGCCGCCGCACGCTCGTGGTCATAGCCGGCGTCCTGCTCGTCCTCGGCATCGGCACCGGCGTCTGGTACATCAACTCGGGCCAGTTCACGGAGGTCCCGCCGCTCCTCGCCAAGACCGAGGCGCAGGCGAAGCAGCGGCTCGACGACGCCGGGCTCGACGTGAAGGACATCAAGCGCACCTACAGCGACACGGACAAGCGCGGCACGGTCATGAAGACCGACCCGGCATCGGGTGACCGCATCCGGCAGAACGACGGCGTGACGCTGACCATCTCGCTGGGCCCGGAGACCGTGAAGGTCCCCGACGTCAAGGGCATCCCCCTGGCCAAGGCGAAGAAGGAGCTCCAGAACTCCGGACTCGAACCGGGCATGGTCACCAAGAGCTTCGACCATTCCGTCGACAAGGGCTCCGTGATCAGCACGGACCCGCGGGCGGGCTTCACCCGCAAGGCGGGCTCGGCCGTCGCCCTGGTCGTCAGCAAGGGCCGCCCGGTCGAGGTCCCCGACGTCACCGGCGAGTCCGAGGACGACGCGCGGGCCGACCTGGAGGACGCCGGGCTCAAGGTGAAGATCGCCCCGTCGCGGGTCAACTCCGACGAGGACAAGGGCAACGTCGCCGCGCAGTCGCCCAAGGCCGACAAGACGATCGCCGAGGGCGACACGGTCGAGCTGACGATCTCCAAGGGCCCGCCGATGGTCGAGGTCCCCGACGTCACCGGGATGAGCGTCGACGAGGCCAAGGACAAGCTGGAGGGCGCGGGCTTCGAGGTCGACGAGGACCGCGGCCTGCTGGGGATCTTCGGGGACACGGTGAAGAAGCAGTCGGTGGACGGCGGCGACACGGCGCCCAAGAACTCGACGATCACCATCACGATCCGCTGAACCCGCGCTCCGGCCACCGCGCTCCGGCCTCCACGCCCGGGACCCCCGACGGGGCACTCCCGGGCGCGTGCCACCCTTGACGGCGTGAGCAGCAACAACTCCCCCAGCACCACGCCCCTCGGCGACACGGCCCCCGGCGCCGCGTCCCGCAACCCGGTGGGCGGTCACGTCCCCGTGGCCGGCGGGCTCGCCTCCGTCGGCCTCTCCTACGCCAGGGACCTCGGCGCCGAGACCGTCCAGGTCTTCGTCGCCAACCCGCGCGGCTGGGCCACCCCGCCCGGCAACCCGAGACAGGACGAGGCGTTCCGCGCGGCCTGTGCCGCCGAGAACATCCCCGCGTACGTCCACGCGCCGTACCTCATCAACTTCGGCTCGCACACCGAGGCGACCGTCGACAAGTCCGTGGACTCCCTGCGCCACTCGCTGCGCAGGGCACGCGAGATCGGCGCGCTCGGCGTCGTCGTGCACACCGGGTCGGCGACCGGCGGCCGGGAGCGTGCCGTCGCCCTGGAGCAGGTGCGCGAGCGCATGCTGCCGCTCCTGGACGAGCTGACGCACGACGACGACCCGTTCCTGCTCCTGGAGTCGACCGCGGGCCAGGGCGCCTCGCTCTGCTCCCGCACGTGGGACTTCGGCCCGTACTTCGAGGCGCTGGACTCGCACCCCAAGCTGGGGATCTGTCTGGACACCTGCCACATCTTCGCGGCGGGGCACGACCTGACCGGTCCGAGCGGCATGAAGCAGACCCTGGACCTCCTCGTCGACACGGTCGGCGAGGGCCGTCTGAAGCTCGTGCACGCCAATGACTCCAAGGACGTCGTCGGCGCCCACAAGGACCGCCACGAGAACATCGGCACCGGCCACATCGGCGAGGAGGCCTTCCGCGAGCTGATGCTCCACCCGGCCACGGAGGGCGTCCCCCTGATCATCGAGACCCCCGGCGGCAAGGAGGGACACGCCGCGGACGTGGCGCGTCTGAAGGAGCTGAGGAGCATCTAGCGACTCTTGAGGAATACCCCTGGGGGGTATACGGTTCTTGTCGAGCGGCAGGAACCGCCATCCGACGTTGGGGGACCTCATGCAGCACGACGCGCACACGCACCACCAGCACCAGCACCAGCACCAGCACCAGCACCACGACAGCGATCACGGCAAGGTCAGCTGGCGCGTGGCGGCGCAGGCCACCCTCCACTGCCTCACCGGCTGCGCCATCGGCGAAGTGCTCGGCATGATCATCGGCACCGCGCTCGGGTGGGGGAACATGCCGACGATGGCCCTGGCGATCGTCCTGGCCTTCGGATTCGGCTACGCCCTGACGCTGCGCGGCATCCTCAAGGCCGACGTCGATTTCCGGACGGCCTTCCGGGTCGCGCTCGCCGCCGACACCCTGTCCATCGCCGTCATGGAGCTGATCGACAACGGCGTGATCGCGCTCTGGCCGGGCGCCATGGACGCGCACCTGACGGACGCGATGTTCTGGTGGATCCTCGCCCTCGCGCTGGCCGCCGCGTTCGTGATCACCACACCGGTGAACAAGTGGATGATCGGCCGCGGCAAGGGCCACGCGGTCGTGCACCAGTACCACCACTGAAGCCGGTGACGGCGCGGGATCAGAGCTCGGGGCCGTCCCCGGGCTCTTCCTGGTACGAGTAGCGCTGCTCCAGCCAGGGGTCGCCGAGGTTGTGGTAGCCGCGCTCCTCCCAGAAGCCCCGGCGGTCCGCCGTCATGTACTCGACGCCGCGGACCCACTTGGGGCCCTTCCAGGCGTACAGGTGGGGCACCACGAGCCGGAGCGGGAACCCGTGCTCCGCGGTGAGCAGTTCGCCGCCTTTGTGCGTGGCGAGAATCGAGCGGTCGGAGGCGAAGTCCGACATCCGCATGTTCGAGCTGAAGCCGTACTCGGCCCAGACCATGACGTGGGTGGCGTCGGCCGCCGGCGGCGCGAGTTCCAGGAGCTTGCGGGCCGGGAGGCCGCCCCACTCCGCACCCAGCATGCTGAACTTCGTCACGCAGTGCAGATCCGCGACAACGGTGTCGTAGGGCAGTGCGGAGAACTCCTCGTGCGACCAGCAGTGCTTCTCGCCGTCCGCCGTGGCCCCGAAAACCCTGAACTCCCAGCGCTCGGGGCGGAACTTCGGCACCGGCCCGTAGTGCGTGACCGGCCAGCCGCGCTGCAGCCGCTGACCCGGCGGAAGCTCCGGCTCCGCCGCCTGTCGAGATGCGCGTTCCGCCGGCTGACCCATGGCTCCATCCTGACAGACCCGGGACGGTGGACGTGACCAGCCGGAGCCCCGGGCGGCACCGATCGGGGCAACTCCTACTAAGCGTGCACTTACTGGACGCCCTCCGAACACCGGTGCAAGGATGCGCGCTACCTGCCCAGTCACTCGTGCGGAAGGAGCCTCTGCGATGCAGGGCGACCCCGAGGTCATTGAATTTCTCAACGAGCAGCTGACCGCCGAACTCACGGCGATCAATCAATACTTTCTCCACGCCAAGATGCAGGAAAACTTCGGCTGGACGAAGCTCGCGAAGTACACCCGTGCCGAGTCGTTCGACGAGATGAAGCACGCGGAGGTGCTGACCGACCGGATCCTGTTCCTCGACGGTCTGCCCAACTACCAGCGGCTCTTCCATGTGCGCGTGGGCCAGACGGTCACCGAGATGTTCCAGGCCGACCGGCAGGTCGAGGTGGAGGCGATCGACCGCCTCCGGCGCGGGATCGAGGTGATGCGCGCCAAGGGCGACATCACGTCCGCAAATATCTTCGAGTCGATCCTTGAGGACGAGGAGCACCACATCGACTATCTCGACACGCAGCTCGAGCTCGTCGAGAAGCTGGGTGAGGCGCTCTACATCGCGCAGCTCATCGAGCAGCCGGAGGGCTGAACCCGCCCCTGAGGGCTAGGCCGCCTCGGGGAGCTCCGCCTCGGGAGCCAGCGCCACAGCCGGTTCTCCCTGGTCCACGAGGTCACGGCGGGGGCACGCGCCCCGGCCGAGCAGCGCCTGGATGCGGCGTACGCACGAACCACAGTCCGTGCCCGCCTTGCAGGCCGACGCTATCTGGCGGGGGGTGCAGGCTCCGTCCGCCGCGTGCTTCTTCACCTGCGCCTCGGTGACCCCGAAGCAGTTGCAGACGTACACGCGGTTCACCTCCCGGACAGGACTCATCGGTAGCGCCGTCCCGATTGATCGGTGAGGCTAACCTAACCTTACCCGCGACGTCCTGCCCACAAAAGCCCCGGATACGCCGGTGGGGCGCGGATCACACGGATCCGCGCCCCACGCGCACGTACAGAGGGAACAACTACTGGTCGCGGTACATCTCCGCCACCAGGAACGCCAGGTCGAGCGACTGGCTGCGGTTGAGCCGCGGGTCGCAGGCCGTCTCGTAGCGCTGGTGGAGGTCGTCGACGAAGATCTCGTCGCCGCCGCCCACGCACTCGGTGACGTCGTCACCGGTGAGCTCGACGTGGATGCCGCCCGGGTGGGTGCCGAGGGCCTTGTGGACCTCGAAGAAGCCCTTGACCTCGTCGAGCACGTCGTCGAAGCGGCGGGTCTTGTGGCCCGAGGCCGCCTCGTAGGTGTTGCCGTGCATCGGGTCGGTGATCCAGGCGACGGTCGCACCGGAGGCGGTGACCTTCTCCACGAGCTCGGGCAGCTTGTCGCGGACCTTGTCGGCGCCCATGCGGACGATGAAGGTCAGCCGGCCGGGCTCGCGGTCGGGGTCGAGACGCTCGATGTACTGGAGCGCCTCCTCGGCCGTCGTGGTCGGGCCGAGCTTGACGCCGATGGGGTTGCGCACCTGGGAGGCGAACTCGATGTGCGCGTGGTCCAGTTGGCGGGTGCGCTCACCGATCCAGACCATGTGGCCCGAGGTGTCGTACAGCCGCCCGGTGCGCGAGTCGGTGCGGGTCAGCGCCGATTCGTAGTCGAGGAGCAGCGCCTCGTGGGAGGCGTAGAACTCGACGGTCTTGAACTCCTCCGGGTCGGTACCGCAGGCCTTCATGAAGTTGAGCGCGTTGTCGATCTCGCGGGCCAGCTGCTCGTACCGCTGGCCGGAGGGGGACGACTTCACGAAGTCCTGGTTCCAGGCGTGCACCTGGTGCAGGTCGGCGTACCCACCGGTGGTGAAGGCGCGCACCAGGTTGAGCGTGGAGGCGGACGCGTTGTACATCCGCTTCAGGCGCTCGGGGTCCGGGATCCGGGCCTCTTCGGTGAAGTCGAAGCCGTTGACGGAGTCGCCCCGGTAGGTCGGGAGCGTCACGCCGTCGCGGGTCTCGGTCGGCTTGGAGCGCGGCTTCGAGTACTGCCCCGCGATGCGGCCCACCTTCACGACGGGCACGGACGCCGCGTACGTGAGGACGGCGCCCATCTGGAGCAGCGTCTTCAGCTTGTTCCGGATGTGATCGGCGGACACGGCGTCGAAGGCCTCGGCGCAGTCGCCGCCCTGGAGGAGGAACGCCTCTCCCTTGGCGACAGACGCCAGTCGGGCGCGCAGCTGGTCGCACTCGCCCGCGAAGACGAGCGGCGGATACGACTCGAGGTCCGCGATCACATCGCGCAGAGCCTCGGCATCGGGGTACTCGGGCTGCTGCGCCGCGGGCAGGTTTCGCCAGGTGTTGCCACCGGTAGCGGTGGTCTTAGCGTTCACGGTCACCTCGTCAACACTACGTGGTGATGGACTCCGTCCATTCCCCCGCTCACAAAGTGAGACGGACGAGACACCACGGAGTGACCGATGCGCTAGGGTGCCGGTCATGCGTACGCAGACGACGACCCAGAACTGGTGGTGGCCCGCTCATCCGGCGGCCCACTGACTCTGCGCGCACACAGACTCGCGAAGGCCGCCCGAGGGGCGGCCTTCAGTGTTTTCCGGACTTCTCCCGGGCCCGGGCCGTTCCTCTCCGAGTGAGAAGGAACCAGAATCCGATGCGACTGGCAGAGCTCCTGTCCGACGACCGCCCCTTCGCCCTGCTGCGCCGCCGCACGCCGGGCCACGACCACGACACGGTCGAGGTCCTGACCGGCCCGACGGGCACGTACGAACGCCTCGCCGACATTCCCGAAGGTCTCGCCCTCGTGCCGTTCCGGCAGATCAGGGAGCGCGGCTTCGACGTACGCGACGACGGCACGCCGCTGACCGTCCTGACGCCCGAGGAGCGGTACGAGGTGCCGCTCGCCGACGCCCTCGCGGCGCTGCCCGCGCACGACGTGCGGGTCGAGGACGGGTCCTTCGACGTGGACGACGCGGCGTACGCGGACATCGTGGGGCGGGTGCTGCGCGAGGAGATCGGGCGGGGCGAGGGCGCCAACTTCGTCATCCGGCGGACGTACGAGGGTGAGATCCCGGGCTTCGGCCGTGCGGACGCCCTCGCGCTGTTCCGGCGGCTGCTCGTCGGCGAGCGGGGCGCGTACTGGACGTACGTCGTGCACACCGGGGAGCGGACGCTCGTCGGGGCCAGCCCCGAGGTGCACGTGCGGATGTCCGGCGGAACCGTCGTCATGAACCCGATCAGCGGCACCTACCGCTACCCCGCCGAGGGCCCCACCGCCGACGACCTGCTGGCCTTCCTCTCCGACGGCAAGGAGATCGAGGAGCTCTCGATGGTCGTCGACGAGGAGCTCAAGATGATGTGCACGGTCGGCGACATGGGCGGTGTGGTGGTCGGCCCGCGGCTGAAGGAGATGGCCCACCTCGCGCACACCGAGTACGAGCTGCGGGGCAAGTCGTCGCTGGACGTGCGGGAGGTCCTGAAGGAGACGATGTTCGCGGCGACCGTCACCGGGTCGCCGGTGCAGAACGCCTGCCGTGTCATCGAGCGCCACGAGGCCGGGGGCCGCGGCTACTACGCGGGCGCCCTCGCCCTGATCGGCCGGGACGCGGGCGGCGCGCAGACGCTGGACTCCCCCATCCTCATCCGCACCGCCGACATCTCGGCGGCCGGGCGGCTGCGGGTGCCGGTGGGCGCCACGCTGGTGCGCGGCTCGGACCCGATGGGCGAGGTCGCCGAGACGCACGCGAAGGCCGCGGGCGTGCTGGCCGCGCTCGGCGTACGCCCCGGGCGTCCCCGTGCGGAGGGCGCGCGGCCCGCCCTCGCCGACGATCCCCGGGTGCGGGCGGCGCTCGACGGGCGGCGCGCGGCGCTGGCGCCGTTCTGGCTGCGGATGCAGGAGCGCGCGGACGACCTGGCCGGGCACGCGCTCGTCGTGGACGGCGAGGACACGTTCACGGCGATGCTCGCGCACGTGCTGCGCTCGTGCGGGCTCGGGGTGTCGGTGCGGCGGTACGACGAGGAGGGGCTGCGGGAGGCCGTGCTCGCGCACGAGGGGCCCGTGGTGCTGGGTCCCGGGCCGGGCGACCCGTCCGACCTGACCGACCCGAAGATGCGGTTCCTGCGCTCCCTGGCGGCGGACGTACTCCGCTCCCACGGGCACGGCGTGCTCGGCGTCTGCCTCGGGCACGAGCTCATCACGGCCGAGCTCGGGCTGGAGATCGTACGGAAGGAGGTGCCGTACCAGGGCGCGCAGACGGACATCGACCTGTTCGGGCGCGGCGAGACCGTCGGGTTCTACAACAGCTTCGTGGCGCGCTGCGACGACGAGGCCGCGGTGGAGCTCGACGCGCACGGCATCGAGGTCAGCAGGGACGCGGCGACCGGTGAGGTGCACGCGGTGCGCGGGGAGTCGTTCGCGGGTGTGCAGTTCCACCCGGAGTCGGTGCTCACGCTGCGCGGGGCCGGGATCGTGCGGGAACTGCTCGGTCAGCTCCTGTCCGGGCCCGGGACCAGGACGTTGTCCGAGCGCCGGCCCGCCAGGTAGTCCAGGACGTTGCGCACCGTGGTGTCGATGATCTGGCCGACGGCGTCCACGGTGTAGTACGCCTGGTGGGACGTGACGACGACGTTGGGGAAGGTGACGAGGCGGGCCAGCGTGTCGTCGGCGACGACCTCCAGGGACTTGTCGAGGAAGAAGAGGCCCGCCTCCGCCTCGTACACGTCAAGGCCCACCCCCGTGAAGCGGCCCGCGCGCAACTCGCCGACCAGGGCCTCGGTGTCGATCAGGCCGCCGCGGCTGGAGTTCACCAGGATCGCGTCGTCCTTCATCGTCCGCAGCGCTTCGGCCCCGATGAGGTGCTGGGTGGACGGGAGCAGCGGCACGTGCAGGCTGACGAGGTCGGCCTCGGCGAGGAGCTCGGCCTTGTCCACGTACTTCATGCCGAGTTCGACGCAGGCGGGGTTCTCGGCGACGTCCCAGCCGAGCAGCCGCATGCCGAAGCCGTGCGCGATGCGGGTGAACGCCTCGCCGATCTTGCCGGTGCCGACCACGCCGACCGTGCGGCCCCGCAGGTCGCGGCCCATCAGGCCGTCGAGGCGGAAGTCGAAGTCGCGGGTGCGGTTGGAGGCGCGGACGATGCGGCGGTTGACGGCCATCGCGAGGGTCCAGGCGAATTCGGCCACCGAGTACGGCGAGTAGTACGAGACGCGGGCGACGGTCAGGCCGAGGCGCTCGGCGACCAGCAGGTCGATGTTGTTGAACCCGGTGGAGCGCTGGGCGATCATCTGGGTTCCGCCGGCGGCGAGGGTCTGCAGGACGCGGTTGTTCAGCGTGGCGTTGACGCTGGAGGAGACGATCTCGTAGCCCGCGGCGATGGGGGCGGTGTCCTCGTTGAGGAAGACGTCGAGACAGCGGACGTCGTGCTGCCCTTGGAAGGCCTTCTCGATCAGCGGCTTCTCGTCGGACTGCACGCCGAACGCGAGGATCTCCATGGCCGCCAGTCTAGGGAGCACCTCCCGGGACGGCACCCGGAGCGGGCGCCGTCCCGGGAGCGGCGTACGGACTCAGCCGAAGAACACCCCGACCTCTTCGTACAGCGCCGGGTCCACCGTCTTCAGGCGGGCCGTGGCCTCGGCGATCGGCACCCGCACCACGTCCGTGCCGCGCAGCGCGACCATTTTCCCGAAGTCGCCGTCGCGCACGGCCTCGATCGCGTGCAGCCCGAACCGCGTGGCGAGCCAGCGGTCGAAGGCGCTCGGGGTGCCGCCGCGCTGCACGTGCCCGAGGACGGTGGTGCGCGCCTCCTTGCCGGTGCGCCCCTCGATCTCCTTGGCCAGCCACTCGCCGACGCCGGAGAGCCGCACGTGCCCGAAGGAGTCCTGCGAGCCGTCCTTGAGGACCATCTCGCCGTCCTTGGGCATGGCGCCCTCGGCGACGACGACGATGGGGGCGTACGACGCCTTGAATCGCGAGGTCACCCAGGCGCAGACCTGGTCGACGTCGAAGCGCTGTTCCGGGATGAGGATGACGTTGGCGCCGCCCGCGAGGCCCGAGTGCAGGGCGATCCAGCCCGCGTGGCGGCCCATGACCTCGACGACCAGGACGCGCATGTGCGACTCGGCGGTGGTGTGCAGGCGGTCGATCGCCTCGGTGGCGATGCCGACGGCGGTGTCGAAGCCGAAGGTGTAGTCGGTGGCGGAGAGGTCGTTGTCGATGGTCTTCGGAACGCCGACGACCGGGACGCCGTACTCGTCGGTGAGCCGTGCGGCGACGCCGAGAGTGTCCTCGCCGCCGATCGCGATGAGGGAGTCCACCTCGTACTTGGCGAGGTTCTCCTTGATGCGGCGCACCCCGTTCTCCGCCTTGAACGGGTTGGTGCGCGACGAGCCGAGGATGGTGCCGCCGCGCGGCAGGATGCCGCGGACCGCGGGGATGTCGAGCGGGACGGTGTCGCCCTCCAGCGGACCGCGCCAGCCGTCCCTGAAGCCGACGAAGTCGTAGTCGTACTCCTGCACGCCCTTGCGGACGACACCGCGGATCACCGCGTTGAGCCCGGGGCAGTCGCCGCCTCCGGTCAGTACGCCGATTTTCTTGGCCCCCATAGGAGCAGTCCCTTCGCCTCAGTGACCTGATGCGAGTCACGCTAATGGTGATCCAGGTCACTGCGGCACGGTACGAACGGTCAATTCCCTTGCCACGCAGGGGAGTTGATCTTGCACGTTCACCCGTACGAGGGTCAGGCTCCGTCGATGCCTCGCTCTATCGCGTACCGCACGAGCTCCACCCTGTTGTGCAGCTGGAGCTTGCCCAGGGTGTTCTGGACGTGGTTCTGCACCGTGCGGTGCGAGATGACCAGGCGTTCGGCGATCTGCTTGTAGCTCAGGCCCTTGGCGACCAGGCGCAGGACCTCCGTCTCGCGGTCGGTGAGCTGAGGCGCCTTCGGGTCCTCCGGGGTGCCGGCCGCGGGCTCGGTGGCCAGGCGGCGGTACTCGCCGAGGACCAGGCCCGCGAGGCCGGGCGTGAAGACCGCGTCGCCGACAGCCGTACGGCGCACCGCGTCGATCAGCTCCTCGGTGGACGCCGACTTCAGCAGGTAGCCGGTCGCGCCGGACTTCACCGCCTCCAGGACGTCGGCGTGCTCACCGCTGGCCGACAGGACCAGGACGCGCAGCGCCGGGTTGGCGCCGACCAGCTCCTTGCAGACCTGCACGCCCGGCTTCAGCGGCAGGTTCAGGTCGAGGACCAGGACGTCGGGGGCCGCGGCCTGCGCGCGGCGCACCGCCTGCTCGCCGTCGCCCGCCGTGGCGACCACGTCGAGACCGGCCTCGGCCAGGTCACGGGCGACGGCGTCGCGCCACATCGGGTGGTCGTCGACGACCATGACCTTGATCGGGTCCGCCGCCCGTCCGTCCCCGTCCGGCGCCGTGGCCCCGGTGGCCGGTTCCTGTCGCTGCTGCTGCTCGCTCATCTCGCCTTTCCCGCCTTCCCCCGTGTGTCCCGCGCCCGTTCGCGCGGCACTTTCAGTTCCACTTCCGTGCCCTGGCCCGGCACCGAGATCAGCTCGGCCGTGCCCCCGATGTCCCGCAGCCGCCCCCGGATCGACAAGGCCACACCGAGGCGGCCCTCCCCCTCCGCCTCCACGAGCCGCCCCGCCGGGATGCCCGGACCGTCGTCCCTGACCGTCACGATCACCTCGTCGGGCTCGTCCTCGACCAGGATCCACGCGCGGGCCTCCGCGCCCGCGTGCCTGCGGACATTGTCCAGCGCGGCACCGACGGCGGCCGCCAGCTCCCGCGCGGTCCCCGGCGCGAGGAGCACCGGCGCCCCGGGCTCGGAGAGCGTGACCTTGGACCCTGCGTGCGCGGCGAGCAGCGGGCGCAGGTCGCGCGGTGCCGCGTCGTCCGGCTCCTCGTCGGGCACCTCGACGGCGCGGACGACGGCGCCCTGCGCGATGTCCTCGGACACCCGCGAGGCGGGCAGCATGCCCCCGGCGACCAGGGCACGCAGCGCCACCTCCTGCTCGCCCGCGAGCCGGCCGAGCTCCGCGGCCTCGCCGCCGATGGCGGTGCCGCGCCGCTGCACCATCGCGAGAACCTGGAGGACGCTGTCGTGGATGTCGCGGGCGAGGCGTTCGCGCTCGCGGGTCGCGGCCTCTATCTCCAGGGCGCGGGCCAGGGTGCGCTCGGAGGCGCGGGCCAGCTCCACGACGTAGCCGATGGCGATGGAGGCGATGCAGACCAGCAGGACGTTGTGCAGGGTGTCGCGGCTGAACGCGCCGCGCTGCACCACGTTGGCGACGCCGACGAGCAGGGACGCCGACGCCGCCCAGCGCCAGCCGCCCTTGATGGCGAACGCGAGCACGGAGCCCGCGGTCCATATGGAGGGCAACGTCGGCGAGCCGTCGGTGATGCGCTGCTGGGAGTCGGCGAGCGGCGTCAGCAGGATGCCGACGAGCGCGACGGTCAGGTCGGCGAAGAGGAACCGCCGGGTGCAGCTCGCCGCGTTCGCGACACGCGGCAGGGTGGCCAGGGTCCAGGGGGCGAGCACCGCGTAGTAGGCGACGGCGAGCCAGGGGCGGTCGAGCTTCTCGTGCGCCGCCACGAAGAGCCCGATCGCGTACAGCATCGTCAGGACGCGGTAGGCGGTGAGCGCGCGCCACAGGGGCTGCTCGACCGACATCCTCATGACTTTCTCGCGCTTGGCCATGTCCCCCACCGCCGCCCGTGTGCCCACCCCTGAACGGACGCGGCTAGGAGCCGGGCCGTTCCTTGTCGCTCTTCTCGGCCTTGGCCGCCTTGGCCGCCTCGGTGATCTGACGCTTCGCGGCCGTCGCGTACATGTCGACGTACTCCTGGCCGGAGAGCTTCATGATCTCGTACATGACCTCGTCGGTCAGCGCGCGCAGCACGAAGCGGTCCTGCTCCATGCCCTGGTAGCGCGTGAAGTCCAGCGGCTTGCCGATGCGGATGCCGGGACGCATCAGCTTGGGCATGACCTTGCCGGGCGGCTGGATCTTCTCGGTGTCGATCATCGCGACGGGAAGCACGGGCGCGCCGGTGGCGAGCGCCACGCGCGCCAGGCCGCCCGGCTTGCCCCGGTAGAGCCGCCCGTCGGGCGAGCGCGTGCCCTCGGGGTAGATGCCGAAGAGCTCGCCGCGCTCCAGGACCTCGATGCCGCTCTTGATGGCCGCCTCGCCGGCGCCGCGCCCGCCGGAGCGGTCCACGGGCAGCTGGCCCACGCCCTTGAAGAAGGCCGCGGTGAGCTTGCCCTTCACACCGGGCGAGGTGAAGTACTCCGCCTTGGCGATGAAGGTGACCTTGCGGTCGAGGACCGCGGGAAGGAAGAAGGAGTCCGAGAACGAGAGGTGGTTGCTCGCCAGAATCGCGGGGCCCTCGGCGGGGACGTTCTCAAGGCCCTCCACCCAGGGCCTGAAGCCGAGCTTCAGCGGCCCTCCGATGGCAACCTTCATTGCGCCGTAGATCAAACCGAGTGCCTCCTGTGTCTGTGGATCAGACCTTAACCCGGGGTACGGCCAATGGGCCCGACGACCCTGGTCGGTGTCAGTCCGGTCGCGTACGGTGAAGTACTCCCACCTCTCACGAAGGAGACCGAAGTGCCGGTCCTCCCCGGAGCCGAGCCGTACCGCCACGAAGGCGGCGAGGTCGGCGTCCTCCTCTGCCACGGCTTCACCGGATCCCCGCAGTCCCTGCGCCCCTGGGCGGAGTACCTGGCGGAGCGCGGCCTCACCGTCTCGCTGCCGCTCCTGCCCGGCCACGGCACACGCTGGGAGGACATGCAGGTCACGGGCTGGCAGGACTGGTACGCGGAGGTGGAGCGCGAGCTGCGCTCGCTCCTGGAGCGGTGCGAGCGGGTCTTCGTCTTCGGGCTCTCCATGGGCGGGGCGCTCGCGCTGCGCCTGGCGGCGAAGCACGGGGACGCGGTCGCCGGCCTCGTCCTCGTCAACCCGGGGAACAAGGTGCACGGCCTCGCGGCGCACGCGCTGCCCGTCGCCCGGCACCTCGTGCCCAGCACGAAGGGCATCGTCAGCGACATCGCGAAGCCCGGCTCCGAAGAGATCGGGTACCACCGGATCCCGCTGCACGCCGCGCACTCCCTGCGCCGCTTCTTCCGCGTGGTCGACGCCGAACTGCCCCAGGTGACCCAGCCGCTCGTGGTGCTGCACAGCCCGCGCGACCACGTGGTGCCGCCCGCCGACTCGGCCCGCATCCTCAGCCGTGTCTCCTCCACGGACGTCACGGAGATCCTGCTGGAACAGAGCTACCACGTCGCGACGTTGGACCACGATGCGGACCGGATCTTCGAGGAGAGTCACGCGTTCATCGGCCGGCTCGCCCCCAGCGTCGGTAAGGAAGGGACGGCCACCGGTGGCTGAGCACGAAGCGGACCGCGAGGACAGCCGCGAGCCCGAGAAGAGCAAGGTGCCCGCGGACGGGGCCCCTGCCGACGGGACTCCCGCGGACGGCGTGCCCCTGGACGAGGACGCCGCCTGGCGGGCGATCGTCGCGGGGTACGGCGAGGAGCCCGCGGACCCGCCGGGCGCCAAGCCCTTCAAGTCCATCGAGGACCTCGCGCTCCTGGAGACGGAGACGAACGGCCCGGCGGGCGGTCCTGACGGGACGACGGAAGGCAAGTCCGGCGTCGACAAGTCCGGTCCCGGCAGGACGGGACCGGACAAGCCGCTCGGCAGCTCCGTCTCCTTCGCGCCCGGCGTCGGCTCCGGCGTCGGCGGCCCGCGTGACTACACCACGCCGGAGCCCTCGGAGAAGGACTTCGACGCGGACGACGAGGGGCACTTCGTGCCGCCCGAGCCGCCGCCGCTGCCCGAGGCCGACGTGACGGCCAAGTTCGCCTGGCTCGCCGTGCTCGGCGGCCCGCTGCTCATCCTGCTGGCCGTGCTGTTCGGCTGGCAGATGACGTGGTGGCTGACCACGCTCGGCATCGGCGGCTTCCTGGGCGGTTTCGCGACGCTGGTGGTGCGGATGAACAGCGGGGACGACGAGGAGGACGACGACCCGGGACGCGGCGCCGTCGTCTGAGCCTTCGCGTCACCCACGCCTCTGGGGCCCGTCCGGAACCTCTCCGGGCGGGCCCTCACGCATGTCGCGCACCCCGATGGAACCGGCCGACGGAACCGGATGGAACCCGATCGGCCCGAGCGGCGAAGGAGAGGTGAAACACCGAACGAGCCCAAGCCTTCGAGGCGTTCACACGAACGAAAGGAGCCCCGATGACCGTCGATCCCGGCGTCCCCCTTCGCACGGGGCAGCGCACCTGCGAGAAGAGCGACGCCTGGTCCATCGAGCGGTCCCGGGACGAGCCCGAGCAGTTCGCCGCCCTCTTCGACCGGCATGCCGACGCCGTGTACCGGTACGCGGCCCGCCGGCTCGGCCCCGAGGCGGCCGAGGACCTGATGTCCGACACCTTCACCACCGCCTTCAAGGAGCGCCACCGCTACGACCTGGCGCGGGCCGACGCCCGCCCCTGGCTGTTCGGTATCGCGACCAACCTCGTCAGCCGGCACCGCAGGGCCGAGGCCCGCCGCTTCAAGGCGCTGGCCAAGGTGCCCGCGCCGGTGCCGCACGACGAGCCGGTCGCCGACCTCGCGGTCGCCCGCGCGGGAGCCGAGGGGCTCCGCGGCGACCTGGCCGCGGCCCTGGCCGGACTCTCGGCCCGCCACCGCGACGTGGTGCTCCTCGTGGCGTGGGCCGACCTCGACTACGAAGAGGCGGCAGAGGCGTTGGGGGTGCCCGTCGGCACCGTCAGATCGAGACTGCACCGGGCCCGCAGCACATTGCGCGAAGCACTGGGCGGATCCGATCCGACAGCTTTCCAGGAGGCACACGCCCATGAATGAGCTCGATGAACTGCGCGACTGGGACGCGGGGGCTCCCCCGCTGGACGACGACACCCGCCACCGCGCGCGCGTGCGCCTGTTCGCCGCGATGAACGACGAGCCGACGGCTCGGGTACGTCCCCTGTGGCGCCGCCCGGTGCTGCGCATCGCCGTCGCCGGGACCGCCGCGGCCGCCGTGGCGGGCACCATCCTGGTGGCGGTGAACACCGGAGGCGACGAGGAGGCCCGCGCCAAGCCGCCCGCCGACAGCGCGCCGTCGATGCGCAACGTCAGCGCGCGGGCCGTGCTCAACGGCGCGGCCGCCTACGAACGCAAGCACGAGAGGACCGTCGCCCCGCGCGACGACCAGTACATCTACACGAAGGAGATCATCAAGGAGACCGAGCAGCGCACGGGCGCGGTCGAGCGGCACGTCGACGAGAACTGGCGTTCCGTGGACGGCTCGAAGCGCTCCTGGGTCATGGAGGTCGGCAAGGGGTGGTGGTCGGAGCCGCTCGCGGAGAACGAGGGGATGTGGCCCCCGCAGGACTGGGGAACCCTGAAGAAGCTCCCGACCGACCCGGAGAAGCTGATCCTCTCGCTGCTCCACAAGACGGGACCGAACGACAAGAACGACTCCCTGGACGAGATCACCGACCAGGAGTGGTCGGACATCCACTTCAGCCTCGCCGGTCTCCTGAAGCTGGTCCCGGTGATGCCGCAGGGGCTGCGCCCGGCCGCGTACGAGGCGCTCGGCATGGTCCCCGGCGTGAAGGCGGTCCCCGGCCAGAAGGACGCCAAGGGCCGCACGGGGGTGGCCATCACCTACGACGACCCGACGCAGCAGGGCACGCCGTTCGGCGGCCACTTCATCTTCGACCCGACGACGTACGCGTTCCTGGGCTTCCGCGACACGCGCACGTCGGGTGACGGCAAGAAGACGAAGACGTACACCCAGCTCTCGTACCTCGACAGCTGGGCGATCACCGACAAGGTGAAGCAGCGCCCCTAGCGCGCCCCTAGGCCCGCACCGCGGGGACTCTGAGGGCGGCCAGGACCGGCAGGTGGTCCGTGGCCGCCCTCAGGTCGTCCGGGCCCACCCCCGGCAGGTCCAACGGCACGCCGCAGCCGAGGACTTCGATGCCGGACGTCGCGAAGAGCGCGTCGATGCGCTGGTGCGGGTCGGCCGGTGTGGAGGTGTTCTCGCCGCCCCAGGGCTTGGCCGTCCAGCAGTCCTTGAGTCCCTCCGCGAGCCTGCGGAACGTCCGGCCGCCGGGCCGCTCGTTGAGGTCGCCGCCCGCGACCGCGTGCTCCACGCCCATCCCCGCGAGCCGGTCGAGCAGCATCCCGCCCTGGTCGTACCGCTCGTCGGTCTGCAGGCTCAGGTGGCAGCTCAGGACGCCGAGCCGCGCGCCGCCGAAGCGGACGACGGCGGTCGCGAAGCCACGCCGGTGCAGGCCGGGGGTGAGCGGGAGCAGCACGTCCTCGGTGCGCTCGACGGTGGCGCGCAGCGAGCAGAGCAGCGCGGGTCCCGCGGCGGTGCCGCCGCCGGAGAGGATCACGAGGTCGGCGGCGCGCGCGAGGCGGGCCAGCTTCTTGCGCCAGCGGAAGAACCGCGGGGCCTCCTGGATCAGGACGAGGTCGGGGGCGCAGGCGGAGATGACCCGGGCGAGCGCGGCGGTGTCGTCGCGCATCGAACGGATGTTGTAGCTGAGCACCCGGATGACGGCCGAACCATCGGGTTCGGTGCGGGAGTTGGGGAGCGCAGGGGTCGGGCTCGTCGGCATGGCGATCAAGATACGCGAACGCCGGACAGGCGGAGGGTATCCGGCCTGTCCGGCGTTTGAGGACGGGCGCGCAGCGCGATACGCGGCGCCCCCGTCGCGGGGTCACATGACGGGATCCGGCTCCCGCGCCAGGTCCGCCGCTCCGACCATGCCCGCCTTGTTGCCCAACTGGGCGGCGATGACCTGGGCCTCGGGCCGCCACGCCGCGCCGACGAGCCAGCGCTTGAACGACTTGCGGATCGGGTCGAGGACCAGCTCGCCCTCGTCCGAGAGGCCGCCGCCGACGATGAACGCGGACGGGTCGAAGAGCGACGCCAGGTCGGCGAGGCCGGCGCCCGCCCAGCGGGCCAGCTCGCGGTAGGAGTCGATGGCGACGGCGTCACCCTGCCGCGCGGCCATCGAGATGTGCTTGCCCTCGACGCCCTCGGGGGTGCCGTCGCCCAGCGAGAGCAGGTACTCGGCGTTCTCCGGGGTGGCGTTGGCGCGCTGCTTCGCGTACCGCACGAGGGCGCGGCCGGACGCGTACTGCTCCCAGCAGCCCTGGCTGCCGCAGCCGCAGAGGAGGCCGTCCGGCACCATCCGGATGTGGCCGAACTCGGCGGCGACGCCGAAGTGGCCGCGGCGCAGCTTGTTGCCGATGATGATGCCGCCGCCGAGGCCGGTGCCGAGCGTGATGCAGATGACGTTGCGGTGGCCCTTGCCGCCGCCGAAGCGGTACTCGCCCCAGGCCGCCGCGTTCGCGTCGTTCTCCACGACCACGGGCAGGCCGACGCGCTTCTCGACCTCTTCCTTGAGCGGTTCCTGGCGCCAGTCGATGTTCGGCGCGAAGTAGACCGTGGAGCGCTGCCGGTTGACGTATCCGGCGGCGCCGATGCCGACGCCGACGATGTCGTGCCCGGCCCGTGCGCCCGCCACGGCGGAGGCGATCGCGTCGACGATGGCCTCGGAAGTACCAGGGGTCGGCACCTTGAAGGTCGAGAGGATGTTGCCGTCCTCGTCGACCACTCCGGCCGCGATCTTGGTGCCGCCGATGTCGACGCCGATGGTGAGTCCCATGAATCCCTCAGTTCGATCGAGCCCCGCTACGGCCCACCGTACCCGAGGGGCATCAGTCCAGATCGATGTGTTCACCCGCGGAGGAGCCGCCGTCACGGGGGTCCCGGCCGGGCGCGGCGTCCTTCGTGGCGTCGTCCGCGCCGTCGCCGCGGGTCCACCGGCTCTCCTGGCCCTCGACCGCCGAGCGGTAGGCGGCGAGCAGCTCGGAGCCCGCCGCCGCGAGGTGGTCGAAGACGTCGGGGTTGCGCTCGATGACCGGCTCGACGACCGCCTTCGCCTCCTTGGCGACCTGCCGGAGCGTCTGCTCGACGGCACCCTGCGCGACCGCGCCGAGCAGCGGCGCCTGGAGTCCGGAGAGCTTGTCCGACACCACGTCGAAGAGCTTGCGCAGCTCCTCGGCCGCGGAGCCGGGCGGCGGCCCGTACTGGGCGCGGCGGCGGGCCTTCTCCGCCGCGAGGTCCTCGGCGCACGCCCGCTCCCAGGCGTCGGCGTGACTTTCCTGGGGGTCCTGGGCTTCCGGGGCTTCGCGCTCGGTGGCATCGCTCATGCCACTCGACGTTACCCGAATGGAGGTACGGCGTTCACCGCTCGCGCGGCCACAGATCCGGGTCGGGCGCGAACCGCACCCTGAGCTCGCCCTCGCGCAGCCCTGCTCCCGCGACGGTGCAGCGGCGCAGCGCGGACGGCAGGGTGACGATGCGGCGGTAGGGGCCCGCGGTGACGACGAGCTCGTCGCCGCGCCGGATGAGGCCGAGCTCCTCGCGGGTGACGGAGGGCAGCGGAATGTGCCATACGTACGTGTGGCCGCCGTCGCCCTCGGGGGCCTCGGTGACGGGCCAGGCGGCGGGAGCGGGGGCTGCCGCGGGCGCGGTCAGGCCGAGGGCTTCGAGGTCGTCGGCGCCGCGGGGGTCGCGGCCGAGGTGCGGGGCCCTGACGACGTCGTCGTACGTCGACTCCCACGCGTCGAGCGTCTTGTGCTGCTGGGCGCCGAGCCCGGCGAGCCAGGTGTCGGGGCTCGCGTCCGGCAGGATCCGGTTGGCGACGAGGAGGTCGGTGCGCAGGCCGTGCAGGGCGAGGCCGGTGGCGGCGGCACGGACGGCGTCGGCGCCCGCGGGGCCGGGTTCGGCGACCAGGCGGACGGTGGTGCCGGGGGCCTCTATCACGCGCTGGACGGCGGCGAGTTCGTCCTCCCCCCGGGCCGCGGCCTCGTACAGCCACGCCGCCGGCATGGGGACGCCCGCGAGCCGGCCGAGCATGGGGCGCAGGGCACGGGCCGCCTGGCGCTCGGGCGGGAGCAGCCGGCGCAGATAGCGGCGGAGCTGCTCGGGCAGGGCGAGGGCGGCGAGGGCCTGCGGGGTGGGCGGCAGGTCGACGACCACGGTGTCGTACGTGCCGTCGCGGTCCGCGTCGCGCAGGGCGCGCAGCAGGGCCAGCTCCTCCGCTCCGGGCAGCGGGGTCAGCTCCTCGCCGTCGAGCCGCTCGGCGCCGAGCAGGTCCAGGGCGGAGGCGGCACGTTCCTGCAGGGCGAGCAGGTCGTCGCGGAAGCGGTCGGCCGGGGCGAGGCGGAGGGTGGTGAGCGCCGGATGCGCGTCCGGGGCGGCGGGTGCGGTGTCGGGCGCCTCGCCGAGTGCCGCGCCGAGAGTGTCGGCGCGGTCGGCGGAGATCACCAGGGTCCGGTGGCCGGCCCGCGCGGCGGCGAGCGCGGTGGCGGCGGCGACGGTGGTGCGGCCGGCTCCGCCGGGGCCGGTGATGAGGAGGGTGCGCATGGTTGTGAACGGTAGCTGGCGGGGCGCCCGGGTGGGTGGGGTGCCCACTCGCCGTGGGGGGCGGTCTGCCTGCGGCTGCCGGTTCGTCGTGGCTGGTCGCGCAGTTCCCCGCGCCCCTGAAAGCAGGGGCTTCGCCCCGCTTTCCCATCGGCCCCCGTGCGCTGAAAGCCAGGGCTGCGCCCGGCTTCCCCGCGTGCCCCTAGGCCTCCTTCGACTCGACTCGCTTCTTCAGGCCTGCCAGGGCTCGGTCGATGATGACCTTTTCCGCCTTGCGCTTGATCATGCCGAGCATGGGGATCTTGACGTCGACGGTGAGGCGGTAGGTGACCTCGGTGCCGGAGGCGGTGGGGCGCAGGAGGTAGGAGCCGTCCAGGGAGCGGAGCATCTGGGACTTGACCAGGGTCCAGCTGACTTCGTCGTCCCCGGTCCAGGTGTAGCCCAGCGTCTGGTCGTCCTTGATCGCGCCCGCGTCCATGACGAGGCGGACCTGCTCGGCGCGGCCCCGCTCGTCGGTGGCGAGCACCTGCGCCTCCTTCACCTCACCCGTCCAGTCCGGGTAGCGAGCGAAGTCGGCGATCACTCCCATGACCTCGGCCGGTGCCGCCTCGATCGTGATGCTCGAGCTGGTGTGTTCCGCCATCGCTGTGGCTCCTCCAGATGCGGTCGTCCGGGATGGGGTGGTGTGTACCGCGTGAAGGCTACCGCGCGCGGCGAGGTCACCACTCCAGGGCCCAAGGCCTGGATGTCCCGGCGAAGTGCCCGACGTTCACGCACTCCGTCGCACCGACGCGCATGCGCCGGACCAGCGGCTGGTGGACGTGGCCGAAGAGGGCGTACCTGGGGCGGGTCCGGCGGATCGCGTCGAGCAGTGCGCGGCTGCCCCTCTCGAAGCGGCGCGCCACGGTGTCGTAGAGGAGCTCGGGTACGTCCGGCGGGATGTGGGTGCACAGGACGTCGACCTCGCCGACGGCCTCGATCTTGGCGGCGTACTCCTCGTCGGAGATCTCGTAAGGCGTACGCATCGGGGTGCGCAGGCCGCCGCCGACGAAGCCGAAGACGCGGCCGCCGATCTCGACGCGCTCGCCGTCGAGGACGGTGGTGCCCGGTCCCGCGTACTCGGGCCACAGGGAGGGGATGTCGACGTTGCCGTAGGTGGCGTAGGTCGGCGTGGGGAGGACCGCGAACATTTCGGCGTACTGCTTGCGGACGGCGCGCTCGATCACCGCGGCCCGGTCACTGTCGACGCTCCCCCACAGTTTTCGGCCGAATTCCCTGGCCTCGTCGAAACGGCGTGCGGTGCGCAGCTCCACCAGCCTCGTCGCGTTCTCGGCGCCGAACAGGTCGGGGAAGATGCCGCGCGAGTGGTCGGCGTAGTCGAGGAAGAGCACGAGGTCACCGAGGCAGACGAGCGCGTCCGCGCCGTCCCCGGCACGTGCGAGCGCTTCGGTGTTGCCGTGCACGTCACTGACCACGTTGACCCGGAAAGCTGGCATGCCGATCACCCTAGGACGGTCGTCCCGGGGGCGGTAGAGGCCCGGTCCAGCGGCCGGACCTGCGGTTACTTCCGAGTCGGGAAGACGGTGGCGTACTGTGCGATTCAGACCACGACGACGTGTGACGCACCGAACATCTGGGCCCGCCCCCCTATCGAACCAGCCATACCGATGGGTAACGTCCGGGCAGTCCAGTAGTGCTCAGCCCCCCACTCGACTGAGCACCTGCCCGATCTTGGACCGCACCGTCGCAGCACACAACGTCGTGGCGCCGGCGCCCTATGTAGGAGCAGCAGTCTTGCGCGAGTTCAGCCTTCCGGCCCTGTACGAGGTCCCTGCGGACGGCAATCTGACCGACATCGTCCGTAGAAATGCCGCGCAGCACCCGGACGTCGCCGTCATCGGCCGCAAGGTCGAGGGCCGCTGGCAGGACGTCACGGCCAAGGCCTTCCTCGCCGACGTGCGCGCCACCGCCAAAGGGCTGATCGCCGCCGGAGTGCGTCCCGGCGACCGCGTCGGCCTGATGTCCCGCACCCGGTACGAGTGGACGCTGCTCGACTTCGCCATCTGGAGCGCGGGCGCGGTCACCGTTCCCGTGTACGAGACGAGCTCCGCCGAGCAGATCCAGTGGATCCTCGGCGACTCCGGCGCCGTGGCCTGCGTCGTGGAGCTCGACGCGCACGCCGCGGCCGTCGCCTCGGTGCGTGACACGCTGCCCGCCCTGAAGAACGTCTGGCAGATCGACGCGGGCGGCGTCGAGGAGCTGCACGGCGCCGGCGCCGAGGTCCCGGACGCGACCGTCGACGAGCGCAGCGGCGCCGCCAAGGCCGACGACCCGGCCACGATCGTCTACACCTCGGGCACGACGGGCCGTCCCAAGGGCTGTGTCCTCACCCACCGCAGCTTCTTCGCGGAGTGCGGCAACGTGGTGGAGCGCCTGAAGCCCCTGTTCCGCACGGGCGAGTGTTCGGTCCTCCTCTTCCTCCCCGTCGCCCACGTCTTCGGGCGTCTCGTCGAGGTCGCCGCGCTGATGGCGCCGATCAAGCTGGGGCACGCGCCCGACGTCAAGAACCTCACGGACGAGCTGGCCTCGTTCCGGCCGACGATGGTCCTCGGCGTGCCGCGCGTCTTCGAGAAGGTCTACAACTCGGCGCGCGCGAAGGCGCAGGCCGACGGCAAGGGCAAGATCTTCGACAAGGCGGCGGACACGGCGATCGCGTACAGCCGCGCGCTGGACACGCCGTCGGGGCCGTCGCTGGGCCTGCGCCTCAAGCACACGCTCTTCGACAAGCTGGTCTTCAGCAAGCTGCGCGCGGTCCTCGGCGGTCGCGGCGAGTACGCGATCTCCGGCGGCGCCCCGCTCGGCGAGCGCCTGGGCCACTTCTTCCGCGGCATCGGCTTCACGGTCCTGGAGGGCTACGGCCTGACGGAATCGTGCGCGGCGACAGCCTTCAACCCCTGGGACCGCCAGAAGATCGGCACGGTCGGCCAGCCGCTGCCCGGCTCGGTCGTGCGGATAGCGGACGACGGCGAGGTCCTGCTCCACGGCGAGCACCTGTTCTCGCACTACTGGAACAACGAGGGCGCGACGGAAGAGGCCCTGGCGGACGGGTGGTTCCACACGGGGGACATCGGCACGCTCGACGAGGACGGCTACCTGCGGATCACGGGCCGCAAGAAGGAAATCATCGTCACCGCCGGCGGCAAGAACGTCGCTCCGGCCGTCATCGAGGACCGCATCCGCGCGCACGCGCTGGTCGCCGAGTGCATGGTCGTCGGCGACGGGCGTCCGTTCGTGGGCGCGCTGGTGACCGTCGACGACGAGTTCCTCGGTCGGTGGGCGGCGGAGCACGGCAAGCCCGCCGACTCCTCGGCGTCCTCCCTCCGCGACGACGCGGATCTCCTCGCGGCGATCCAGAGCGCGGTGGACGACGGCAACGCGGCGGTCTCCAAGGCGGAGTCCGTCCGCAAGTTCCGGATCATCGGCTCCCAGTTCACGGAGGAGTCGGGGCACTTGACTCCGTCGCTGAAGCTGAAGCGGAATGTGGTGGCGAAGGACTACGCGGACGAGATCGAGGCGATTTACCGCGGGTAGCGTCACCGGTCCCGCCCACTCGCCGTGGGGGGGCTGCATCGCGGGCGACTCCCGCCACGCCGTGGCCACTCGCGCAGTTCCCCGCACCCCTGGGCAGTGGGGGCCGCCGCCCGCCCTCGACTTCCCGCCACACGTGGTTGCCCGCGCAGTTCCCCGCGCCCCTGAAGCCCGGGCTGCGCCCGGCTTCCTCAGCCTCGCCCCTGGAGGCGGCGGAGCCGCCTTTCAGGGGCGCGGGGAACTGCGCGGGTAGGGACCACCCGCGGTCAGCCGCACAACAAGCCCGCGCGGCAGAACCGAGGGCGGCCTCAGGAGCACCGGACCGCAGCCGCGACGCGAGCTCCCCCGGCAGGACCAAGGGCGAGCCTTCAGGGGCGCGGGGAACTGCGCGAGCAAGCCCCGCCGGGCCGCACAGGGGGCGCGCTACAGGAGGGACTTCAGGGTCTCTGCCAGGAGGTCCCAGCGCCACTTCTCCTCGACCCAGGCACGCCCCCGCTCCCCCATCCGGGAGCGAAGCTCCGCGTCGGCGAGGAGGGCGACGATCCGGTCCGCCGCATCCTGCGGCTCGCCGCCACGGACGACCCACCCCGTCTCCCCGTCCAGGACCGCGTCCGGCGCCCCGCCGGAGTCCCCCGCGACGACGGGAAGGCCCGTCGCGGACGCCTCCAGGTAGACGATGCCGAGGCCCTCGACGTCCAGGCCCCCGCGCCGGGTCCGGCAGGGCATGGCGAAGACGTCCCCCGCGCCGTAGTGCGCGGGGAGTTCCGACCAGGGCACGGCCCCCGTGAAGCGGACGGAGTCCGCGACCCCCGTCTCCGCCGCGAGCCGCCGCAGGTCCTTCTCGTACGGGCCGCCCCCGACGATCAGCAGCACCGCGTCCGGCTCCGCGGAGAGAATCCTCGGCATGGCGAGGATCAACGTGTCCTGGCCCTTGCGCGGCACGAGCCGCGAGACACACACCACCACGGGCCGGTCCGTGAGGCCGAGCCGCGCCCGTACCGCGTCGCCGCCCGATCCCGGGTGGAACGTCTTCTCGTCCACCCCGGGCGGGAGTTGGACCATCCGCGCCGCCGCCTCGGGGCTCAGCGCCCCGGCGATCCGTGAGCGCGTGTACTCGCCCAGATAGGTGATCGTGTCCGTCGCATCGCCGATCCGGCGGAGGAGTTGGCGGGAGGCGGGCAGCTGGGCCCAGCCCGCCTCGTGGCCGTGGGTCGTCGCGACCAGCCGCGTCGCGCCCGCCTCGCGCAGCGCGGGCGCCATGAGCCCGAGCGGCGCGGCCGCCCCGAACCACACCGACGTACAGCCGTGTTCGCGCAGGAGCGACACCGCGCGACGGGTGACGCGCGGGGTCGGCAGCAGCATCGTCGTGGAGTCGCGTACGACCTGGAAGGGCTGCTCGGCGTCGAAGGCCGCGGTCGCCTCCGCGCCCTCGCGGCCCCGCTTCCACGTGGAGGCGTAGACGACGAGCTGCTCGGGGTCCAGGCGCAGCGCCATGTTGTGCAGGAACGCCTGGATGCCACCGGGCCTGGGCGGGAAGTCGTTCGTGACGATCAGGGTCTTGTGCATCGCGCACGACAGTACCGAAGGCCGGCGGCGGTACCGAAAGCCACGGCCCAGCCTCTTCGCCCCGGCCCCTCCCCACCCGGCATCATGACGTCTCGAATCGCATTTAAGTGGATGAAAAGGGGCGAGGCACTCATGGCGCGCATCCTGACCGTCTGGGGGCTGACCAGGGCCCTGCTCATGCTCTTCGTCCTGCACGTGTTCACAGTCCCCGGACCCGACGTGACCAGCGACGTCTCGGTCATCTACCAGGGCTGGTACGAGATCCTGCGCACCGGCACCTTCCCGCTCGACGACGTCACGTGGCAGTACCCGCCCGCCGCCGCCCTCGCGGTCCTCTCCCCCGCCCTGTTGCCCTTCCTCGGGTACGCGACGGCCTTCTTCGTGCTGTGTCTGGTGTGCGACGCGGCGGTGTGCGCGCTGCTGCTCCACGCGGGGCGGCGGCCCGGGAAGTCGTTGCGGGGCGCCTGGGTGTGGGTGGTCGGCGTGGCCCTGCTCGGGCCCACCGGGTACGCGCGGTACGACGTGATGGTCGCCGCCGTCGCCGTCGCCGGGCTGCTCGCCGGGGCGCGGCACCCACGCACGATGGGGGCGCTCGCGGGGTTCGGGGCGCTGCTCAAGGGGTGGCCCGTGCTGCTCCTCGTGGGCACCCCGCGCGGGCGGGCGACGCGCCGGTCGTGGGCCGCGGCGGCGGCCACGGCTCTCGCCCTCGCGCTGGTGTTCCTGGTGACGATGCCGGGCGCCCTGGCGTTCCTCACCTTCCAGCGCGACCGCGGTACCGAGGTGGAGTCGCTCGGCGCCCTCGTCTTCCACATCGCGCGCCACTTCGGCTGGCAGGGCGAAGTGCGGCTCAACTACGGCTCGGTGGAATTCCTGGGCCCGTACGTGTCGCTCGTGAGCACCGTCGCCCAGGGGCTGTCGGTGGCCGCCTTCTGCTGGCTGCTGGTGTGGCGGCTGCGGGCCCGGGTCCGCGCGGCGAGCACACCCGCGGACGCGGCGTTCGTCGCCGTGCTGCTCTTCACCACGACGAGCCGGGTGATCAGCCCGCAGTACATGCTGTGGCTGGTCGGGACGGCCGCCGTGTGCCTGGCGTTCCGTGCGAGCCCGATGGTGGTGCCGGCCCGGCTGGTGCTCGTGGCGACGTTCGTGACGTTCCTGGAGTTCCCGGTGTGGTTCTCGCATGTGGTGGCAGGCGACCCGCTGGGCCTGTCCCTGCTTCTCGTACGCAACGGTCTGCTGGTCGCGGCGACCGTGCTGGCCTGCCGGAACCTGTGGCGCCGTACGGTGTCCGCGCCGCGCGGGGCGGGGCCGCGCCCGGTGCCGGAGCAGATCACCCAAGCTCCGCGCGCAGATACGTACGCCAGCGCGCCGTGAAGTCCTCGGGCGTGGTGTCCAGGACGCCGCGCAGCGCGCCCTCGACCGCGCCGGCGCGCCCGTCGTGGGCGCCCACCGCCTCGTAGAAGTCCGTGAGCTTCCGCTCGCCCCACTGCTCGGCGATCATCCGGCAGGCCAGCCACGCGCCCTCGTACGCCCCCGCGAGTTTCGTGGCGTCCCCGCCGAAGCCGAAGTCCTCGTCCTCGGGAAGCGCGGCGGGGGGTTGGCCGCGCTGCACGGCGCGGCGCAGCTCGGGCGCGGCCTGTGCGGCGGTGCGTCCGGTGTCGCGGTAGCCCACCCAGTCGGCGAAGCCCTCGGAGAGCCAGAGCGGGGTGGCCGCGGAGGTCTGCGCGCGGGTCGCGACGTGGGTCGCCTCATGGGTGAGGACGACCCGCTTGCCGAAGTCGCCGAGGACTCCGTACGCCTCGGGGTTGACGATGATCCGGTCGGCGGGGGCCCGCCCCGAACCGCCCGTCTCGCCGGTGGTGACCGCGGCGATCCCGCGGTAGCCGGACGCGGGCGCCCCGAGGAGCCCCGCCATGCCGTCGAGCGACTGCGGCACGAGGACGACGATCCGCCCCGGCCACTTCCCCGGCCAGGCGTCCCGCACTGCGGGCACCGCCCGGTCGGCGAGCTCGCTGTGGGCGCGCAGGTCGGCGGCGCTCTGTCCGACGCCGAGGACGAGGCTGTGCTCGCCGCGCTCGGCGGTCACGCGCCCCTGGTCCCAGAGCTGTTCGCCGGTCTTCCGCGCGGGCCGCTCGTCGGTGACGTACCACTGCCCGCCGGTGCGCCGCAGCGAGAGCGTGCGCTCGGCGGTGACCGGCGCGCGGTCGTAGCCCTTGATGCGGTAGTGGAGTTCGGCCTTCGCCGTGGCGTTCGCGCCGTGGCGGTCGAGGTCGGTCAGCCGGTAGTCCCAGGAGTCCAGCGGGACGGCGCGCAGGCGCCCGAAGAGGTCCTCGGCGCCCTGCGCGGGGCGCTCGGTCCTGTCGTACGCCTTCTCGTCCCCGTCGAGGACGGCCCGCGCCCGCCGGTCAAGGACCTTGCGGACCTCGCCCGCGGCCGCGTCCGGGACGGGGTCGCGGCCGCCGCATCCGGCGAGCACGACGAGACAGAGGGCGCAGCACAGCGCCACCAGCCATGACCCACGTCCGTGACCTGCCACCTTCCTGATCGTACGGGGCGTGCGCGGCGGACGTCCGGTCAGATCCGCGTCACGGACGACACCGGCATCATGCCGACGGGGTCGTAGCGGACCGGGGCTCCGGGGTAGGGGGCGTGCACCACCTGGCCGTTGCCCATGTACATCCCGATGTGGCTGGCGTCGTCGCGGTAGGCGACCAGGTCACCGGGTTGTGCCTCGGACAGGGACACCTGGCGTCCCGCGTACCGCTGGGCCTGCGAGGTGCGCGGCAGGCCGACCCCGGCTTGGGCGTACGACCACTGCATGAGGCCGGAGCAGTCGAATCCGGAGGGTCCGTTGGCGCCCCACACGTAGGGCTTGCCGATCGCGGACCGTGCGGCGGCGATCGCGGCGGCCGCCCGCGAGGAGGCCGGGGCGCCCCCGAGCTCCGGCAGGCCGTCGCGCCCGCCGGACCGCGAGGACCTGTCGTACGCGTCGCGCTCCTCGTCGGGCAGCGAGTTGAGGAGCTTCCTCGCCTTGGCGAGTTTGTGCTCGACGGTGCGCTTGTGGCGGGCGACGGTGGTGCGGCTCTTCTCCAGCTCGGCGAGTTTGCGGCCCGCCTCGGCGCGCTGCTGCGCGAGAGTGCGCTGCGCCCGCTGCAGATCGGCCAGTTCGCCCGCCTGGCGGGCGCTGACGCGGTCGAGGACCGAGGCCCGCTCCAGATAGCCGTCCGGGTCGGAGGAGAGCATCAGGGCCAGCGAGGGGTCGATGCCGCCCGCGCGGTACTGCGCCCCTGCGAGGGAGCCGAGGGCGCCGCGCATCCGGTTGATGCGCTCCTGGCCGCGCGCGACGCTGTCCTTGGCCCGGGTGACCTGCGCGCGCAGCTTGTCGGCGCGCTCGTCGGCCTTGTTGTACGACTCGGTCGCCTGCTCGGCCTGCTCGTAGAGCCGGTCCACCTTGGCGCGTGTGTCGGACGGCTTGTCCTGCGGCGCGGCACCTGCGGGCGCGGCAGCGAGGGCCGCCGCCGCGGTGGCCGCTGCCGCTGAAAGGACGGTCACGCGCGTGCTCCGGTCGAGACCGGACTGTGCGGGACGGCGATGGAACCCCACGGGACGCCGCTCTCCCTTCCGCTGACGAACCCCGGGCCGTCCCGGGGAATGCGCGCCGACAGTAGCCGTGCGCGAACGGACGGCCAAAGACCCGACCGGGTGCGGAAAAGGTGCGGACAGCCCGACGCCCCGCTTCAGACGCAGGTCATCAACGGGGCGTGGGGTCAGCGGGAGTTGCCGGAATTCGCCCGTTTGGGCGGTGTCGGCAATTCGTTGACGGCGGACGTCAGTCAGCGACCGTCACACGTCAGACACGGACTCCGAACTGGAAGGTGCCGAGGTACGCCATCGACTCGTAGCGCACCGAGGCGCCGGGGTGCGGGGCGTGCAGCACCTGGCCGTTGCCCGCGTAGAAGCCGACGTGCGCGAGGTTGTTGAAGAACACCAGGTCGCCGGGCTTGAGCTCGCCGCGGCCGATGCGCGTGCCGTCGTTCTGCTGCGTGTACGTGGTCCGGGAGATGTGGACGCCGGCCTGCGCGAATCCCCACTGGGTGAGACCGGAGCAGTCGTAGGAGTTGGGGCCCGTGCCGCCGGAGACGTAGGGCTTGCCGATCTGGGTGGCGGCGGCGGCCATGGCGGCTGCGCCGCGGCCGGAGGCGGGCTTCTCGTCGCCGAGGTCCACGCGCTCGTCGGCGGCGCGGCTCGCGCGCTTCTGCTCCTTGGCGTCCAGCGCCGCCTTCTCCTTGGCGGTCAGCGTGTTGAGGAGCTTCTGCGCCTCGCCGAGCTTGCCCTGGACTTCCTTCTTCTTCTTGCCGAGCTCCGTACGGGTGTCGGCGAGGTCGTCCAGCTTGCCCGCGGCCTCCTTGCGCTGCTGCGCGAGGTCCCGCTGCTTCTTCTGGATCTTCTTGAGCCCGTCGACCTGCTGGCTGCTCAGCTGGTCGAGGGTGGACGCCTTGTCGAGGTAGTCGTCCGGGTCGGAGGAGAGGAAGAGCTGCAGGGAGGGGTCGATGCCGCCGGAGCGGTACTGGGCGCTGGCCATCGAACCGAGGCCGTCGCGCAGGTCGTTGAGCTCCTCCTGGCCGCGAGCGACCTTGTCCTGGAGATCGCCGATCTGCTTCTCGAGCTTCTCCTGCTTCTCCTTGGCCCCGTTGTACTTGTCGGTGGCCCGCTCCGCGTCTTCGTAGAGCTTGTCGACCTTGGACTTGACCTCGTCCTTGCTCGGCTTCGGCGCGGCCTGGGCGGCGCCCTGCGAGGTGAGGGCCACGGCAGCGGCGGCGGTTGCGGTGAGCACGGTCACGCGGGTGCGGCTCGGCTGCTTGGGTCGACGGTGGGACGCCACGAAGGCGGCTCCTTCTTCCTCCAGCCGCCTACCGAGACCCGGTCGGCGGGTACCGCCGCCGTCACCCCGGATGGGTGATCAACCGAGCGGAGGTTCGAGGCGACATTAGTGACCTTCTTGTGATCAGTTCAAATCACACAGACAAAAAATCGTCCCGGAAGAGCATTCTTTACCCATGACGCACAGTCAGTGATGATCTTCTGACGCTACGTCGCGTGAGGGGCGCCTCAATTCGGGCATAGGGCACAGGAGTTGCCGAGTGCCTCGTAGCCCACCGAAAGCCTCGCCCTCAGCCGCGCGAAAGCCTCTTCAGGAGCACCGCCGAAGCCACCGGCCGCGCCCCCGCCTTCGCGATCCCGTCGGCCACCTCGCGGTCGGTCGAGACGACCACCACGGGCCGCCCGGGCGGCTCCGCGCGCACCAGCTGACGGATCAACTCGTCGGCGGTGACGCCCGGCTTGGAGAACAGCACGCGCACCCCGCGCGGCGGCGCGAGCAGCACCGGCGCGGCCAGCTCCGCGCCGTCGAAGACGCAGGTGACCTCGGCGCCCGACTGCAGGGCGAGCTGCGAGAGCGAGCCGAGCAGCCGCAGCCGCTGCTTCTCCAACGGCATGGTCGGGTAGCCGGTCTTGGTGACGTTGTAGCCGTCCACGACCAGGTGGGCCTGGGGCAGCGCGAGGAGCTGGTCGAGGATCGCCGGGTCGTTCTCGGAGAGCGCGCGGGCGGCGATGTCCTTGGGCGACATCCGCCCCGGCTCGACGGCGTCCACGGTCTCGGCGGGCCGCACGGAGACGGGCGGCAGGGCGAGCTCGCGCCGCAGCCCCTGCGCCGCGTCGAGGACCGTGTCGAGCAGCAGGCGCACCCGCATGTCCTCGACGCTGCGCCCCTCGCGCGCGGCCCGGCGGCTGGCCTCCAGGGCGGCCTCGGTCTCACCGAGCCGCGCCTTGAGCCGCCGCGTCTCGCTCTCGGCGGCGGACACCTGCGCCTGCCCCTCGGCGCGCACGGCCTCGGTCTCGGCTGCGGCCTTGCGCAGGGCGGCCTCGCCCCGCTTGACGTCGCTGAGCGCGCCGCGCAGCTTGCGGTGCATCGATTCGGCTTCCCTGCGCGCCGATTCGAGCTCGACGCGCAGCCGCTCGGTCTCCGCCTTGGTCTGGCCGCGGGCCACGACGAGCTCTTCGCGCAGCCGCTCCAGCTCCGCCCTGGTCTCGTCGTCGACGCGTTCGGCGTCGGCCCGCTGGGCCTCCTCGCCCGCGGCGGTGACCAGTTTCACCCAGCCGGCGGGCCGCAACACATAGGCCGCGGCGGCCACGTCGAGGGGGTCGGCGGCGGGGGGCGGCGAACCCGCGTCCAGGGCGCCGGCGAGCTCGGGCTGCACCTCTCTGAGGCGTTCGCCGATGCGCTGCCGGAAGAGGGTGTCGTTCTCCACCGCGGCCGCCATGGCGTTGGCCGCGAACTTCGCGCGCCGGGTCGGCGTGAACCGCGCGTACTGCCGCAGCTGCGCGGGCAATTCGGCCAGGGTGAGGCCGCCGAAGCCGTCCGAGACGATCTGGACGACCCGCCGCCGCACCCCGTCGGGCAGCGGACGGTCGAGCACCTCAGCGGTGCCGTCGTCCGGCTCCCCGCCTGAGCTCTCCACCATCCGTCACCCCACTAGCTGTGCGGGCCCCGCTCCCTCAGGAGTCGGTGCCCGGCCTGTCCACGAGTTCCACCTGATCCACCGCGTTGCACCAGCGGCAACGCACCGACTCGATGGTCTCACTGACCACCTCGCGTTCCTCGACGTTCGACTCTCCGGCCAGGTCGAGATGGACATACTCGACGACCTTCGAGCTGCGGGTCACGTCGAAACGCGTGAGATTGCCGCACAGCGTGCAGCGCCACCGGGTGGTGTCCGTCGGCAGGGGGACCGTCATCGTGGCTGCTTTCCCTCGGTGTCCTTGGTGCGTATTGCCCGTAACCCTAAGGCCTGTAAGGGGCACCACGCGGCGGCCTCCGCAGCGGCATGGCGGTCTGTGCAGGTAGCGCCCGTTACGTCATGCTCTGTTCATGATCGCCACATGGAGCGCGAAGGCGGGCCGACTGCTCAGGGGACAGTCCGCCCCGGTGACGTACGGACTGATCGCCGTCTGCTGCGTGATCTTCGTGATCTCGCCGGTGTCCGGGTTCAACCCCTCGTACGGCAGGGGCAATGAACTGCTCGCCGCGCAGCAGGCCTACTTCGAGCGGTGGGGCGTCGTCCCCGTCGAGCTCTTCAAGGGCGTCCCGAGCGCCGCCCTCGGACCGTTCACCGCTCTGTTCGTGCACGGCAGCTGGCTGCATCTGCTCGGGAACATGCTGTTCCTGTACGTGTTCGGGGCCATGGTCGAGGAACGCATGGGGCACCTCCTGTACGCGTTCTTCTACGTCAGCTGCGGCTACTTGGCCCTGCTCGCCTACGCGGCCGCGCACGCGGGCTCCGACCAGACGCTCGTGGGGGCGTCCGGGGCGATCTCCGCCGTCCTCGGCGCCTTCCTCTATCTCTTCCCTAAGGCGCGCGTCACCAGCCTCTTCCCGTTCCTCTTCTTCCTGCCGCTGCGCTTTCCCGCATGGGTGGTGCTGCCGTTCTGGGTGGCGCTGCAGTGGCTGGCGGCGGGGCAAGGGGGCAAGGGCACGGGTGTGGCCTATCTGGCGCACCTCGTGGGCTTCTCGCTCGGGTTCCTCTTCGCGTGGGGGTGGAGTCTGCGGAGGACTAGAGTGCGTGTGAAAGGCAGCGCACCGGCCACCGAGGGAGACAGCCAGCCGTGATCACCGCGATCGTGCTCATCAAGACCAGCGTGGACCGGATTCCGGAGATCGCCGAGTCGATCGCCGCGCTCGACTCGGTCAGTGAGGTCTTCTCCGTGACCGGTACGTACGACCTGATCGCGATGGTGCGCGTGCCGCGCCACGACGACTTGGCGGACGTCATCCCCGGCCGGATCAGCAAGATCCCCGGCGTCGAGGGCACGGACACGCACGTCGCCTTCCGCACGTACTCGCAGCACGACCTCGAAGCCGCCTTCGCGATCGGCCTCGACTCCTGACCGTCCGGAGCTCCGGCACGCTCCCCGCATGAGGGTTTCTTCATCCGCGCCTCATCCTGACGGCGCGGTCCGTCGCGCACCCTCACAGTCATGGTCTTCTCCCACCGCATGGCCGCCCTGGCCGCCGTCGTCGCGATCCCGCTCGGCATCGCCGCGACCAGCTACGTCCTGACGGACAGCCCCGAGCAGCCCAAGGCGCCGCCCAAGGTGGAGCTGGAAAGCGGTTCGCCGTCCTCGAAGCCGGCCCCTCCGCGGCCCGCCCCGAGCGACGAGAAAGTGTCCCCGCCGCCGGTGAGCGAGAATCCCTCGAACGATGACAGCGGAAACAGCGACGACGACGCCGACGACGACCACGGCGGCGGCCGGGGCGACCGGGACGACGACGGGCCCGGCGACGACGGCTGAGCCCCGGCGCCGCTGGATAACGGCCCGGGTCCGCATCCTGCTGTGGCTGCTCGTCGTGATGACGGTCGCGCTCACGGCGGTCGCGGCCACCACCCGCTCGGTCCTGCTCCGCGACGTCGACCACCGCATCGACGGGCTCCTCGCCCAGGAGACCGCGGAGTTCACCAACCTCGCGCGCGAGGGCGTCGATCCGCACACGGGCGAGCGGTTCACCGACCCCGACCCGCTCCTGCGGCTCTTCCTGTCCCGGCAGTACGCCGATCCCGACGAGGAACTCCTCGGTCTGGTCGGCCGCACCGGCGAGGTGCCCGCCAAGAAGGAGCAGTCGCGCGAGGCGCGGATCGACCACCCGCTGGCGGAGGACCCCGCGGCCCTGCGCGCCGTCTTCGCCTCGCCCGACGCGACCGGCACGGTGCACCGCGACCGGGGCGAGATCCGCTGGGCGAAGGTGGAGATCGGGGCGAGCGCGGTTCATCCGGCCGCCGCGTTCGTCGTGGCCTTCCACCCCGCGGGCGAACGGGCCAAGGCCGGCGACGTGTTCACCATGCTGCTCGCCATCTCCGGCGTCGCGCTCCTGATGACGACGGGCATCGGCTGGGCGGTCGCGGGCCGCATCCTCAGACCGGTGCGGCTGGTGCGCACGACCGCGGCGCAGCTCACCGAGCAGGACCTGACCCGGCGCATCCCGGTCCAGGGCAGGGACGACGTCGCGGCGCTCGCCGAGACGTTCAACGGCATGCTGGACCGTCTGGAGCGGGCGTTCGCCGCGCAGCGCGAGTTCGTCGACGACGCGGGCCACGAACTGCGCACGCCCATCACCATCGTCCGCGGCCATCTGGAGCTGATGGGCGACGGTCCCGGCGAGCGCGAGGAGACCGTCCGCATCGTGACGGAGGAGCTGGACCGGATGAGCCGCATCGTCGAGGACCTGCTGCTCCTCGCCAAGGCCGAGCGGCCCGACTTCGTCGCCCCCGAGCCCGTGCAGCTCGCCGAGCTGACCGCGGACGTCTTCGTGAAGGCTCGGGCGCTCGGCGACCGCGCCTGGCGGCTCGCCGAGGTCGCCGACGCCGAGGCGGGCCTCGACCCGCAGCGCATCACCCAGGCGATGGTGCAGCTGGCCCAGAACGCCGTCCAGCACACCTCCCCCGGGCAGCGGGTCGGCATCGGCTCCCGGCTGCGCGCGGGGCGCATCGAGCTGTACGTCGCCGACAGCGGGCCCGGTGTGCAGCCGCAGGACACCGGGGTCATCTTCGAGCGGTTCCGCCGCGGCACCGCGCGGCGCGGCTCCCGCGCCACCGGGGCGGGCCTCGGTCTCGCCATCGTCAAGGCCATCGCGGAGAGCCACGGGGGCGGCGTCGAGCTGCGGCCCACGGACGGCGGCGGCGCCACCTTCGTACTCGTACTTCCTCAGGGGCAGCCGGAAGGGGCGGAGCGGCAGTGAACCGGATACTGATCGTCGAGGACGAGGAGCGCATCGCGTCCTTCGTCGAGAAGGGGCTGCGCGCCAACGGCTTCACGACCACGGTGGTCGCCGACGGCGAGAGCGCCTACGACTACGCCCTGACCGGCGGCTTCGACCTGATCGTCCTGGACATCGGCCTGCCGGGCAAGGACGGCTTCACGGTCCTGCGGCAGCTGCGCGAGGCCCGGGTGACCACGCCCGTCATCGTGTTGACCGCGCGGGACTCGGTGCGGGACACCGTGGCGGGTCTGGAGGGCGGCGCGGACGACTGGATGACCAAGCCGTTCCGCTTCGAGGAGCTGCTTGCCCGGGTGCGGCTGCGGCTGCGCACGGCGGCCGGGGCGCCCGAGGTGACGGTGTTGCGCAGCGGCGAGGTCACGCTGGACCTGCGGACGCGCAGGGCGCGTTCGGCGGGGCGCACGGTGGATCTGACGGCGCGTGAATTCGTACTCCTGGAACTGTTCCTGCGCCATCCCGGTCAGGTGCTCTCGCGGGAGCAGATCCTGTCGCACGTGTGGGGGTACGACTTCGACCCGGGCTCCAACATCGTGGACGTGTACGTGCGGGCGCTGCGCAAGAAGCTGGGGTCGGAGCGGGTCGAGACGGTGCGCGGGATGGGGTACCGGCTGCCGGAGTGAACCACCGGTCCGGGTGAAGTTTCCTTCATCTGGGCCTCATTGAGGGCTCACGGCCCCGCACCACGCTGAACCGCGTGACCTTGAACCTGCGCCAGGCCGTGCCCCTCTGCGCGGCGCTCAGTCTGTGCGCGCTGCTCGCGGTGCCCGGCAACTTCCCGGGCCTCGGCGGCGACGCCCGTCTCACCCTCGCCGTCTTCGCGCTGGCGACCTGCGCCTGGATCGCCACGCCGGTCGACGACACGTACATCGCGCTCGGCGCCGGGCTCGCCCTCACCGCGACCGGTGTGATCAGCAGCGACACCCTGTTCGGCACCCTCGGCGACGAGACGGTGTGGCTGCTGATCTGTGCCTTCGTCCTCGCGGCGGCCGTGGCGCGCAGCGGGCTCGCGGGGCGTGCGGCGGCGTTCCTGGTCAGCGGGGCGGGCGCCGTACGGCAGTTGACGCATCTGACGACCGCGGCGCTGGTCGTGACCGCCTTCGCGGTGCCGGCGACGTCGGGGCGCGCCGCGCTCGCGCTGCCCGTCTTCCTCGCGCTCGCCAAGGTCCTCGCCGACCGGAAGCGACTGGTCGTGATGCTCGCACTGCTCTTTCCGACCGTGATCCTTCTGTCCGCGGTCGCGACCCTGATCGGTGCGGGGGCACATCTGATCACGGTGTCGGTCCTGTGGGAGGCGACCGGTGAGCGGATCGGCTTCACGCAGTGGCTGCTGCTCGGGCTGCCGCTCGCCATGGTGTCCTCCCATCTGGCGGCGGAAGCCGTCCTGTTGACGACGACGCGGCGCGCCGACCGCGAGGGTCCGGTCCGCATCACCCTCGACCAGCTCCAGGAACACAGCGAACAGCCCGTCACCGGCCCCTGGGAACCCGCCGAGACGCGCTGCGCCCTGCTCCTCGCGACCGTCGTCGCCCTGTGGTGCAGCGAACCGCTCCACCAGGTGCCGCCCGCCGTCGTCGCGCTGATCGGAGCCGTGGTGGCCGCCTCCCCCGCCCTCGGCACCGTCGGCCTCAAGGACGCCCTCAAGACGGTTCCCTGGGCGCTGCTCCTGTTCATGGCGGCGACGATGGCGATGGGCGTCGCGCTCGCCGACTCGGGAGCGGCGAAGTGGCTGGTGTCCGGGCTGCCCCTGGACCTTCCCGCATGGCTGTTCCTCGCCGTGGTCGTCGCGGTCAGCACAGCCGCGCACCTCGTCCTGCAGTCCCGCTCGGCCCGGTCCTCGGTCCTGGTGCCGCTGGTCGTGGCGGCGGCGATCGGCGCGGGCGTCAACCCGGTCGCCGCGGCGCTCGCCTCCACGGCCGCGGCCGGGTTCTGCCACACCCTGCCCGCCTCCGCGAAGCCGGTCACCCTCTTCGCCGACATCCCGGGCACGCCCACCTACACCCCGCGGGACCTGCTGCGGCTCTCCGCGGTCCTGGCGCCGCTGACCGCCGCGCTCGTCCTGCTCTTCGCCGTGACGCTCTGGCCGCTGCTCGGCGTCCCCGTCCGCTGAACCCCCTTGGTCCGCTGATCCCTCGCGTCCACCTGGAGACCACCGTGCTGACCCGTTTCGCCATCGCCCCCAGCGGCTTCAAGGAGTCGCTGTCCGCGAGCTCCGCGGCCGAGGCCATCGCCGCGGGGGTACGCCGTGCCGTCCCGCACGCCGAGACCGATCTGATCCCGCTCGTGGACGGCGGCGAGGGCACGGCCCGCGCGCTGGCCTCGGCGAGCGGCGGCCGCCTCGTCGCACTGCCCGCGACCGGCCCCGTCGGCCAGCCCATCGGCACCCACTTCGCCCTGCTGCCCGACGGCACGGCGGTCGTCGAGATGGCGGCCGTGGCCGGACTCTCGCTGGTCCCCCGCGATCTGCGCGACCCGGGGGCCACCACGACGTACGGCGTCGGGGAGCTGATCCGCGCGGCGCTCGACACGGGCGCCCGCCGCATCCTCGTCGGCTGCGGCGACTCGGGCACGTCCGACGGCGGCGCGGGCGCCCTGCAGGCCCTCGGCGCCCGGCTCCTGGATCTCGACGGCTGGGAACTGCCGCGCGGCGGGCGGGAGTTGACGCGTCTGAGCCGCATCGACGCGAGCGGCATCGACCCACGCCTCGCGGACACCGAGATCCGCGTCGCCTGCAACCCCTTCAACGTCCTGTGCGGCGGACGCGGTGTCGCCCGGGTCTTCGGCCCGCAGAAGGGCGCGACGCCCACCCAGGTCGAACAGCTCGCGGCCGCCCTCGAACACTGGGCGCACCTCCTCACCAGGGACCTCCGGGTGCGCGCCGACCTCTTCGAGGGACCCGGCACGGGCGCGTCGGGCGGTCTCGGCGCCGGTCTCGCCGCCCTCGGCGCCGCCCTGCTCCCCCGCTTCGACGTCCTGCTCGACCGGCTCGACCTCGACGCGCGGCTCGCCCGCGCCGACCTCGTCATCACCGCGGAGGGCGCCCTCGACCACCAGACGCCGCGCGGCAAGGTCCCCGCCGAGGTGGCCCGCCGCGCCAAGCTCTCCGGGCGCCCCGTCCTGGTGCTGGCGGGCACGATCGGGGCCGGCGCGCACGCCGTGAGCTCCGTCGGCGTCGACGCCTACAGTTCGATCCTGCCCGCCCCGATGTCGATGACCGAGGCGCTCGGCAGGGGCGGCGAGTTCCTCACCGACGCGACGGAGCGGGCCCTGCGGATGATCCTGCTCGGCTCACGCCTGCCAGGTCAGGCGGCGGCGTCGGTGTCCGGCACGCACCGGCCGTCCTCGGTGCGGTAGCTCCACCGGGCGCCGTCCGCGACCAGTTCCTTGACGGCGCGCACGAAGCGCTCGACGTGCTCGTCGGGGGTGCCCGCGCCGAAACTGACGCGGATCGCGTTCAGCGACTTCTCGCCGGGCGCGGCCTCGGGGGCGCCGCACTCGCCGGGCTCGTCGGGCTCGCTGCCGAGGAGGGTGCGCACGAGCGGGTGGGCGCAGAACAGGCCGTCGCGTACGCCGATGCCGTACTCGGCGGAGAGCGCGGCGGCGAAGTGCGAGCTGTTCCAGCCGTCCACGACGAAGGAGATGACGCCGACGCGCGGCGCGTCGTCGCCGAAGAGGGAGAGGATCCGCACCTGCGGCACCTCGGCGAGGCCCTCGCGGACCGTCCGGATGAGGTGCTGCTCGCGGGCGACGAGCTCGTCGAAGCCCGCGTCGGTGAGCGCCTTGCAGGCGGAGGCGATGGAGTAGACGCCGATGACGTTCGGGGAGCCTGCCTCGTGGCGGGCGGCGGTGTCGTGCCACTCCACGTCCACGCCGCCGTCCGCACGGCGCGCCACCTTCCGCGACGCGCCGCCGCCCGCGAGGTACGGCTCGGCGTCGCGCAGCCAGTCGGAGCGGCCCGCGAGGACACCGGAGCCGAAGGGCGCGTACAGCTTGTGCCCGGAGAAAGCGACCCAGTCGACGTCCAGCTCGGCGATCGAGACGGGGTGGTGGGGCGCGAGCTGGGCGGCGTCGAGCACGATGCGGGCACCGTGCGCGTGAGCGGCCGCCGCCAGCTCGCGCACCGGCCAGAGTTCACCGGTGACGTTGGAGGCGCCGGTGACGCAGACGAGGGCGGGGCCATTGGGGCCTCCCCTGCTCGAACGAAGCTGAGAGCTCGGGGAAGGGTCGCGGTCGGCGAGGGCGCGCTCCAGGGTGTGGACGGCCTCGTCGGGGGTGCGCGGCGCGTTGAGGTAGGTGACGCGGGCGTCCCGCCACGGCAGCAGCGAGGCGTGGTGCTCGGTCTCGAAGACGAAGACCTGGCAGTCCGCGGGCAGGGCGGCGGCGAGCAGGTTCAGCGAGTCGGTGGTGGAGCGGGTGAAGACGACCTGGTCGCCCTCGCGGCAGCCGAGGAACTCCGCGACGGTCGTGCGGGAGTTCTCGAAGAGGTCGGTCGACAACTGCGAGAGGTACCCGGCGCCGCGGTGCACGCTGCCGTAGTACGGGGCGTACGCGGCCACGTCGTCCCAGACGCGCTGCAGCGCCGGCGCGCTCGCCGCGTAGTCGAGCGCCGCGTAGCTCACCTCCCCGCCGGTGACCAGCGGGACGGTGACGTCACGGCCGAGGACGGCGAGCGGGGCACAGACGGACGAGTCGGTGGCAACGGCGGAAACAGACATGGCGAACTCCCGTGAGAGGCAGGCGAATTCACCGCGCCGGAGTGGTGTCGACGGCGCGGGACAAAGGTGAAAAAGGGTGTGCGGAGGCGGGGCGTCGAAGCCCTGTCACATTCGCTTGCTCACGAGACTGCTCCCTTGAGGACCAGGACCCCAGGGGCGGACATTCACCGATGTCCAGGGGTCCGCGCTTGCCATACGCCTTGCTGCGTACGACCTGGTCTTCACCCGGGGCACCCCGCCACGGACGGAGGGTTGCCGGACAGCGGGCCGGGGCCGTAGTCGCTGTCACTCATGACCTGTTCAGCATCCTGCCATAAGATCATCGACACGCAAGACGCAGTCCAGAATCCGGACTGCGCCTTGCGTCACATTCGAGGACCCGCACGGAGGGGTTCAGCGGTTGCTGGCCGCCACCCACCGCTCCAGGGCCCGCTTCGCGGCTCCCGAGTCGATCGCCTGCGCCGCCTTCGCCATGCCGGCGCCGATCTGCTCCACGAGGGGCTGATCGGTGGGTGCGAGGGCGACCAGCGCCGCCGCCGAGTTCAGCAGCACCGCGTCCCGCACAGGCCCGGTCTCGCCGTCGAGCAGCCGCAGCGCGACTTCCGCGTTGTACGAGGCGTCGGCGCCCCGCAGCGCCTCGACGGGCACCAGGTCGATCCCGACGTCCCGCGGGTCGAACGCCTCCTCGCGCACGGCGCCGTCCCGCACCGCCCAGATCCGGGAGGTCGCGGTCGTCGTCAGCTCGTCGAGCCCGTCGTCGCCGCGGAAGACGAGGGACGAGTGGCCGCGCTCGGCGAAGACCCCGGCCACGATGGGCGCCATCCGCGGGTCGGCGACACCGACCGCCTGGGCGCGCACCTTCGCCGGGTTGGTGAGCGGGCCGAGGAGGTTGAAGACGGTGCGGATGCCGAGCTGGCTGCGGGCGCCGCCCGCGTGGCGCAGCGCGGGGTGGAACTTCACGGCGAAGCAGAAGGTGATGCCCGCCTCCTCGGCGACCTCGACCACCCGCTGGGGGGTGAGGTCCAGATTGACGCCGAGCTTCTCCAGTACGTCGGAGGCGCCGGACGCGCTGGAGGCGGCGCGGTTGCCGTGCTTGACGACCTTCGCGCCGGTGCCCGCGACGACGATCGCGGACATGGTCGAGATGTTGACGGTCTTGGCGCCGTCGCCGCCGGTGCCGACGATGTCGACGCTCGGGCCCGGCACGTCGATCACGTTGGCGTGCGCGTACATGGCGCGTACCAGACCGGAGATCTCCTCGACGGTCTCGCCCTTGGCGCGCAGGGCGACCACGAACCCAGCGATCTGGGCGTCGGTGGCCTCGCCGCGCATGATGCGGTCCATGGCCCACGCCGTGTCGTCGGCGCTCTGGTCGCGCCCGTCGAGCAGGCCGTTCAGTACGTCGGGCCAGGAACGGTCCGCCGCGGTGTCGCCTCCTGCGGGGGTCACAGCGCTCATGGCCGCTCCTGGTTTCGTCTGTGTCTGCGAGAACACCCCAACCTTTTGGGGTGGGACCACCCTATCCAGCCCGCGGGACGGCAAAGAGCCCCGTCCATGCAATGGACGGGGCTCCTGCCGTGGCGACCGTGTGGTCAGAACTTCAGAGCTTCAGAGCTTCGGTTGATCAGTGGTGGCCGTGGCCGCTCGTGATCTCCTTGTACTCGTCGGCGGTGGGCTTGGGGATCTGACCCTCGTCCCCGTAGTAGCCCTTGGAGAGCTTCGCCCGGAGCTTCTGCGGACCGGACAGCTTGCGCTCGACACCGTTCTCGTCGACCGTCGGGCCGAGCTCGACCGGCTTGTACTGCTCGTGCGCGGTGAGCGTGTGCAGCTGCTCCTTGCTGAGCGGCTCGTGGACCTCGATGAACTCACCGTGCGGCAGCCGCTTGATGAGACCCGACTCGCGGCCGTGCAGCACCTTGTCCTTGTCGCGCCGCTGCAGACCCAGGCAGATCCGCTTGGTCACGATGAAGGCGATGACCGGTCCGGCGAAGAAGGCGACCCGGACGAACCAGGTGATCGCGTTCAGCGACAGGTGGAAGTGCGTGGCCCACAGGTCGTTGCCACCACCGACCAGCATGACCATGTACGCGGTGATCCAGGCGACACCGAAGGCCGTACGGGTCGGGGCGTTGCGCGGGCGGTCCAGGATGTGGTGCTCACGCTTGTCGCCGGTGACCCAGGACTCGATGAACGGGTAGACCGCGATGGCCACGAGGACCAGCGGGAAGACCACGACCAGCGGGATGAACACGCCCAGGGCGAGCGTGTGGCCCCAGAGGTTGATCTCCCAGCCCGGCATCACACGGATCAGACCCTCGGCGAAGCCCATGTACCAGTCGGGCTGGGCGCCCGTGGACACCTGGTCCGGCCGGTACGGGCCGATGGCCCAGATCGGGTTGATCGAGGCGATCGCCGCGATGACCGCGATGACACCGAAGACCAGGAAGAAGAAGCCTCCGGCCTTGGCCATGTAGACCGGCAGCAGCGGCATGCCGACGACGTTCTTGTTGCTCTTGCCGGGGCCCGCGAACTGCGTGTGCTTGTGGTAGAAGACCAGGATCAGGTGCGCCACCACGAGGCCGAGCATGATGCCCGGCAGCAGCAGGATGTGGACCGAGTAGAACCGGGCCACGAAGTCGCCGCCGGGGAACTCGCCGCCGAACAGGAACATCGACATGTACGTGCCGACGATCGGCATCGACAGGATGGCGCCCTGCATGAAGCGGACACCGGTGCCTGAGAGCAGGTCGTCCGGGAGCGAGTAACCGGTGAAGCCGGTGAACATGCCGAGGACGAACAACAGGAAGCCGAAGACCCAGTTGACCTCACGGGGCTTGCGGAACGCACCCGTGAAGAACACGCGCATCATGTGCACGAACATGCCGGCGAGGAAGATCAGCGCCGCCCAGTGGTGGATCTGCCGGATCAGCAGACCACCGCGCACATCGAAGGAGATGTGCATGGTCGAGTTGAACGCCTCCGACATCAACTGTCCCTGCATGGGGACGTAGCTGCCGTGGTACTCCACCTCGTTCATCGACGGGTGGAAGAACAGCGTCAGGTACACACCCGTGAGGATGATGATGATGAAGCTGTACAGGCAGATCTCACCGAGCATGAAGGACCAGTGGTCCGGGAAGATCTTGCGCATGTTGGCCTTGGCGAGGGAGTAGATCCCCAGCCGGCCGTCGGCCCAGTCCGCTACCCGCTCACCGGCGGGCGCCTTCTGGCGGTTGTCGTTCGATGCTGTCGTGGTGGTGCTCATCCGCGCTCCCAGAAGGCAGGACCGACGGGCTCATCGAAGTCGCCGAGCGCCTCGAGGTAGCCCTTTTCGTTCACGCCGATGCGCAGCTGCGGCAGGGCGTGGCCGGCCGGGCCGAAGATCACTCGGGCACCGTCGGAGAGATCGAAGGTGGACTGGTGGCACGGGCAGAGGACGTGGTGCGTCTGCTGCTCGTACAGGGAGATCGGGCAGCCCACGTGGGTGCAGATCTTGGAGTACGCCACGATGCCCTCGTGCGACCACTCCAGCTCGCGCTTGTCCTTGATGTTCTCCGGCTGGATCCGGACGATCATCAGGGCGGCCTTGGCGATCTGGGTCTGGAAGTCGTGGTCGTGCTCGGACATGCCCTCGGGCATGGCGAAGGTCAGCGAACCGACCGCCACGTCCGCGGGCCGCAGCGGCTCGTGGGTGTTCATGTTCACGAGCATCTTGCCCTTGGCCCACTTGGTGTGCCGGAGCTTGTCCTCGGGCAGCGGCCCGAGGTCGCGCAGCAGGACGACGCCGGAGAGCGGGACCAGGGCCAGCGCGCCGAACATCGTGTTCCGGATCAGCTTGCGCCGACCGAAGCCCGACTCCTCGGCACCCTGCTTGAAGTCCGCCATGACCTTGGCGCGGACCTCGGGCTCGGCCGCGATCGGGTGCCGCTCGTCGGTCATCTCCACGTCGGACATCAGGGTGCGGGCCCAGTGGACCGCGCCCGCGCCGATGCAGAACAGCGCCACGCCGAGGGTGGTGCCCAGGGCGAAGTTGAGGCCGCTGATGTGACCGATCGGCCAGATGAACACGCTCTTGTCGGCGGGGATCGCCACGTACGAGGCGATGAAGCCGACCGTCGCGATCATCGACAGCGTGAACAGGAACGCCACGGCACGCTCGGACCGCCTGGCGGCCCGCTCGTCGATGTCCTGGACGCGGTGCTCGTGGGGCGGCAGCCCCGGGTCGGCGAACGGGTTCTCTTCCGTGGTCGCCACCGAGCCGTGCTCGGTCTCCTGCTTGCTGGGCAGGTTCTCTTCTGGAATCTCTTGGCTACTCATGACTTCTTGGCCTTTGCGGTCCGAGCGGCGACCCACACGGCGACCGCGATCAGCGAGCCGAGACCGAAGATCCAGCCGAAGAGGCCTTCACTGACCGGACCCAGACCACCCAGCTTGAGACCGCCAGGGCTCTCGGTCTTCTCACCGTTGACCGCGTCGAGGTACGCGATGATGTCCTTCTTGTTCTTCTCCGGCATCGTCGTGTCGGGGAAGGACGGCATGTTCTGCGGGCCGGTCTGCATGGCCTCGTAGATGTGCTTCGGGGAGACACCTTCGAGCGACGGCGCGAACTTGCCGTGCGTCAGCGCGCCACCTTCACCGGTGAAGTTGTGGCACTGGGCGCAGTTGGTGCGGAACAGCTCGCCACCCTTGGCGATGTCCGCCCCGTCCGGGCTGTACTGCTTCTCGGTCGGGACCGAGGGACCGGCACCCAGCGACGAGATGTACGCCGCCAGCTGGTCGATCTGGGCCTGGTTGTAGATGACCTTCTTCTTGGGCGCCTGGGCACCCGGCTGCTGGAGCGGCATACGGCCGGTGCCGACCTGGAAGTCGACAGCGGCGGCGCCCACGCCCACCAGGCTCGGACCGTCGGAGGAGCCCTGACCGCCGGTTCCGTGGCAGCTGGAGCAGCCCACGGCGTAGAGCTTCTTGCCCTCGTCGATGGCGAGGGACTGGGCGGTGTCATCGGCCTGCGCCTTGTCCGCCGGCGCGAACGCGGCGTACAGCCCCCCGGTGGCCGCCAGCGCGAGGAGTAGGACGACGACCGCCGCCAGCGGATGGCGTCGTCGTGCGGAGAGCTTTTTCACGGATTACCCCGGTGTCAGGATCTTCTGCGTCGATGCTTCTGGAATGTTTCGGATGTGTCGCGTGAGCGACCTCCGCTTACTTGATCATGTAGATCGTGGCGAAGAGGCCGATCCAGACCACATCGACGAAGTGCCAGTAGTAGGACACGACGATGGCTGCGGTCGCCTGTTCGTGGGTGAACCTCCTGGCCGCATAGGTGCGGCCCAGGACCAGCAGGAAGGCGATGAGGCCGCCTGTCACGTGCAGTCCGTGGAAGCCGGTGGTCAGGTAGAAGACCGAGCCGTAGGGGTCGGACGAGAGCGAGAGGCCCTCGTGCTTGACCAGCTCGGTGTATTCGTACACCTGACCGCCGATGAAGATCGCACCCATGATGAAGGTGACGATGAACCACATCCGGAGCTTCTTCACATCCCCGCGTTCAGCTGCGAACACGCCCAGCTGACACGTGAGGGAGGAGAGCACCAGGATCGTGGTGTTCGTCGCCGAGAACGGGAAGTTAAGGGCCGAGGCCATTTCCTTCCAGTGATCAGGACCTGTCACCGATCGCAGGGTGAAGTACATCGCGAAGAGGGCCGCGAAGAACATCAGCTCGGAACTCAACCAGATGATGGTTCCGACGCTGGTGAGGTTCGGTCGATTGACCGGCGGGTGCGCGTGCCCGGTATCTACTGTCGTTGCTGTCGCCACGACCGACATTATGTCGGTCGCTTATCCCGCCCTCACCCCGGGGGGTGCCGTTCGGAGTGTCTACGGGGTGTGTCCTGCCCGGATGGCCCATCGGAGGCCTGTCCGAAGCGGTGTTGACGGGGTGTCGGGAGGAGTAGCATCCGCGCATCGGTTCCCGATCCCATGACGGCACAGCTCGACGCAACAGCTCGACGTATCGGAGGAACAATGCAGCCGACCGCCACGGTGCTGGTCTACAGCGACAACGCGAGCACCCGCGAGCAAGTCCGGTTGGCCACGGGCCGCAGGCCGGCCACGGATGTTCCCCAGGTCCAGTTCATCGAGTGCGCGACGCCGCACGCGGTCCTCAAGGAACTGGACCGGGGCGGCATCGACGTCTGCGTCCTCGACGGCGAGTCGGCGCCCGGCGGCATGGGTGTCTGCCGCCAGATCAAGGACGAGGTCTTCCAGGCACCGCCCGTGCTGCTCCTGATGGGGCGCCCGCAGGACGCCTGGCTCGCCACCTGGAGCCGGGCGGAGGCCGCGGTGACCCTGCCGGTCGAGCCGGTGGAGTTCGCGAGCGCTCTGGCCGGGCTGCTGCGCGAGAAGACGGCCGTCGAGGCCTGAGCGAAACTCGAGCCATTCACCAGCGGCACACCGATGTGCGTACGAGAGGGGCCCACGCCACGGCGTGGGCCCCTCTCGTACGCCTCTGACAGGCTCTCTGCCGGGCCGTCAGACCTGCGGCCGCAGCCTGGCCGCCTCGGCCGCCGCGGGGCCCTCCTTGGTCCCGGAGAGCAGCGCGCTGCCCTTGCGCCACTTCTTCCAGCTCAGGTTCCAGTCGCCGAGTCCGTTGCCGAACGCCGGCATGTCCTCGCCGTAGCTGTTGATGACCGTCACGAGGTCGCCCTGCCGGACGGTCTCGTAGAACCAGGCGGCGTCCCCCGTGCTCATGCCGGTGCAGCCGTGGCTGGTGTTCGCGGAGCCCTGGGAGCCCACCGACCAGGGCGCGGCGTGCACGTACTCACCCGAGTCGGTCACCCGCGTCGCGTAATAGACCATCTTGTCGTAGAAGTCCGATGCGCCGATGCTGGCACTGGTCATGCGTACGGAGTACTCCTTGCCCAGCACCACCTTGACGCCGTTGCGCGTCGAGTAGCCGGGCTTACCCGTGGTCACGGGCATGGAGTTGATCTCCTCGCCGTTGCGGTAGACCGTCATGTAGTGCGATCCGGCGTCCGTCACGGCCTCGACGCGGTCGCCGATGGTCAGCTTGAGCGGCTTGGCCTCGCCGCCCCACAGCTTCTCCTTGACCTTCAGGCCCTCCAGGTTGCTGGAGACGTCGACGGTCGCGCCGGCGGGCCAGTAGTCCTTCGGGCGGTAGTGCAGCGTCTCGCTGTCCACCCAGTACCAGGAGCCCTCGGTGGCGGGCACCGAGCGGACCTTCAGCGCGCGCTCGACGACCGATCTGGCCTCCTTGCCCTTCACCGGCTTGCTGAGCTTCGCCGTGACGGGCTGCCCGACGCCGTACTTGCCCGCGTCGGGGCCGAAGGTGACCTTCAGCCGCTTCTTCTTGGCGGGCAGGTCGGTGTCGACGGTCAGGACCTTGCGGCCCGGCGCCCCGTCCTCGTCCTCCGCGCTCACCCGCACGGTGTAGTGGGCGCCTGCCGCCAGCGGCGTGGTGCTGTGCCACCGGGAGCCGTCGGCCGAGAGTTCGCCCGCCACGTACCGCCCCATGGCGTCGGTGGCCAGCACGTCGGTGATGCGCCCGTCCTCGCCCTGGGCCGTGACCTCCAGGGGCTTGTCCGGATCCGCCTTCTTGCTGCCCACGGGACCGTTGAAGGCGATCTGGTCCGCCGCGTCGTACGGCTTGGCCGACAGCGGGTGGTGGGAGCTCCCGCAGGCCGTGGTCCCCGCACCGAGTGCGGCCACCAGCATCGTGCAGCTCAGTACCGTGCGAATTCGCGGAGAGTGGCTCATAAACACACGGTATGAAGGTTCATCACGCCCGGCGCGGCGAGTGACCCGTCCGTGGGGTGTCGCTTACGCCGAAGGGCCCCGGCGCTCCATACGGAGTGCCGGGGCCCTTGGGGTGCGGATCGGGAACTACAGACTCACTGGGTCTGGTTCTCGCCGCGGTAGTACTCGAACACCCAGCCCCACAGGCCGATCAGGATGATCGGGGCCGAGAAGTACAGCAGCCACCAGCCGAAGACGACGCCCATGAAGGCGAGCGCGCCACCGACGGCCAGGGAGAGCGGCTGCCAGCTGTGCGGGCTGAAGAAGCCCACCTCGCCGGCCTCGTCCGCGACGTCGGCCTCCTTGTTGTCCTGTGCGGAGGCGTCGACACGCCGGGCCGTGAAGGCCAGGTAGTAGCCGATCATGATGCACAGGCCGAAGGCCAGGAAGAGCGCCGTGGTACCGGCGGGCTCCTTCGACCACACGCCATAGACGATCGCCATGGCGAGGACGAAGACGCTCAGCCAGATGAACATCTTGCCCTGGATCTTCACTTCGCGGTCTCCTTGTCGCCGCCGAACAGCGCGGTGTCCTTCTGTCCGTCGTTCTCGAGGTGGCCGATCGCCGCGATCTCAGGGTGATGCAGGTCGAACGCGGGCGATTCCGACCGGATGCGCGGCAGCGTGAGGAAGTTGTGCCGCGGGGGCGGGCAGGACGTCGCCCACTCCAGGGAGCGGCCGTAGCCCCACGGGTCGTCGACCTCGATCTTCTTGCCGTACTTGGCGGTCTTCCAGATGTTGTAGAAGAACGGCAGGATCGACAGACCGAGCAGGAACGAACAGATCGTCGAGATCGTGTTCAGGGCCGTGAAGCCGTCGGCGTGCAGGTAGTCCGCGTACCGGCGCGGCATGCCCTCGGCACCCAGCCAGTGCTGGACGAGGAACGTGCCGTGGAAGCCGACGAACAGCGTCCAGAAGGTGATCTTGCCCAGACGCTCGTCGAGCATCTTGCCGGTGAACTTCGGCCACCAGAAGTGGAAGCCGGAGAACATCGCGAACACCACGGTGCCGAACACCACGTAGTGGAAGTGCGCCACCACGAAGTACGAGTCCGAGACGTGGAAGTCCATCGGCGGCGAGGCCAGGATGACACCGGTCAGACCACCGAAGGTGAAGGTGATCAGGAAGCCGACCGCCCAGAGCATCGGGGTCTCGAAACTCAGTGACCCCTTCCACATCGTGCCGATCCAGTTGAAGAACTTCACGCCTGTCGGCACGGCGATCAGGAACGTCATGAAGGAGAAGAACGGCAACAGCACGCCGCCGGTGACGTACATGTGGTGCGCCCACACGGTCACGGAGAGACCCGCGATCGCGATGGTCGCGCCGATCAGGCCCATGTAGCCGAACATCGGCTTGCGGGAGAAGACCGGGATGACCTCGGAAATGATGCCGAAGAACGGCAAGGCGATGATGTACACCTCTGGATGGCCGAAGAACCAGAAGAGGTGTTGCCACAGCAAGGCGCCGCCGTTCGAGGCGTCGAAGATATGGGCGCCGAACTTACGGTCCGCCTCCAGGGCGAACAGCGCGGCGGCCAGGACCGGGAAGGCCAGCAGCACGAGCACCGCGGTCAGCAGCACGTTCCACACGAAGATCGGCATGCGGAACATCGTCATGCCCGGAGCGCGCATGCAGATGATGGTGGTGATGAAGTTGACCGAGCCGAGGATCGTACCGAAGCCGGAGAAGGCCAGACCCATGATCCACATGTCCGCGCCGATGCCCGGCGAGCGGACCGCGTCCGACAGCGGGCTGTACGCGAACCAGCCGAAGTCGGCCGCGCCCTGCGGGGTGAGGAAGCCGCCGACCGCGATCAGCGAGCCGAACAGGTACAGCCAGTAGGCGAACATGTTCAGTCGCGGGAACGCCACATCGGGAGCACCGATCTGCAGCGGCATGATCCAGTTCGCGAAACCGGCGAACAGCGGCGTCGCGAACATCAGCAGCATGATCGTGCCGTGCATCGTGAACGCCTGGTTGAACTGCTCGTTCGACATGATCTGCGTGCCGGGACGGGCCAGTTCGGCGCGCATGAAGAGCGCCATGACGCCGCCGATGCAGAAGAACGCGAACGACGTGACCAGATAGAGCGTGCCGATCGTCTTGTGGTCGGTGGTGGTCAGCCACTTGATCACGACGTTGCCCGGCTGCTTGCGCCTGACCGGCAGCTCGTCCTCGTACGAGTCCGCTGCCGCGGCACCCTGGGGTTCGTTGAGGATGCTCACAGGTTGTTCGTCTCCCGGTTCTTCTCGTGGCCCGTCTGCTCGATGCCGGCCGGGATGTAACCGGTCTGGTTCTTCTTCGCGAGGTCCTCGAGGTGCTGCTTGTAGCGCTCGGGAGAGACGACCTTGACGTTGAAGAGCATCCGGGAGTGGTCGACGCCGCAGAGCTCGGCGCACTTGCCCATGAAGGTGCCCTCCTTGTTCGGAGTCACCTCGAAGGCGTTGGTGTGGCCCGGGATGACGTCCTGCTTCATGAGGAACGGCACCACCCAGAAGGAGTGGATGACGTCACGCGAAGTCAGAACGAAACGGACCTTCTCGCCCTTGGGGAGCCAGAGGGTCGGTCCGGGGTTGCCGTTCTGGGGGTTCCGCTCGCCGGGCGTGCCGACTTCGTAGACACCGCCGGCGTTGGCCGGGAAGTCCTCGCGGAAACGGTCCGGAATGGCTTCCAGGTCCTTGGACGTCTTGGCGTCGCCCTTGTCGGAACCCGGCACGTCCTCGATGTAGTTGAAGCCCCAGCTCCACTGATAGCCGACCACGTTGACCGTGTGGGCCGGCTTGTCTTCGAGCGCGAGGAGCTTCGACTCGTCACGTGCCGTGAAGTAGAAGAGGACCGACACGATGATGAGCGGAACCACCGTGTAGAGCGCCTCGATGGGCATGTTGTAACGCGTCTGCGACGGTACTTCCACCTTGGTGCGGCTGCGCCGGTGGAAGATGACGCTCCACAGGATCAGGCCCCAGACCAGCACGCCCGTGGCGAGCGCTGCCGCCCACGAGCCCTGCCAGAGGGAGAGAATCCGCGGAGCCTCTTCCGTTACCGGGGTGGGCATTCCAAGGCGGGGGAAATCCTTGTATGTGCAACCGGTGGCGGTCGCCAGGATCAGGCCCGCAGTCAGCACCTGCGGCAGCTTCCGCCGCATCGGGCGCCGCGACGAGCGGTCGGAGCCGTTGGGACTCACGTAGCGCCTTCCCGAGAGTCTCGCCCGCGCGGTCGGCTGCGGCCTCCACGCTGGTCGGTCGCCGCCCTGCGGCGGGCAGGGGTTTGGATGTTTATGCGGACCAAACCCTACTGGACGCTATTTGGGGTCGCGCGGGGAGGGTGCCTAACGCGCCGCGGGTCACTCCGAAGGGTGGGACCAGGCTCCCTCGGCCGCTTTCTGACGGAGGGTCGGGGCGCCCACGAGCTCGGCGGAATCCGCTGGTCCGGCGGGTGCAAGTGGTTCGTGGCCGAGCGCGCAGTTCCCCGCGCCCCTGCAGGGCTGCCCCTGCGGGGCGCCCCTTGGGGCGGCCCTGTGGGATGACGTCTTAGTTTTGAGGCGTGTCCTACTTCGATGTCGCTTCCTCCGCCCCGCTCCATCCCGTCGCGCGGCAGGCTCTGCAGGCCTCCCTCGACGAGGGGTGGGCCGATCCCTCGCGGCTCTACCGCGAGGGGCGGCAGGCCCGGCTACTCCTCGACGCCGCGCGCGAGGCGGCCGCCGACGCGGTGGGCTGCAGGACCGACGAGCTCGTCTTCACCTCCTCCGGCACCCGCGCCGTGCACTCCGGGACGGCCGGGGCGCTGGCCGGGCGACGGCGCGTCGGACGCCACCTGATCGTGTCGGCCGTCGAACATTCGTCGGTGCTCCATTCGGCCGAGGCCCATGAGGGCGACGGCGGGGCGGTGACCCGGGTGGGAGTGGACCGTGGCGGGGCGGTGGACCCGGAGGCGTACGCCGAGGCGCTGCGGGAGGACACCGCGCTGGCCTGTCTGCAGTCCGCCAACCACGAGGTCGGCACGGAGCAGCCGGTCGCCCGGGTCGCGGAGGTGTGCCGGGCCGCCGGGGTGCCGCTCCTGGTGGACGCGGCGCAGTCGCTGGCGTGGGGGCGCGTCGACGGGGACTGGTCGCTGCTGACCGGGAGTGCGCATAAATGGGGTGGTCCGGCAGGAGTCGGGCTCCTCGTCGTACGCAAGGGAGTGCGCTTCGCCGTGCGGGGGCCCGTCGACGAGCGGGAGTCCGGGCGCGCCGTCGGCTTCGAGAACATTCCGGCGATCGTGGCGGCGGCCGCCTCGTTGCGGGCGGTGCGGGCCGAGGCGGACGCGGAGGCGGTACGGCTGCGGGAGCTGACGGAGCGGATCCGGGCGCGGGTGCCGGGTCTGGTGCCGGATGTCGAGGTGGTGGGCGATCCGGTGCGGCGCCTGCCGCACCTCGTCACCTTCTCCTGTCTCTATGTCGACGGGGAGACGGTGCTGCACGAGCTGGACCGGGCCGGTTTCTCCGTGTCGTCGGGGTCCTCGTGCACGAGCTCGACGCTGACGCCGAGCCATGTGCTGCGCGCCATGGGGGTGGTCAGCGAGGGGAACGTACGGGTGTCGCTGCCGTTCGGGGCCGATGAGGCGGAGGTCGAGCGGTTCCTGGAGGTGCTGCCCGGCGTCGTGCGGGGCGTGCGGGAGACCCTGGGGGCGCCGGTCGGGGGCGGGGACGGGGCCGCGGAGGCCGTGACCGTCGACGCGCTCGGGATGAGCTGCCCGCTGCCGGTCATCGAGCTGGCCAAGGCGATCGGGCGGGTCCGGGTGGGCGGCACGGTGACCGTCCTCGCCGACGACGAGGTCGCGGCGGTGGACATCCCCGCCTGGTGCTGGACGCAGGGGCAGGAGTACGTGGGCGAGCGGCCGGCGGACCGCGGTGTCGCGTACGTGGTCCGCCGGAGCTCGTGAGCAGCTAGGCCAGGTGGGGCTTGACCTCGGTGGCGGCCTCGTGGCCGTACGCCTTGGTGAAGCGGTCCATGAAGTTGCTGCGGCGCAGCTCGTACTCCTGCGTGCCGACGGTCTCGATGACGAGGGTGGCGAGCATGCAGCCGACCTGCGCCGCGCGCTCGTGGGAGACGCCCCAGGCGAGGCCCGAGAGGAAGCCCGCGCGGAACGCGTCGCCGACACCGGTCGGTTCGACCCGCGCCTCCTCCTCGGGGACGCCGACCTCGATCGGGTCCTTGCCCGCGGACTCGATGCGGACGCCGTTCGCGCCGAGGGTCGTCACGCGGTGGCCGACGCGCGAGAGGATCTCGGCGTCGGTCCAGCCCGTCTTGGACTCGATGAGCCCCTTCTCGTACTCGTTGGAGAAGAGGTAGGTCGCCCCGTCGAGGAGCGTGCGGATCTCCTCGCCCTCCATGCGCGCGATCTGCTGCGAGAAGTCCGCGGCGAACGGGATGTCGCGGGAGCGGCACTCCTCGGTGTGGCGGAGCATCGCCTCGGGGTCGTCGGCGCCGATCGAGACGAGGTCGAGGCCGCCCACGCGGTCCGCGACGGTCTTCAGTTCGATGAGGCGGGCCTCGCTCATCGCGCCCGTGTAGAAGGAGCCGATCTGGTTGTGGTCGGCGTCCGTGGTGCAGACGAAGCGCGCGGTGTGCAGCGTCTCGGAGATGCGGACCGAGGCCGTGTCCACGCCGTGCCGGTCGAGCCAGGCGCGGTACTCGTCGAAGTCGGAGCCCGCGGCCCCGACCAGGATCGGGCGGGTGCCGAGCTGTCCCATGCCGAAGGTGACGTTGGCGGCGACACCGCCCCTGCGCACATCGAGGGCGTCGACGAGGAAGGAGAGGGAGACCGTGTGCAACTGATCGGCGACCAGCTGGTCGGCGAAGCGGCCGGGGAAGGTCATCAGGTGGTCGGTGGCGATGGAGCCGGTGACTGCGATACGCACGGCTGGATGCTCCTGTGGAGGAGAGGCGAGGATTGACAGTTCACGCTACCGGGTCGAGGCACCCCGCCTGAAGTGCCAAAACTACCCGATAGTAGGGCTTTTTTCGTGCGCGTCCTGATGCCTACGGTGCCGTTATGACCGTTATCCCGAAGGATGTCGTCCTGAAGCGTCGAGCCGCGCACAAGTCGGAGCCCAGCGAGAGCTTGGAGTCGCTGCGGGGCGACTGCGCCCGCATGGTGCCGCACTGGGCGGTGCCCGCCGCGGCCGCGGCCGCCCCCGTGCCGCCCTCGCTGATCCACGGCATCACCGTCCCGCCCTCGTCCGCCCGTCTGATCGGCGAAATGTCGGAGTACGGAGACTGAGGGAGACTGATCGCAGGGCCCCGGCGCGCGCCGAAGGGAACCGTGCGCTCCCCTACTGCGTCCCATCGCCGTCCCCCGCAAAGGGGAACTGGGATACGACGAAGCCCACCGGTGGCAGTCACCTGTGGGATGTCCGGGACAGCAGTCAGTCGAAGGAGCGATGCGGTGAGCACCGAGCGATCCGATCAAGAGGCGTCCGAGCCGAAGCGGCGCCGGTCCCGCCTGGCCGTCGCCTCGGTCGCGGCCACCGTGCTGCTGGTCGGCGGCGGCGGGGCGTACTTCGCGGCGTCCGCGTCCGGCGGTGGCGGCAACGGCGGCGGCGACGGAGCACCCGCGGGGGACGGCGCCAACCCGCCGCCCCTCGCCCTGGGCGGCTATCCGGCCGCCGACCGGCAGGGCGACGGCAAGAGCGGCACCGGCGGCACCGGCGACTCCAACGGCATCGCGCCCGGCGAGCCCGACCCGAACGGCGCGCGGTACCGGGCGACCACCGAGCTGCCCGAGGGTCCCGAGTCCGCGGCGGTCTACCACGCACGCGGCGAGGTCACCGCGGCCGAGGTGGGCAAGCTCGCGAAGGCGCTGGGCGTGGACGGCACGCCGACGTCGCAGGACGGCACCTGGAAGGTCGGCCACTCCAACGACGGTTCCGGGCCCTCGCTGCAGGTGAACAAGCAGGCCCCCGGCACCTGGACCTACGCCGGGCACGGCACGGGCGGCACCGACAACTGCTCCCGCGGCAAGCCCTGTTCCAAGTCCTCCGTCGCGCCGGGCGGCGAGACGGGCGACGCGGTCGGCGAGCGGGCGGCCAAGGATGCCGCGGCGCCGGTCCTGAAGGCCCTCGGCCAGGACGACGCGAAGCTCGACGCGAGCCAGCTGATGGGTGCCGTACGGGTGGTGAACGCCGACCCGAAGGTGGACGGCCTGCCCACGTACGGCTGGTCGACCGGCATCCAGGTCGGCGCCGACGGCGAAGTGGTCGGCGGCAGCGGCCAGTTGAAGGCGCCGGAGAAGGGGGCGAAGTACCCCGTCATCGGCGCCCAGGAGACCCTGGACCGGCTGAACGCGTCGGGCGGCGACGGCCGCGTCGGCATCGGCGGCTGCGCGACTCCGGTGCCGCACGCCGACGACGCGACGAAGAACGAGGGCGGCAGCGGCGCGAAGCAGGCCCCCTGCGAGCCGTCGTCCGAGGCGCCGAAGCCGCAGCCGGTCGCCGTCAGCGGCGCCACGTTCGGTCTCGCGACGCACTTCGTGGACGGCAAGCAGACCCTCGTGCCGTCCTGGCTGTTCGACGTGAAGCCGCGGGGCGCGCAGGACACGTTCACGGTGACGCACCCGGCGGTCGCGCCCGAGTACCTGACGTCGCCGAGCACGCCGGGCACCCCGACGCCCACGGAGAAGCCGGGCGGCGAGGGCGACGGCAGCGACCAGGGCCACGGCACGGACAAGACGCGCCTGACGTCCTACACCGCCGACGGGAAGTCGCTGACCGTGCACTTCTGGGGCAGCGCCTGCAGTGAGTACTCGGCGTCCGCGAAGGAGGACGGCGACCGCGTGAAGGTCTCGGTCACCGAGACCGGCAAGAAGGGCGACGTCTGCATCATGGTCGCCAAGGACCTCAAGAAGAAGGTCACTCTGGACAAGCCGCTGGGCGAGCGCAAGGTCGTGGACGCCGCGGGCGACACGGTCCGGCGGAAGTAGCGCAGCGAGGTACGCGGTACGCACGAAGGCGGCGGCCCCCTGGAAACTCAGGGGGCCGCCGCCTTCGACGTGGGTGCCTCGCAGCCTCAGCTGAAGGAGTCGCCGCAGGCGCAGGAGCCCGTGGCGTTGGGGTTGTCGATCGTGAAGCCCTGCTTCTCGATGGTGTCCACGAAGTCGATGGAGGCGCCGCCCAGGTAGGGAGCGCTCATGCGGTCCGTGACGACCTTCACGCCGTCGAAGTCCTTGACGACGTCGCCGTCGAGCGAACGCTCGTCGAAGAACAGCTGGTAGCGCAGGCCCGAGCAGCCGCCGGGCTGAACGGCGACGCGCAGCGCCAGGTCGTCCCGGCCCTCCTGCTCCAGCAGGCCCTTCACCTTGGCCGCGGCGGCGTCCGACAGGAGGATGCCGTCGCTCACGGTGGTGGTCTCGTCCGATACGGACATCTGCTTCTCTCCCGGGTTGTACGGAGACTGCTTGCCGACGGTTGCAACCGGCGGGGCCGCGGATTCATTCCGGGCCGAGCGCTTACGTCTTACCCCTTCATGCTCGCACATGGCGCGGCGGGGAACAGCGGGCCGCCGGACAGCGAATGCGTCACATCGACACTATGGCCATCGTCAAACTGACACGAAGCGGTTATGATAGATAATGTCAATTAGACGAAAAGGATCGTCTGCAGAGTCAGAAAGGGTGCGTGTTGTGACCACCGCCCAGTCCCCCGCGGACAGCGTGACCCTCGATGTACAGCCCTCGCCCCTCGCCCTGCTCCTCCTCGGCCGCGAGGCCGACCCCAGGAGCGAGCGCGGCGTGGAGTGCCCCGGCGATCTGCCGTCCCCCTCCGACCCGGACCTGGTGGAGCGCGCCCGCGCCGCCAAGGAGAGGCTCGGGGACAAGGTCTTCGTGCTGGGCCACCACTACCAGCGCGACGAGGTCATCCAGTTCGCGGACGTCACCGGCGACTCCTTCAAGCTGGCGCGTGACGCGGCCGCGCGGCCGGACGCCGAGTACATCGTCTTCTGCGGTGTGCACTTCATGGCCGAGTCCGCGGACATCCTGACGACGGACGACCAGAAGGTCGTGCTGCCCGACCTGGCCGCGGGCTGCTCGATGGCCGACATGGCCACCGCCGAGCAGGTCGCCGAGTGCTGGGACGTGCTGACCGAGGCCGGGATCGCCGAGCAGGTCGTGCCCGTCTCGTACATGAACTCCTCGGCCGACATCAAGGCGTTCACGGGCAAGCACGGCGGCACGATCTGTACGTCGTCCAACGCCAAGCGCGCGCTGGAGTGGGCGTTCGAGCAGGGCGAGAAGATCCTGTTCCTGCCCGACCAGCACCTGGGCCGCAACACCGCGGTGCGCGACATGGGCCTCTCGCTCGACGACTGCGTCGTCTACAACCCGCACAAGCCGAACGGCGGCCTGACCGCCGAGCAGCTGCGCGACGCGAAGATGATCCTGTGGCGCGGGCACTGCTCGGTGCACGGTCGCTTCTCGCTGGAGAGCGTCGAGGACGTCCGCGCGCGCATCCCCGGCGTGAACGTGCTGGTGCACCCGGAGTGCAAGCACGAGGTCGTCGCCGCGGCGGACTACGTGGGCTCCACGGAGCACATCATCCAGACCCTGGAGGCGGCGCCCGCCGGCTCCAAGTGGGCGATCGGCACCGAGCTGAACCTCGTCCGGCGACTGGCGAACCGTTTCGCCGCTGAGGACAAGGAGATCGTCTTCCTCGACAAGACGGTCTGCTTCTGCTCGACCATGAACCGGATCGACCTGCCGCACCTGGTCTGGACCCTGGAGTCCCTCGCGGACGGCAAGCTCGTCAACCGGATCGAGGTGGACCGGGAGACCGAACAGTTCGCGAAGCTGGCCCTGGAACGGATGCTGGCGCTTCCGTAGCCCTGTCCTAACGTTGTCGTAAGGGGCACCCGCCATTGCGGGTGCCCCTTACGACTGCCCCCTTGGGGCGGGGGTTACGTCGCCTGCGCCTTCGCCTCGCGCTTCGCGCGCCTGCGGTCCTTGCGGAGTTCCACCATCGCGTACAGCGTCGGGACCAGGAGGAGGGTGAGCAGGGTCGAGGTGATCAGGCCGCCGATGACCACCACCGCGAGCGGCTGGGCGATGAAGCCGCCCTCGCCCGTGATGCCCAGGGCCATCGGGAGCAGGGCGAAGATCGTCGCCAGGGCCGTCATCAGGATCGGGCGGAGCCGGTGGCGGCCGCCCTCGATGACCGCCTCGACCGTGCCGTGGCCCTGCGCCCGGTACTGGTTGATGAGGTCGATCAGCACGATCGCGTTCGTGACCACGATGCCGATGAGCATCAGCATGCCGATCATCGCCGGGACGCCCATCGGCGTGTCCGTGGCGACCAGCAGGCCGATCGCGCCGGTCGCGGCGAACGGGATGGAGACCAGCAGGATCAGCGGCTGGACCAGCGAGCGGAACGTCGCGACCAGGAGCATGAAGACGATCGCCACGGCCGCCAGCATCGCGAGGCCGAGCTTGGCGAACGCCTCGTCCTGGTCCTCGGAGACGCCGCCGATCGAGGCCGTCGCGCCGTCGGGGAGCTTCAGCGCGTCGAGCTTCTTGGTGAGGTCTGCGCTGACCGCGCCCGTGTTGTCGCCGGTCGGCTTCGCCGTGATCGTCGCCGCGCGGGCGCCGTCGATGCGGGTCATCGAGACCGGGCCGTCGACCAGTCGGACGTCGGCGATGTCGCCGAGCCGCACCCCGGGGCGCAGCGTCAGCTTCTTCAGCTCGTCGAGGGTCTTCGCCGGCTTCGCCGACTTGATCACGACGTCGCGCTCGGTGTCGTCGAGGATCGCCTTGCCGCTGGTGGTGCCGCGCACCGCCTGGGCGACGGCCTGGCCGAGGGTCGTCTCGTCGAACCCGGCCGCGGCCGCCTTGGCGGTGCCCTTGACCGAGATGCGCGGGACGCTCTGCGCCAGGTCGCTCTGGACGTCGGTGACGTCGTCGAGCTTCGCGACCTCGTCCCGCACGGCGTCGGACGCCTCGCGCAGCACCTTCGCGTCGGCGGCCTTCACCACGACGCTCAGGTCCTGGCTGCCGAAGCCGTCACCCGCGGAGACCTTGGTCCTGCCGATCCCGGAGAGCTTGCCGAGCTCCTTCTCGACGAGGTCCTGCGTCTTGTCGTACGAGGACTTGTCCTTGAGCGTCAGCGTGTACGACGCCTGGTTCGTGTCCGTGCCGCCGCCGAACGCCGCCATGAAGCCGGAGGAGCCGACCGTGACCTGGTAGTCCTTGATCTCGTCGATGCCGGAGAGCATCTTCTCGACCTTCTTCGCCGCGGCGTCCGACGCCGAAAGGCTCGTGCCGGGCTTCAACTCCTGCTTGATGGAGAGGACTTCCTGCTCGCCCTGGTCGAAGAAGTTCGTCTTCAGGAGCGGCGCCATGCCGAACGTGCCGACCAGGATCACCAGCGCGATGCCGAGACTGGTGAGGCGGCGGCGCGTCGCGAAGCGCAGGACGGGGACGTACATCCGCTGGAGCCTGCTGCGGCTCTCCTTCTCCTCGGCCTTGCGGCGGGCCTCCTCCGGGTCGACGCCCTGGACGGCCTTCGGGGCGCGCAGGAACCAGTACGAGAGGACCGGCACGACCGTCAGCGAGACGAGCAGGGAGGCGAGGAGCGCCGCCGTGACCGTCAGCGAGAACGCGCCGAAGAGCTCGCCCACCATGCCGCCGACCAGGCCGATGGGGAGGAACACGGCGACCGTGGTGAGGGTGGAGGACGTGACCGCGCCCGCCACCTCGCGGACGGCCTTGAGGATCGCCTCCTCGCGCTCCTCGCCGTAGCCGAGGTGGCGCTTGATGTTCTCCAGGACCACGATCGAGTCGTCGACGACGCGGCCGATCGCGATGGTCAGCGCGCCGAGCGTGAGCATGTTGAGGGAGAGGTCGCGGGTCCACAGGACGATCAGGGCGAGGACGACCGAGAGCGGGATGGAGACCGCGGTGACCAGCGTCGAGCGGATCGACGCCAGGAAGACCAGGATGACGACGACCGCGAAGACCAGGCCGAGCGCGCCCTCCGTGGTGAGGCCCTCGATGGACTTGGCGACGGCCGGGCCCTGGTCGCTCGCGACCGTCAGGGTCGCGCCGGAGCCGAGGTCCTCGCGCAGGTCGGGCAGCTTGTCCTTGACCGCGTCGGAGATGGCGACGGCACTGCCGTCGTGGTCCATGGTGACGGCGACCGCGAGGCTCGGCTCGCCGTCGGTACGGGTGATGGACGTCGCGGTGGACGGCTTCTGCTCGACCGTGGCGACGTCGCCGAGGCGCACCGGCTTGCCGGCCCGCTCACCGGGCGCGGCCTCGGGCGTGACCCGCAGGTCCTTGATCTGCCGCAGCGATGTGTAGCCGCCGCCGACCTGCACGGTCCGGTTCTTGCCGCCCTCGTCGAAGGAGCCGGCGGGCAGTGTGGCGCCGCCCGCCTGGAGCGCCTTGCCGAGCGCGGCGGGCGTCAGCCCCGCCTTCGCCAGCTTCCGGTCGTCGGGGGTGACGTCGACCTGGAGGTCGCGCACGCCGTCGACGGTGACCTGGCCGACGCCGTCGATGTCCTTGAGGGAGGGCACGACGGTGCGGTCCAGCTGGTCGGCGAGGGCCTGCTGGTCCTTGCCGGAGGTGACGGAGAGGACGACGGTGGGGATGTCGTCGGTGGAGCCCGCGACGACCTGCGGGTCGACGGCGTCGGGGAGTTCGGCGCGGGCGCGGTTCACAGCCTGCTGGACGTCGGCGACGAGCTGCTTGGAGCCGCTGCCGTAGTCGAACGAGGCCATGATCACGGCGTTGCCCTCGCTCGCCGTGGAGGTGATGCCGGTGATGCCGTCGACCGCGTCGATGGTGTTCTCGAGCGGCTCGACGACCTGCTTCTCGACCACGTCGGGAGACGCGCCCTGGTAAGGGGCGAGCACGGACACCATGGGCAGTTCGATGGAGGGCAGCAGCTGCTGCTTGAGCTGCGGTATCGCGATGGCACCGAAGACGATCGCGATGATCGACATCAGCCCTATGAGTGCCCGTTGGGCAAGGCTGAACCTGGACAGCCAGGACATGAGGGTCTCTCTCTGTGGCGTGCGCGGCGGGGGGAGGCGGGCGAGGCCGGACGGGACAGCAGGGCAGCCCGGCAGCCGGACAGGGCCGTGGTGACGGCCACGGCCGGGGCCCGGAAAGTGGGTGCCTGCGGCAAGCTTCGCCCGCCCTCACACTCTCAGCCACGGCCGGTACGTGACGCCCCGCTCAGAGGACCATTTCGTATGCCACGCATACTGCGCTCGCAGTACGCCGCCCCACGCGTCACTCCACCCTTGGACGCACCAGGCCCGATTCGTACGCAATGACGACCAGTTGAGCGCGGTCGCGTGCGCCGAGCTTCGCCATCGCCCGGTTCACGTGCGTCTTCACGGTGAGCGGGCTGACCTCGAGACGCTCGGCGATCTCGTCGTTCGAGTGGCCGCCCGCGACCTGTACGAGGACCTCGCGCTCGCGTCCGGTGAGCGCGCCGAGCCGCTCGCCGCGCGCGGACCCGTCGCCGTCCTGCCCCTCGCCCTGCGCGAGGAACTTGGCGATGAGCCCCTTGGTGGCGACGGGCGACAGCAGCGCCTCGCCGGCCGCCGCGACGCGGATGGCGCCGAGCAGTTCGTCCGGCTCCGCTCCCTTGCCGAGGAATCCGGATGCGCCCGCGCGCAGCGACTGCACCACGTACTCGTCGACCTCGAAGGTCGTCAGCATCACCACGCGGACGTGGGCCAGGGAGGGATCCGCGCTGATCATGCGGGTGGCGGCGAGACCGTCGGTGCCGGGCATCCGGATGTCCATCAGGACCACATCGGCCCGCTCCGACTTGGCGAGTTCGACCGCCTCCGCCCCGTCGGACGCCTCACCGACCACCTCCATGTCGGACTCGGAGTCGACGAGCACCTTGAACGCGCTGCGCAGCAGCGCCTGGTCGTCGGCGAGCAGTACCCGGATCGTCACGCGGTCCCTCCCTTTGCCGTGGTGACGGGCAGGATCGCATGGACGCGGAAGCCGCCTCCGTAGCGGGGCCCCGCGGAGCAGCTGCCGCCGAGCGCGGTGACGCGTTCGCGCATGCCGAGCAGGCCGTGGCCGCCGCCGTCGGTGTTGGGCGCGTCGCCCTTGCCGGGGCCCGGACCGTCGTCGATGACGGTGACCTCGACGTTCGGGCCGACGCGGACGACGCTCACCTCGGCCTTGGCGTCCTGCCCCGCGTGCTTCTGCACATTGGTCAGGGCCTCCTGGATGATCCGGAACGCGGCGAGGTCGACGGCGGCCGCGAGGTCCAGGCCGACCTGGCCGAGAGCGACCTCCACGGGCAGGCCCGCGTTGCGGAACGTGTCGACGAGTTCGTCGAGGCGGTGCAGGCCGGGGGCCGGCTCGGTGGGCGCCTCCGGGTCGCCGGTCTGCCGCAACAGGCCGACGGTGGCGCGGAGTTCGTTGAGCGCGGAGCGGCTGGCGTCCCGTACGTGCGCGAGGGCTTCCTTGGCCTGGTCGGGCCGTCGGTCCATGACGTGCGCGGCCACGCCTGCCTGCACGTTGACCAGGGCGATGTGGTGGGCGACCACGTCGTGCAGGTCGCGGGCGATCCGCAGCCGTTCCTCGGCGACGCGGCGCCGGGCCTCTTCCTCCCTCGTACGTTCCGCACGCTCGGCGCGCTCTCTTATGGCGTCGACGAAGGCGCGGCGGCTGCGCACGGCGTCACCCGCGGCGGCCGCCATGCCGGTCCAGGCGAAGATGCCGAGGTTTTCCTGCGCGTACCAGGGCAGGGGGCCGCCCGAGAGCATCGCGACGCCGGTCAGGCCCGTCATCGTGACCAGGCCGATCCGCCAGGTCGTGGAGCGGTCCGTGCGGGCGGCGACGGTGAACAGCGCGATGACCGCGCACATCACGACGGGGGCGCGGGGCTGGCCGGTGAGCAGCTCGACGATGGCGGCGGCGCAGGTCGCGGCGAGCACGCACCAGGGGGTGCGGCGGCGGAAGACGAGGGCGAGCGCGCCGAGCACCATCAGGACGAGGCTGGGGGCGTCGGGGGTGCGGGTGCCCCAGGTGGGGCCGTGCTCCCCGTTCGGCTCGGCGAACGAGCCGACGACCATGCAGACGAGGACGGCGGTGGCGAGCGCGGCGTCCACGGCGAGGGGGTGCGTTCTGGCCCAGCCGCGGCCTCGTACGAGAGTGGTCACCCCCCAACGTTACGGGGGCTGGCCGGGGGCCTTGGCCGGATTGGGGTTGTTGCGGTTGTGCGTTGTCCGCGGGGCGGTGGGGGCTGAGCGCGCCGTTCCTCGCGCCCCTGGGCTGCGCCCTCAGGCTGCGGGTCCGTGGGGGCTGGTCGCGCAGTTCCCCGCGCCCCTAACTACGCCCGCCCGCGCGGGTTTGTGGGGGGGCTGGTCGCGCCCGCGCGGCGGAGCCGCAGATGGCACAGCCCCGCGCCCCTGGGCTGCGCCCCTTACGGGGCGCTCTCCCCTACGCGCGGTCAGCCCGGGATCAAGCCGTCGTCCGTCAGCATGTCGCGGACCTCCGCGATCGTCGCGTCCGGGGACGGGAGGATGAGTTCGGAGGGTTCCAGGGCGTCGTCCGGGAGGGGCGTGCCCAGTTCCCGGACCTTGTCCAGGAGGGCGTGGAGCGTGCGGCGGAAGCCGGGCTCGTCGCCGCTCTCCATCTCCTCGAGCAGCTCGTCGTCCAGCTTGTTCAGTTCGGCGAAGTGGCTGTCCGCCAGCTTCACCTGCCCCTCCCCCATGATCCGTACGATCATGTCGTCCTCCTCAGGACGTGCGTAGGGCTACTGCTTGTCGAAGCGCGGGGTGTCCTGGGGCTGCTGGGAGTGCGGCTGGGACTGGCCCTGGCCGCCCTCGATCGCCTGCTGCCCGCCGCCGGAGCCTCCGGCGAGTTCCGCCTTCATGCGCTGCAGCTCCAGCTCTACATCTGTACCACCGGAGAGCCGGTCCAGCTCGGACTGGATGTCGTCCTTGGCCAGTCCGGAGGAGTCGTCGAGGGCCCCGGAGGCGAGCAGTTCGTCGATCGCGCCGGCCCGCGCCTGGAGCTGCGCGGTCTTGTCCTCGGCGCGCTGGATGGCCATGCCGACGTCGCCCATCTCCTCGGAGATGCCCGAGAAGGCCTCGCCGATGCGGGTCTGCGCCTGCGCCGCGGTGTACGTGGCCTTGATCGTCTCCTTCTTCGTGCGGAAGGCGTCGACCTTGGCCTGAAGCCGCTGCGCCGCGAGGGTGAGCTTCTCCTCCTCGCCCTGGAGGGTCTGGTGCTGCGTCTCCAGGTCCGTCACCTGCTGCTGGAGCGCCGCACGGCGGGACAGGGCCTCGCGGGCCAGGTCCTCGCGGCCGAGCGCCAGCGCCTTGCGGCCCTGGTCCTCAAGGGTCGAGGACTGCTTCTGGAGCTGGGTCAGCTGCAGTTCGAGGCGCTTGCGGGACGTCGCCACGTCGGCGACGCCGCGGCGCACCTTCTGCAGCAGCTCCAGCTGTTTCTGGTACGAGTAATCGAGGGTCTCGCGCGGGTCCTCGGCCCGGTCCAGGGCCTTGTTCGCCTTCGCGCGGAAGATCATCCCCATACGCTTCATGACACCGCTCATGGGCTTCGCGCGCCCCCTTCTGACGGACTTCCAGCTCCAGGTACTGCTCAGAACCCACAGTACGGGCCCTGCATCCATTACCGCACTGTTCGCGTGCGGATGCGCTCATCCCCAAGGACGACTGCGTCCCGCACCGCTCCGGCGTAAGGAGTAGGTGCACCCCTGTGAGCCGGCCCCGAAAGAGCGAGCGGCAGACGCCGAACCCGGCTCATACCGCCTGGTACGTCCCATTGGGCACGTAATCAAGACGCCCGGCGTTGCCGGATCGTTCCCCTCCGGGCTGACGTCCATGTCCCCGCACCCCGTACCCTTGGATTTTGTGTTCCGTAGCCGATCCAAGGAAGAGAAGGCCCCGGCTGTTCAGGCGCCGGTGACCGACTCCAACCAGCCCCGTGACCCGCAGGCCCCCAAGGGCCGCCCCACCCCCAAGCGCGCCATGGCCCAGTCCCAGCGCCGCAGCGTGACCAACACGCCGACGACGCGCAAGGAGGCCGCCAAGCGGCAGCGCGACGAGCGCCGCACGCAGATGGCGAAGCAGCGCGAGGCGATGGCGAGCGGCGACGAGCGGTTCCTGCCCGCCCGCGACAAGGGTCCCGTGCGCAAGTTCGCGCGCGACTTCGTCGACTCGCGCTTCTGCGTCGCCGAGTTCTTTCTGCCCCTCGCGGTGCTCATTCTCGTCCTGAGCGTCGTCCAGGTGCCGCAGCTGCAGAATGTCGCGCTGCTGGCCTGGCTCTTCGTGATCGTCCTGATCATCGTCGACTCCGTCGCCACCGGGTTCCGTCTGAAGAAGCGCCTGAACGAGCGCTTCCCGAACGAGAACAAGAAGGGCGCCGTGGCCTACGGCCTGATGCGTACGCTCCAGATGCGTCGGCTGCGTCTGCCGAAGCCGCAGGTCAAGCGCGGAGAGCGGCCCTGAGCGGATTCACCGGCGGGGCCGGGGCCTGGCTGGAGAAGCTGGGCGGCCTGCGCAACGCCGTTCGCCAGGAGCTGGTGGCGCGCCAGCTCGACGAGCAGATAATCGGGCGTTTCCCCGTGGGGCAGCGGCTCCGCGTGCTCGACGTCGGCATGGGCCAGGGCACGCAGGCGCTGCGGCTCGCCCGTGCCGGTCACAAGGTGACGGGCGTCGAGCAGGACTCCGCCATGATCGCCGCGGCCCGCGCGGCGCTCGCCGACGAGCCCGAGGGCATCCAGGGGCGGGTGCGCATCGTCGAGGGCGACGGGCACCAGACCGGGGTGCACTTCCTGCCCGGCAGCTTCGACGTCGTGCTCTGCCACGGCGTACTGATGTACGTGGAGGAGCCCGACGCGCTCCTCGCCGGGCTCGCCCGGATGCTGGCGCCCGGCGGGCTGCTCTCGCTGCTCGTGCGCAACGCGGAGGCGCTGGCCATGCGGCCGGGGCTGGCCGGGGACTGGTCGGGGGCGCTCGCCGCCTTCGACTCCGTGACGTACCGCAACCGGCTCGGGATCGACGCCCGCGCGGACCGGCTCGACGCGCTGACCTCCGCGCTGGCGGGGATCGCGGCGCCGCTGCAGGCCTGGTACGGCGTGCGGGTGTTCACGGACACCGTGGCCGACGGGGCGGCGCTCCCTCCGGAGTGGGAGTTCGAGGCGCTGCTCACCGCGGAGGAACGGGCGGGGCGGACCGATCCGTACCGGCGGGTGGCCGCGCTGCTGCATCTGTGCGGAGTGCGGGACTAGCGGGTCGAGGAGCTGCAAGCAGGTCGAGGGGCTGCGGCAGTCCGGGGGGGGGCTGCGGGCATGTAGAGGGGGGCTGAGGGCCGACGCCTGTTCGGCCCCCTAATTCAGGGCGCCCCGGGACGACAAATCCGACACTCGGGGCATGACTGCCTCCCGTATCCCTGCCGCCTCCGTGGCGTGCGTCGCCGCCCTCGCCCTCGTCAGCGGCTGTTCCTCCGCCGGTTCCGGCGACTCCGGCAGGTCCACCACGCAGGCCGCACCGGCCGCCGCGAGCGATCTGCAGGACGACTACCAGAAGGTGATCAAGGACGTTCTGCCGTCCGTCGTCCAGATCGACGCCTCCGAAGGCCTGGGGTCCGGGGTCGTCTACGACGACAAGGGGCACATCGTCACCAACGCCCACGTCGTGGGCAAGGAGAAGCGCTTCAAGGTGACGACGGCGACCGGCGAGCAGGTGCTCACCGCCGATCTGGTCGCCTCCTACCCGGAGCAGGACCTGGCCGTCATCAAGCTGAGCGACGTGCCGGACGGGCTGAAGGCCGCGGAGTTCGGCGACTCCGCCAAGGCCGAGGTCGGGCAGATCGTGCTGGCCATGGGCTCCCCGCTCGGCCTGTCGTCCAGCGTCACGCAGGGCATCGTGTCGGCGACCGGGCGCACCGTCAGCGAGGGCCGCTCGGGCGGCGGGACCGGCGCCACGATCGCCAACATGGTGCAGACCTCCGCCGCGATCAACCCCGGCAACAGCGGCGGCGCGCTCGTCGACCTCGACGGGAAGGTCATCGGCATCCCCACGCTCGCCGCGAGCGATCCGCAGATGGGTGACAGCGCCGCGCCCGGCATCGGGTTCGCGATCCCGTCGTCGATGGTGAAGACCGTCGCCGACCAGATCGTCGAGAACGGCGAGGTCACCGACTCGGGCCGGGCGGCGCTCGGCATCACGGGCCGCACGGTCCTCGGCGACGACTACCGGCCCGCGGGCGTGGCCGTCGTCGAGGCGCCAGGGGGCGGCGCCGCGGCGAAGGCGGGCCTGGCGGCCGGGGACATCATCACCCGGCTCGGCGACGACGAGATCACCACCATCGACTCGCTCTCCGAAGCGCTCGCCTCGGACAAGCCGGGCCAGAAGGCGAAGGTCACGTACGTGCGGGACGGGGCCGAGAAGACGGCCGACGTCACCCTCGGGGAGATCTAGCGGGGGCCGTACGCACACAGGCGAGGGCCGCACGCACACAGGCGAGGCCCGTACGCACACATGCGGGAGGCGGCGGCCGTGGCCCGGCCGCCGCCTCCCGTCGTGCGCGCGCCCGTCAGGCCGAGGCGTCCTCGGACTCCTCCACGCCCTCCATGTGCAGGCTCATCGGCCCGTAGATCTCCCGCGCGTCCTCGAAGAGGGTCACCTGGTCGGCGCCACCCTCGGCCAACGCCTTCCAGTACTCACCGACCCAGGACTCGGCGTCGCCCTGAGTGGTGAACTCCTCGGGCTGCACCGCGGGCTGGACCTCCGTCCCGTCCGCCTTCTCGAACCGCCACGTCCATGCCGCCATGTCAGCCTCCCGAAGGTTCCGTGGCGGTGTGTGAACCGCCCTGAATCCGTTTGAGCCTAGCCGGGCGCGCGGTGCCTGACGCGACGCGGGAGGATCTTCGTGTGGAACTGACTCTGCTCGGCACCGGCGCCCCCGGCGGACTGCCGCTCCCCGACTGCCCCTGCGCGGCGTGCGCGACCGCGCTCGGTCCCGCGGCGCGCGCCGCCACCGCGCTCCTCGTGGACGGCGTCCTGCTGCTCGACCTCACCCCGGGCGCCGCCTTCGCGGCCGCCCGTGCCGGGCATTCGCTCGGCGGGGTGCGCCAGGTGCTCCTCTCCCATCCGCACGACGGGCCCGCCGTCGAGGTGCCCGCGGGGCTGCCGCAGCCGGGGCGGGTCGCCGACGGGCGGGAGCTGGCGCTGCTCACCGGGCACCGGGTGCGCACGGTGGCGCTGGACGCGCCGGGTTCCGGTTACGAGGTGACGGGGCCCGACGGCGAGCGGCTGCTGTACCTGCCGCCGGGCGGGGCGCCCGCCGGGCTCGGCGAGGGGAACGGCGGCGCGCACGGACACGGTGGGCGGTCCCCGTACGAGATGGTCGTCGCCGATGTGCTGGGGCGCCCGGACGGTCTTGCCCGGCTGCGGGCCACCGGAGCCGTCGGGCCCACCACCGACGTGATCGCCGTGCACATCGGCCACGAGGCGCCGCCGGGGCCCGAGCTGACGCGCCGGCTGGCCGCCGCGGGGGCGCGTGCCGTGCCGGACGGGTCGACGCTCGTGATCGGCGCCTACGAGGACGTGCCGGACGTACCGCGCCGGACGCTGGTACTCGGCGGCGCGCGTTCGGGCAAGTCGGTGGAGGCGGAGCGGCGCCTGGAGGCCTTCCCCGAGGTGCTGTACGTGGCGACCGGCGGGACCAGGAACGGCGACACCGAGTGGGCGCGGCGGGTGAGCGTGCACCGCGAGCGCCGCCCCGGTTCCTGGCGTACGACGGAGACCTGCGACCTCGTCCCGCTGCTCGCCGATGACGGGCCCCCGCTGCTCGTCGACTGTCTGTCGCTGTGGCTGACGCACGTCATGGACGAGGTGAAGGCGTGGGACGACGACGAGTGGGCCGGTGGCGGGGAGCGGGAGCTTCGGCGGCGGGTCGTCGAACTCGCCGACGCGGTGCGGGCGACCCGGCGCACGGTGGTCGCCGTGTCGAACGAGGTCGGCTCCGGGATCGTCCCGGCGACCGCGTCCGGCCGCCGCTACCGCGACGAACTGGGCCGCCTGAACACCCTGTTCGCCGCCGAGTGCGAACACGTGCTGCTCGTGGTGGCGGGGCAGGCGCTGGCGCTGCGGGGCTGATCTCCGCTGCGCCCGTCAGGCGCCCCTGCGTGCGATGACCCGGTAGGTGTTGGAGAAGCCGGTGCGGGTGAGCAGGGGGCTCAGGAGCGTGTCGAGGGCGCGGGCGATGGCCAGCAGCGGCGCGGTCGCCCACCAGGCGGCTTGCCGCAGGCGGAGCCGGAGCGGGGACGTGGGCCTGGCGCGCCACGGGACGTCGGGTCCAGGGATGCGGCGGTTGACGAACAGCGCGACGGCCGAGGCCAGGTCGAGCGGGACGTGCGGGGCGCGGCGTTCGACGCCGACGACCGTGAAGCCGAGGTTCTCCAGCTCCGTGCGGAGGTTGGCGAGCGGCATGAGGTGCAGGTGCCGTGGCTGGCCGTACGACGCCCACCACTTGCCGAGCAGCCGGGCGTAGCGGCACTGGGGGTCGGGGGCCTCGATCATGAGGTGGCCGCCGGGGCGCAGCACGGTGCGGGCGGCCCTGAGCTCCGCGCGCGGGTCGGGGGCGTGCTGGAGGGTGTGGAACATGCTCATCGCGTCGTAGCGGCCGGCGAGGGGGGCGGCGAGCGTGGTGAGGGAGCCGCGGTGGCCCTCCTCGATGCGGCCGCGCCGCAGGCCTTCCAGGACGCCGGTGCCCGCGTCGAGGCCGTCGAAGGAGGTGTACGGCAGGAC